>NZ_CP194516.1:605850-908775 GCF_050931845.1 Poriferisphaera sp. WC338
AACCACAAGTTCGCCTGCGGCATCCGTATATCCCCATGAATTGCCACTGGCTTGCCATGAATTATCCCAAGTACCATCGGTGACTTTGAATTCATACAGTGTGTTTGCAGTAAGGCCGGTAAGTGTGATCGAATGTTTGCCACTGCCTAAATCTGCTAGTTCATTGCCAGCTGCGCCTGGTTGCCACTCAACGCCGCCGTATGCACCTTCGTCTTGGAAGTTACCAGCGAGGGTAAAAGCTGCATTGGCACTTGTGGCCAAACCAAGTGCTGCGATTGCGGCTAGTGCTGTCAAAGTACGTGTTCTCATGAAGTTCCTCCTTCATATGATGATTAGAAAGTTGTAGCTATTCAGTTTGAAAAAACTAAACGATTGACCCGAAGACGAACAAATGAAGAAAGCTTTCTGATGTCGGGTCAACATCAGAAAGCTTCTTTGTAGTCAGCATTAGTTTTTATTCACGTCGAGATAGACGTCTTCCCATGTGCTTTCGTTGGTATTGGCGGCGTGGCCATCGGTGAACGCAACATTGATGCTGTTGTTGTGGCGATCGCCTTGATTGATTTCAAGTGGCATCTTGACGTTTGCCCATGAAGCGTCATAGACATCTTTCAATGTGCCTTCACCAGCACCGACATACCATGAACCTGTATACATGAGTGCGTCAGAGCGATTGTTTGGGTTGCCGGTTGTTGGTCCGTTTTCTGTACCGGCTTCGATGAACATCGCAGTTTTTGTTGGGTTTTGGACTGATCCAAGATCGCCTGAGGCAGGTAGTCCGTTGTCCAGATTGATACCTGCGCCCCAACCCCAGTCAGCGTATCCACCTGCGGAACCTGGACCATAGGCTGTGCCTGGACGCGCCCAAGTGGTAAGGTCGGCATTGGTGCCATAGGAGATTGGGTTCGGGTCTTCGATGTGCCCGCCATCAATATTATTCAGAATGTGGTAGCCACCATTGACTTCATCTTGAGCAGCATCGCTTGGGCAAAGGTAGATTTTGCTGACATCATTCTGATCTGGCTCGTCAAAACTTTGATCGCGTCCACCACCCATGTAAGAGACAAGTGAAGAAGCCCAGTCCTTGATGCGGCCATCTGGCCAATACTGATACTTGTCAGCATTTGCTGGCGGCCGTCCACCGGGATTGCCGTAGGAGTGATCAGATGAAGAAATTTGGATGTAGCCTTTGTAGTCAGCCGAAGTCGCGACCGCGGCGACGCCCATCTGCCGGATATTCGACAGACATGAAATGCTTCGAGCGGTACCGCGTGCCGCAGCAAGCGCTGGCAGCAAGATGCCGATCAGTAATGCAATGATCGAAATGACCACAAGGAGCTCAATTAGAGTAAATGCTCTTGAGTTCGTGAGTCGTTGTTGAAGAGTTGTGAGCTTAGGCATTGTTACCTCCAAGCGTATTGTTGCCTGATTCGTTTAAACGGTTTACCGAGAACTTCGAAGATAATGTTCAAACGTACCCATAAGGGGTTTGGTTGAACGACAAACCGTTGTGCTTCAGCAGAACCAAGAGAAATGCCTGGTAATAAACCAAAGTGATCCAGACAAAGATGTAGACCCAACAGTTCAAATATAACAGTGATTTGAAGCAAGTCAACGGGTTTTTTACTTTTTAAATTTCAGCCGTCCATGTACATGCCCCAAAGAATCAATTGGGCTGCAGCTGATTGCACGGGAGCCTTCATGAAGCAAGGGTTTTCCCGGGTATAATGCTTAAATTTATGTTCAATAAACACTTACATATATTGGGTGCGTTTGTGCGTTCTAGAGTGTTTGGTGGACAAAGATGAGTTTTTGTTTAACGATTACTTGCAATCGTTAACTAAGATGGTAAACTGTTTAACCATAATGTCAAGCGCTTCTAGAGAATATGTGGTAAAAGTAAGTTCTGGCGCCGAAGTCATGGCCCAGATCATGGCCGATACCACAGGTGGTAGCGGCGGAGATGAGGGGCAATCGCCCGAGGCGGGGAAAGATCGTCAAGCGCTTTTACAAGGATCCGCTTTGAGTAAGCAGGAAAAATCAAACGGTGGCAAACGGGTGGGAATCCGGGAAATTGCGCGGCAGGCAGGTGTTTCCGTCGCAACCGTTTCCATGGTCCTCAATAACAATCCTAAGATTACTGAGCCGACCCGGCAGAAGGTCAACAAAGTCATCGAACGTGTTGGCTATCGCCCCAATCGTCTAGCTCAGAGTCTTTCAGGCCGCTATACCAGAGTCATTAGTATTTTGATGCCAACTTTGCGGCACGCGATGGCTGACCCATACTTCGGTGAGCTGATCAGTGGCATTTGTGACCGAGCTGCCCGTCTTGGGCATAAAGTCATGTTGGAACATGCCAAGCCGGACTTTATTAAAGAGCGCAGGCATGTAGAGCTGTTTGAACGCCGCTTTATTGATGGTGCGCTTTGCATTGGATTTAATGATCGACATTCGTTCATGAAGGATTTTTCAGAGAACGGGCACCCCATGGTGGTCGTAAATAACAAGTTCCCGCAATGGGATCTTGATCACGTGGTTTGTGACTACCGCTCTGGTGCAGAGCAGGTCATGACTTATCTGCAGCAGTTGGGCCATCGCAAGATAGGTATGGTTCATGGTGCTCTGGAAGTCTTCACATCCCGTGAGATTTTGGATGTCTACAAGCGTCGGATGGCCAATGCTAATGTTGAAGGTTTTGACGACACATGGATATGTGATGGTCGTTTCACCGAAGAGCATGGTGCAGAAGCAACGGCAAAGCTGCTTGAAGCGCATCCTGATATGACCGCAATTTTTGCGGGGAACGACAAGATGGCCCTTGGTGCGATTCACTGGGCCAATCGGCATGGCCGAAATGTTCCCGGCGATCTTTCGATCGTGGGTTTTGATGATATTCAGTACACGGCTTTCGTGAATCCGACATTGACCACGGTGCACTTGCCGTTGTATGAACTTGGGGTGATGGCGTGTGAACGCCTTGTTGAGCGAATCAGAGGGAAGGCGGATCGTGCCGCGGCCGCATTGCCGACGCATTTGGTGTTGCGTGAATCAACATCGATGGCGGCAAGTTTTACGCCCGGTACGTGATCGAGTTTGGAAAGTTGGACGGACGGCTGCATGAATGATGGGTTTTCATGTAGGTAATGAAGGGAACAGGGACTCCGTCTCCAATATTGATACCGGGCAGCAGAAATGGCGCATTGTCAGTGGGCTATTTCTTGCAGATTAATCGTTGTTGTGACAATCATAACACTGCTGTCAGGAAATGAAGGAACATTTATGAGACGGATTGCAAACGGGACCGGCTGGGGCTGGGGATGTATGTGGGCATTATTATTTAGTTTGAGTCTGAGCGCTTGTGCGAAGGAGTTGAAGCATACCTTCCGATATGAGAGCGCAGAAGATGTTCAATCGGTATCGGTGGTAGGCGGTTTTAATGAGTGGAATGCGAAAGCAACACCTATGGCACGCGGGGCGGACGGGGTTTGGGCTGTTGAGGTTCCGCTTGAGGAAGGGCTTCATCACTATAAATTCGTTCTTAATGGGGAAAAGCACATTGCAGACCCTGAAAGCGATCCTGCGCTTGGCGAGGGGGATGGTTATGGCGGTGAGAATTCGGGTGTTGATATCAGTGTCGAGCCGAATAAGGTTAAGCTTTCAGTAGAAGAACTTGCTGAAGAAGAATCAATCCTCCGCGAAATGAAAGGCAGCGATGAACGTGTAGGTGGTGGCAAGTACCTACATCGATTTGTTTATCGTCCGGGACGTTTTGTGCAAGGCAAGATCAATTCTGTCTCAGTGGCTGGTTCGTTTAATGGTTGGAATAAAGATACGAACCTCATGAAGCACATTGGTAACGGTGTGTATGAGGTGAGAATCCCTCTCGGTAAGGGCGTGCATTTCTATAAATTCGTTGTCAACGGCAACCGTTGGATGAACGATCCTGCAAGTGAAAAACAATTGGAACAACCCGACGGCCACAATGGTGTGAACAGTGCTGCATTGGTCGGACCTGATGGGCGCGAACTACCTAAGCCGAAGGATAATCACATCCGCATGGATGTGGTTGAGCTTGAAAGCTTTAACGTATTCGAAAAGGGAAGGGCAATCATTCAGCTTCGCACGCAAGCAAAGGATGTGGACAGTGTGACGTTATGGTTTGCAGAGGGAGAGCAGAATCAATGGCAATCAGTAGTGATGAATCCCGTCGATCGTGCTTTAGGCTTTGACGTATATGGCGTGATTGCACGCAGTAATCAGAAACAAATCCGTTACTACTTTGCCGTTCAAGATGGCGATGTGGTTTGTTTTGTTGGTCGCGACGGTTCACATGAGGATGCTGAGATGGCCAAGCAGTATTCTTATGCAGGGGAAATGGCTCCTGCATTTGAAACACCTGCATGGGCGAAGCACGTGGTTTGGTATCAGATTTTTCCCGAACGTTTCCGCAACGGTGAAACAGCAAACGATCCTAAAGGCACTAAGCGTTGGACTAGCAATTGGTGGGAAACACTGCCTGGCGAAAAGCCAGGTGCAGAAAATTTTTACTCAGGCGTGGGTAATGTTTGGTGGCGACGCTATGGCGGTGACATGCAGGGTGTGAAAGAGGCGCTGCCTTACCTGCGCGAGCTTGGTGTGACCGCGATCTACTTTAACCCTATTTTCGAAGGCGAAAGTATGCATAAATATGATGCATCAGACTATCGCCATGTTGATGATAACTTTGGGGTAAAAGGCGATCTCGAAAAGCTCAGCGGCGAAACTATGGACCCCACGACGTGGCAGTGGTCCGAAAGCGACAAGGTTTTCCTCGATTTCATTGAGGAGGCGCATCGGCAGGGTTTCAAGATTGTGATTGATGGTGTGTTTAATCATGTTGGCCGTGCACACTACGCTTTCCAGGATGTGCTTAAGAATGGCAAAGCTTCAAAGTATGCAGACTGGTTTGAAATCACCGATTGGGGTAATGGCGGTGAACCTGGCAAAGTTGGTGGTATTCAATGGGTCGCATGGGATGGACCAAGCGGGGCGCTACCTGCCTTCAAGAAAGATCCTGTGAAAGGACTTGCTGATGGGCCGCGCCAACATATCTTCGATATCACAAATCGATGGATGGCGCCCAACGGCGATCCGAGCAAGGGTATCGATGGTTGGCGACTTGATGTCCCCGGTGATATTCCGCATCCGTTTTGGATTGAATGGCGGAAACTGGTGAAATCGATCAATCCCGACGCATACATCAGTGGCGAAATTTGGCATTGGGCGCAAGATTGGCTTCAAGGCGATCAGTTTGACGCAGTGATGAATTATCGTTTCGCACAAGCAGCTCAAGATTTCTTTGTCGATGTGAAGGATCAGATTCCGCCGACGGAATTGGCTGCTCGGCTGAATCGTGTGGCGTACAACTATCCTTTCCAAGTATCACTTGTGCAGCAGAATCTTTTTGACAGTCACGACACAGATCGTTTTGCATCCATGTTTGTCAATCCTGACCTGCCATATGATGGAGCAAATCGTTTGCAGGATAGCGGTCCGCGCTACGAGAAACGTCGGCCAAGCAAAATTGAATATCGACGGATGTTGCAAGCATTCGGTTTTCAGATGACATACGTTGGCGCGCCAATGATTTACTACGGTAATGAAGCTGGCATGTGGAGTCCGGATGATCCTTCCAACCGTCAACCGATGACATGGCCCGGCATGAAGTTCGATCAGCCTTATGTTGGTTTCAAGCAGGATATTTTTGATGAAACGCAGAAATGGATTGCGCTTCGTGCTGCACTTTTGCCTTTACGTACCGGTTTCTATCGCCCCATTATCACCAATGACACAAAGAACATTTTTGGTTTTGCACGCGATGTTGATGATCAGCATGTTTATGTGGTGATCAATCGTAGCCGCAAGTCGCGGAAGGTCAGTGTGCCGATTTCACGTGATGATTGGAACAAGCCGTTGGTCAACCTTATGGGTAAAGATCAAAGCTACGTGGTGTATGAAAATGATGATGCGACAGCCCGTCCCACGCTGGAGTTAAGTGATTCAGCGACAAACTATCAGGCACAAAACGGCAACATGGAAATAACCATACCGGCATACGGTACAGCGGTTCTCGTGAATCGTGAAATGATGGAATAAGTTTACTACGGGCGAGCCGACGAGCTGGCTGGGGAGCGCAGCCCGGCTCACCTGTGGTAAACAACGTAACAGGGAAAAGTTTCTGTTTAGGATTTGATACGCGTGGCGAAAGCTACAGAAGAGAGACAGGATGACAATCGCAAAAGCACTACGCACATTGCTGATCGCCGCGACTGTATTGCTTGTGGTATGGGCGTTCATTGATGTGAGCGTCCGAATGGTGCGCATGAATAGCGAAGCTTCAGAGAAAGGTAAAACGGTTCTGACTGTTTTGCACTGGGGCGACACCGAAGAAGAAGCCATTGTTGAGAAGCTGGTTCGTGAGTTTGAATCTTCACATCCCACAATCAAAGTAAAGCGTCTACATGCCAATGACTATGACGCCAAGCTTAAAACCATGCTTGCCGCCGGTACGCCCCCCGATCTTTTTTATCTGCGTTATGAAGATGTTGCTGAGTTTGCTGACACCGATATGGTGCTGAACCTTTCGCCATTGATCCAGAAAGATCGTGAACAGAATAGCGGCTACGCGATGACCGATGAGTTCTACCCCATCCTCATCGATGCGTTTCGCTTTGATAAGGACGCGCAACGGCAAGGGCAGGGCGATCTATTTGGGATCGCCAAAGACTTCACGACCATGGTCATGTACCTCAACGTGGATCTTTTCAAAAGAGCCGGTATAAAAATACCTTACGATGGCTGGACATTGGACGAATATCGTGATGCCATGAAAAAAATCCGGGCGCTGAGTATCCCTGGCGATAAGAACGAGCAATACTATGGCGGCGTGCTTAAGACATGGCCGGCCATGATCCGCAATCTTGTCTGGTTAAATGATGGCGCTTTCTTCGGTGGCAAATTCAATGATGATTTTACAAACGTCGAGCTTGAACAAGATGGTGCACAAGGCATGCTCAATCTGATTCGTCAGATGCGCATGGACGATGATAGCGTTTATAACCCTACCGGCATCAGTCAGAATGAAGACGATATGTTCCGCCGTGGCAAGATCGGTTCCATCGGGCCGCTCGGACGTTGGATGACCCCGCAGTATCGAAAGATTACCGAGTTTGATTGGGACATCGTTCCGTTGCCACATCGTACACAAACCGTGAGTAATATCGCCACGGTTTCATGGGCTATTTCTGCCGGGACGAAAAATTCCGATGCATCATATGAACTTTTAAAATTTCTTTGTGGTGAAGACGGTCAGATCATGACCAGTGAGCTTGGCCTCGCTATGCCCTGCATGAAGCGCGTCGGAGAAAGTGATGCCTTTCTTTCACCGGGCCAGAAACCCAAGAATGCGCAGCTTTTCCTCGATATGATTGATAAGAGTCGGCTTGCTCAGAACCCTCGGCTTAAAAAGTTTGATAGCATTGTAGACAGTGAGATGCAGAAAACTTTGCAGCTTGACAAAAAGACACCGATGGAAGCTGCGGAGGCGATTCAATCGCGTTGGCTGAAAGAACTCGAATCACCACTTAATAACAAGGCCTATTCACGTGTGCCATGGGTGAAAGTGGTTTCTGTAACGGGTGTGCTTCTCGCACTCGCCATTACCGTTCTTTGGTGGTTTGCACGAAAGGAAAAACTTGGCTCGCTTGATAAAGCTCAGGAACGTACGGGCTATCTATTCATCTCGCCGTGGCTTATTGGTTTCTTGCTCTTGGTTCTTGGTCCGATGATTCTTTCGCTTGTTCTTGCATTCACCAAGTGGTCTGCTATGGCGCCACTTAGTAGTGCAGAGTTTGTAGGTTTTGATAATTTTATACACATCTTCAAATTCGATAAAGATTTTTCGCAATCATTATGGGTCACTGCGTATTTCACAATCCTTTGTGTACCGGTGACACAGGTTGCAGCCATCTTGGTTGCATTACTGATGAATGTATCTGCAAAGGGAATTTCGTTCTTCCGCACAGCATACTTCGTTCCCTCAGTGGTGACCGGTGTGGCATTGGTCACGTTATGGATCACAATTTTTAATAACGACAACGGAATGCTCAATCAGTTCTTGAATCTCTTCCTCGAACCGTTTGGCTATCAAGCACCGGACTGGTTCGGTAAAGATGCGGAATGGTTCGCTGTTCCTGCATTGGTCATCATGTCGCTATGGGGCGTCGGTGGCGGAATGGTTATTTACCTAGCAGGGTTAAAAGGTATTCCGCAATCACTCTATGAAGCGGCCACTATTGACGGCGCCGGCCCGGTCAAGAAATTCTTCGCCGTGACGATGCCGATGCTGTCTCCGCTCATTTTCTTCAATCTGGTCATGGGCATCATCGGTTCATTCCAAGTGTTCACACAAGCCTATGTTATCCGCGGTTCTTCTGGCGGCACCAACGAAAACCTGATGTTCTATGTCCTGAACCTTTACGACAACGCCTTCCGTTTGCATAAAATGGGCTACGCAAGTGCATTGGCGTGGATCCTCTTTATCATCATCCTCATCATGACCCTGCTCGTTTTCCGCGGGTCGAAAAACATGGTGCACTACGAAGGGCTTAAAGCATGAGCACATTAACGCAAAAGCCTAACTTGAAGATAGACGACGCCCCGCTTTCAAAACCTGATATGAAGCTGCGATCAATGAAGCGGCAGCAAATGGCCGGCAAGATCTTTATCTATACGCTTCTGATCGGAGGGGGCTCCATGCTTATGCTGCCATTCCTCTGGCTCATCAGCAACAGCCTAAAAACCGACCAAGAGATCAGCAACATTGGCCAGTTCTTCCCCTCGGTGTTTCAGTGGGGCAACTATCTTGAAGCGCTGAAGAAGATGGGATTGGATATAAGCGGTTGGTTGCCGCATTTCCCCGCACTGGCGAACACGATTGTGATCACGGTGTTGTGTGTCATCGGGCAGGTTGTCTCCAGCAGTTTGGTCGGTTATGGATTTGCACGCTACAGATTTCGTGGCCGCAACATTCTGTTTATGATCATGCTTTCAACCATGATGCTTCCCGCACAGGTGACGATGATCCCGGTCTTTCTGATGTTCCGTTCAGTGGGTTGGATTGATTCGCTCTTGCCATTGATCGTGCCTGCATGGTTCGGTACACCGTTCTTTATCTTTATGTTCCGTCAGTTTTTCGCGCAAATTCCGGAATCACTACTTGAGGCTGCCCGCATTGATGGGGCATCCAGCTTCAAGATTTACTGGCGTATCATGTTGCCACTTTCTGCGCCGGTGATCGCCATTGTGGCGATTTACACCTTCATGTTTGCGTGGAATGATTTTATGAGCCCGCTGATTTACTTAAACAGTCCAGAGATGCGGACGTTGGCGTTAGAGCTCAACACATTCAACGGCCAATACGGGGTGCAAAGCCGTGAATTACTTATGGCGGCTAGTTTCCTCACCATGCTCCCATGCATCGTTCTTTTCTTCGCAGCTCAGAAGTACTTCATGGACAACGCTGCAAGCTCCGGTATGAAGGGCTAGTCAATGAAACCTGTTACATACAGCTGTTTATTAGCCATGTGCTACTAGCGGCATACACGAGAGAAGCTCTGCCCAAAGGTGGAGCTTTTTTTAAGTGATTTTTCTGTTGCAACACCCAAGGTAATTTGTAAGAATCTGGCAATCTCTATTTTAGATTGTTTGTGAGGTCTCAGGATTGGGAACAACCGCCCATGAGGACTCGAGGCAACGGGACATGAGGAATGGTACACCAAGCGATATGTGCATCATTTCTTTTTTTATGCGCCTCCCGGAGGGTGATGGGTTCGCAGTGCAAGTGGATTCGATGTGATTTGACGAATGCACAGTAGATATAAAAAAACCTCGCTGTAAATAACGAGGTTTGGTAGTTAATCTAATATCGGTGATTAAGCGGTCACAGCTTCTTGTGACGGTGCGAGGCTGAGGTTTTTTCCATACGTGCCCGGCTCAAAAATATGGATCTTACTTGTGTCGATGTAGAGTTTCACTTGGCTGTCAATCGCGATTTGCTGTGCTTTTACACGTGCAACCAGTCGTGAGCCAGTAGATGTGTCCAAGAACATATCCATGGTGTCGCCCAGTGGTTCGATCACGTTTACAGTTAACTCGGCTGTACATGCCTCATCGTTTGCATGCTCATTTGGTTGAAGGAACAAGCCTTCGGGACGCAAGCCGAGAGATACTTCTTGGCCGACTTTACCGCTCACTTGTGACGCTTGTTGTGCAGAAAGCTTGATTGATAGACCAGAGCCTTCAAAATACGTGTCGCCATCTTTTGCGATGAGTGATCCATCCGCAAAATTCATCGGTGGCGTGCCAAGGAAGCCAGCTACAAAGCGGTTTACTGGCCGCTCATATACGGTCAACGGCGCGTCAACCTGCTGGATCAAGCCTTCGCTCATGACCACGACTCGATCGCCAAGCGTCATCGCTTCTTCCTGGTCGTGTGTCACGTAAATGGTGGTTGTTTGCAGTTTGTGGTGCAAGCGTTTGAGTTCCGCACGCGTTTCAACACGCAGCTTTGCATCGAGGTTAGAAAGCGGTTCGTCAAAAAGGAACGCTGCCGGCTGGCGGACGATTGCGCGGCCAACTGCTACACGCTGGCGCTGACCACCAGACAAAGCTTTTGGCTTACGCTCTAGTAATTCATCCAATCCAAGGATTGATGATGCCCAGCGAACACGTTCATCGATGTCCGCCTTTTTCATGCCGCGTAGCTTCAGGCCAAATGCCATGTTCTTATAAACAGTCATGTGCGGATAAAGTGCATAGTTCTGGAACACCATGGCAATGTCTCGATCCTTTGGCGGGACATCATTCACTACACGCTCACCAATCGAAACTGTGCCGCCCGTGATTTCTTCCAAGCCAGCAACCATGCGGAGCGTGGTGGACTTGCCGCAGCCTGACGGCCCGACCAGCACAATAAATTCCGCATCTTCAATATGTAGATTGATTCCCTTCACAGCTTGGAAGCCGCCGGGATAAACCTTCTCAACATCTTTAATAATGACTTCTGCCAATGTATGCGCCTTTCGATCTTCGTAGATCACGAAGTAAACACGAGGTTGCAGATTGCAACTGTTTAATATCAAACCACTTGCCGACGACAGCCCACCCGTCTGCGGCATACACGAGAAGGCCACATTGTACCATATATTGCCCCCAGGTTACAAATGATTTCCATTTGGCTGCTGTATGTAACTTCTTACATTGCAGGTTAATAGCGATCTTTCACTCTTATAATAGCTTGATAGGGGCCCTTTAGGCGATAGTCGCATAAGAGGGAGGTTTGGTCTTGTACACGGTTAAAAGCACTTCCATCTAACGGCCGAGTGTTGCCAGATGACTCATCCGATATTTTCGGGGCGATGTGCCCATGTACTCGCCGAAGATTTTGTAGAAATGTCCGAGGCTGTCGAATCCACATTCGTAGCAGATCTCGATGATCTCTTTCGTGCTGATGCGCAGTTGTCCTGCCGCATAGACCATTCGCGCCTGATTGATTACATATGTGGCTGTTTGCCCAACACATTGCTTCAACGTTGCGTTTACATGTTCAGGTGTGCGACCAGCTAATTCAGCAAGTGCCTGAGCGCCGCCTTGGAAATGTTCTGGTTCACTATATTGATCAAGCGCACGTGCTAACCAATCCGGCAAGTCATGGGTATTTGCAGCGTCATGATCAGATTTCAAATGATGCATTAAATCAAGTAAGAAACGATCAACTTCAAGTTGAGTCCGAGGGGAGCGGTCCAATTCATCAGCCTTATGCATGAGCGTTTGTAAATAGCTTGCGTCAAGATGATGTCGTTTGGGCAGCTTCTCTGTTTGCCAGAAAAAGCAATCATCATGCTCAAAGTATCGGCTATGTAATGTTTCTGCGGTTTCAGTTGAAAGCGCAAGGTTAGTTAGCACGAATCCGTCTGTATTGATTGCGCTAAAACCGTGGGAATCTGTCGGGCGAATCCAGATGAGATCACCACGTTGCAGCTTTTTGGCTTCGCCATTGATGTGATGGAGCCCACACCCGCGTTCGATCCAGAACACTTCTGGATAATCCTGTGTGTGTATAGATCGCGGTTCCTGTGCGGCCATGTGCATTCGCGCTAAATGATATCGATCATCATTCGGTACGATCTGTTGCCATCTATAATGCTCCATAATCTTTGTATACCAGAATAATTAATTGAATGCCAGAAGATCCCATCTTCACAGTCAATTTATGATTGAAGTGTCAGGATGATGGTCTCATAGCGCGACCATGTATCATAGTTCATCCATGCAACGGAGTAAGTGTATGTCTATCAAACTCATTGAAGCCATTAGTGCTGGCGAACTCATGCAGGGCCGTGGCTTTGCTCCTTCTTATCCTGAGCCTCTGGCTCTCGAACGCGCCTTCACGCGCACATACCGCGCTCATCAGCATACGAGTAAGATTGACCGCGAACTCGCTTGCCTAGAGGTTATGTATCCTGCTATTTTCCAGCCGCTTGAACAGGGCGATCTGCTTGCAGGCCGAATCCGCATGCCGATGGTGGGTTTCAGCGCCGAGCCGGGCGGACTGGGCTACTACTGCCGCGAGGCTGACATCTGTGCTGCTTTGGAAGAGTTGACGTTCACCAATCATGAGCGTGAAGAAATCGAAGAGATGCTGGACTACTGGCGGCCGCGCACAACGCAACACAAAACACGTGCCGCGTTCCCGCCTGAGATGAAACGCTACATGCCGGAAGATGAATACTGGGATCACCCCGGCGTCGCGTTTCCGCTTTACCGCATGGCCGGTGCGACCTTGGATTATCAGAAACTTCTTCACTTGGGTATCCCCGGCCTGAAAGCCGAGTGTCTCCGCCAGGCTAATACGGCAGAGGATGATCAAGCCCGCGAACTCTACCTCGGCATGATTCGGGCGCTCGACCTACTTGTCCGGGCGTTACGTTATTACCACCGTCAAGTCCAAGCTCAACTAGAACATATCACTGATGAGCACGAAGAGACTGCGCTTAGCGACCTTGCCTCTGCGCTTGAAGCGCTTACACGCCGTGCTCCCGAATCGTTTCTTGAAGCTACGCAACTTTTCTGGCTCTACGCACTCATGTCCACCACTTGGAACTATGGTCGGATGGATATTTATCTCGGTCCATTCCTAGCCAAGGATCTTGACGCAGGTCGTATCACCGAAGCCCGCGCGCTTGCCATTGTTCAATCACTTTGGAGATTGCTCAAAGGCTACGACAACATGTTCAACAACCGTGTTTTCATTGGCGGCAAAGGTCGGCCAGATGAAGCCGCTGCTGATCGGTTCGCCATGCTTGCAATCCAGGCTACGCGTACCGTGAGAGAAAATCAGCCGCAACTTTCGCTTCGTTTTTATAACGGCATGAACCCGGAGGTTTATGAAGCGGGATTGAAATCAATCGGCGAGGGGCGCACGTTCCCGATGCTTTACAACGACGACGTGAACATCCCGGCTGTCGCAAATGCCTTTGATGTGACCATCGAAGAAGCCACTCGATACACACCTTTTGGCTGTGGGGAGTATGTCCTTGGCTCCGCTAGCGAAGGTTCACCCAACGGGCTGATCAATCTCGCCAAAGCGCTGGAAGTCACACTCCGAAACGGCTACGATCCGCTCTCCGGCAAGCAGATCGGTCTCGACCTCGGTGACACATCTTCATTCGATACGTTCGAAAAACTCTGGTCTGCCTACACCAAACAGGTCGAGTACTTCACAGCAATGCTTGCCGATCAACAGCTTATCGAATATCAGGTCATGGCCAACGATGCGGCATGTTTGTTTATCAGCATGCTGACCGACGATTGTATCGCGCGTGGCAAGCCAGTTTTTGAGGGTGGTGTGCGCTATTTTGGCGGCACCATGGAAACCTATGGCAACATCACCGCCGCTGATTCACTCACCGCCATCAATGAACTGGTTTACAAGCGTAAGCAGCTCACGTTCGATGAGATCATCCGCGCTTGCGACACCAACTTCTTGGATCATGGCGATATTCGTCGTCAGCTTCTTTCTGCACCAAAATTTGGTAATGATCATCAGGATGCTGACAGCATGGCGCAGCGATTGCACGATCATGTTTGCCGCTTCACCCGTGAGCAGGCTGAACGCATCGGGTTGCATCATTATTTGGTCGTGGTGATCAACAACTCGACCAATGTTGATCTTGGCAATCACACGTCCGCATCTGCTGATGGTCGATCACGTGGCGACGCGCTCAGTAACGCTGTCAACCCATTCCCGGGTATGGACCGCAACGGTACAACCGCGTTCCTCAATTCATTGGTGAAGCTTGACCCGACTCATCATGCCGGCGCGGTACACAACATGAAGTTTGCAAGCGAAATGTTTACCCGCCATCTCCCCAAGCTGCGTGCTATGCTCGATACCTATTTCAAACAGGGCGGCTCGCAAGCCATGATTAGTGTTCTATCAAGAGATGATCTTGAATCAGCCTTGAAAGAGCCTGAAAAATGGGGCCACCTCATGGTCCGCGTGGGTGGTTACAGTGCACGGTACATTGATCTTTCTCCCGGCATTCAACACGAAATCCTCCGACGCACCCTCAACGAGTAGTATTCATGATCACCCAACACACCGGCATGGTTTTTGACGTCCAGCGAACTTCTTTGCTCGATGGGCCCGGCCTGCGCACCACAGTCTTTCTCAAAGGTTGTCCGCTCCGTTGCGCATGGTGTCATAACCCGGAGTCGCAACAACGCAAGCCCGAGCTTAGCTTCCGTGCGGATCGTTGTACTGGCTGCCGTACATGCGAATCATCATGTTCGCGAGACGTACACCTCTTTGTCATGAACGGTCGGCACGAACTTGACCGCAGCAAATGCAACGGCTGCAACGCTTGTGTGCAGAGCTGCCCCAGTGAAGCGCTCAAGCTCTACGGCCAAACCCGATCCATTAACGGCATTATGGATATCGTCAAACGCGATATACCCTACTACAATCAATCTGGCGGCGGGCTCACCATCTCCGGCGGCGAACCACTCACACAAATCGACTTCGCCGTTGCACTATTGCAAGCCGCTCAAGATCAAGGCATCCACACCTGCGTCGAAACCTGCGGCCACGTCTCGCTTCGCAACATCCAACGCGTTCAACAAGTCACCGACCTGTTCCTTTATGACGTTAAAGCGATCGACAGCGAATTGCATCGCAAACTCACACAGGTCGGCAATGAGCGCATCCTCAGCAATCTCAGATATCTTCATGACTCCGGCGCAGACATTATCTTGCGCTGCCCAATTATCCCCGGCCAGAACGACGCGCCGTACATGCTCCGTCAGCTTGTCGAACTGATCCGTTCGCTACCTAAGATTCGCAGTGTTGAGATCATGCCGTACCACGACACTGGTCGCGACAAATATGAACGGCTCGGCCGCACCTGTGATCCTATGCCGTCAACCGTGCCGAGAGAGCAGGGCATGCAGTGGGTCAACACCCTCAAGCAGCTCGATCTCGGTGTACCGGTGACTCTTTCCAACTGATTACGTATATAAAATTATATACGAAGACATTTGTTGGTTATAAATAGAATAAATGATCTAAACATGATTGATATACGTTTGTCTGAAGAACGAGAATAATCGTTAAGTATATCTATAAATCTATCATCTATTTTGTTAATATAAATAGCTATATGAATAGAGATAAACAGATCAAATTTTCTATGCTGATGATTTTGGCATTTGCATTTCTGGGGTGCGCTGAGGTTAATAGTGTTGTAAAAGAATTTACACAATCACACAGAAATGTCATAGTTATCCAACGGGATGGTTTGGAGATTGGTATTTGGCCTGAAGCCGGGGGAAGGGCAGTAACATTCAAACGTGAGGGAAGCCCAAACATCTTGGATAACACAGTTTTGTCCACTGAGTACCAGCTTCCCATGCCAGAAGCCGACACTCCTTGGCAGAACCTGAAGGGGCACATTGTTTGGGTGGGGCCGCAATCCGATTTCTGGTCACAGCAGAATGTAAATCCAAGAGCTAATGTAAGGAAGGCTATTTGGCCGCCTGATCCTTTTTCTGAACTTGGTCGTTACATTGTGATAGATCAAGATTCAGCTTTTGTTGAGCTTCGTGGTCCAGTTAGTCCAGTTACTGGTCTTCAACTCACAAAGCGATATGAATTACTCAGTGGTCAAAAAGCAAGATTAACTGTAACTGCAAAAAATATGCGTAATCAACCAGTTTCTTGGGGGTTATGGTCAAACACACGAGTTCATACAGATGCAATTGCCTATGTACATTTAGATTCACTTAACGCAGTTCGTTATGAACAAAATTCGAAGTCTGTTGAATTCGATCAAGCGGCCCATGCTTTTCGCATAGAAGGTGATGAAATATTTACCATTCCGTCATATGAGAGAGACAGAGATAATAAAGGTCTTGCTACTAAAGCTCAAATTTCAATGCGCGATGCCGTAATCCATGCTGTGATAGGGGCATGGATATTTACTAAGCAGCGTATAACGCCGACAAATGCAATTCACCCACAGCATAGCGATATAGAAATATATGTAGACAATCATATGGAATCTCCAATTTTAGAATTAGAGATGCACGGCGATTATCAACTGATTGATCCAAGAGAATCTATACAGTGGTCTGAAGAATGGCAGTTAACAGAACGTTAACCAGATCATTTCTTTATATATCCTAACTAGCGTTATAGCCAGATGGAGCATACGTTCAATGCCATCACCATGTCGAATTTATATTGTTAAAGCAATATTGATATTATTCTAGATAAGCAAGATTTAAGAGATTACATGTTAACTAACTAACGTGATGCCATGTTCACGCGAGTTGTATCGAAACGAGTTTCTGCGGCAACCATCACATTATGTGTGATTGCGTGAATCAGCAATCATAAGTACACGATTTGGTCTAGCATTTTAGTCGGATAGGATCCCTCTGTAATAGCAGGTATGGTGATAGTAGTAAGCAAAAAACAATAGCTAACGGTTCTGGTATGACGTTAATGGTTCCGTTGGGGGCTGTTATTGAAAGCGGATTTCCAATACTATCAAAAAGATCTGTATTGAAAGAACCCGCTACACCTGAGAGCAATAAATCATATGAGCCACTATCCATACCAACAGTACTAAAAGTAACTGTCGCAAGTAACCCGTCTTCTAAGACTGTTGAAACTACATCAATTGTACTTTGTCGAGCAAGATCGAATGTGACAACATCGGTTTGAGTGGGGGAACCATCTGCAAAGATTGTGTTTGAAATGAGATCAATATGTGTGATCACTGGCCCGGTGTTATCGCCGCCAAGGTCAATGCCACCATCACCCACTTGAATGTCAAATTCTAAGCCGATAGCTGGTGTTGTTATGCCACTTATAAAGAATGAAATTTCCTGGTCTGCTGCATTTGGTAATAAGTTAATCGTTTGGTTAACGCCATATTGGATTGATGGCGCTGCCAAGCACGGTGACGAAAGAATAAAGGCACTAAGTGCAGCTGTTTGTATGATTTGTTTTTTCATATTGTTTCGCCTCCAGTGTTAAGGATTCTTCATGAAAGAATACTGTTAGTTAAGGACGATGGCCAGATAATCAGTTCGGCGTAATCAGAATAACCGGTGTAAAACCAGATTGATGTGTTCGTGTAATGCTGATATCACTCAGATTTACACGGCCATCACGATTATGGTCATACTTGTTGTTGATTGCAGCGACACCAAATCCTGTCTGGTTGCTGCGTGTTGCCGCAATATCTGACAAATTAACTTTAGCATCGGTTGGACTGTTTCCAGTTTCGCCTACAATATTGCCAAAATAGAATACTTGATCTTCAGTAAAGCCTGTATTTGCATTTGCTAGAATGCGAATTTCAAGCCATTGATTTTTTATGGCATGATCTGCCCAAGTCAACACAACGCGATCTGATCCACTTTCGCCACTGCCAGCGAGTGTATAAATACTCTGTGGTGGTGGTGCGATTGTCCAGTTTGATGGTATACCTGTATTTCCAATGCGGAATTCAAAATCAGATGCGCTAAGACCACTCAAATTACTATTGTCCGCAATATCAATCATGATCCCGTTAAGGCCATTGACATAGCTGGAATAGTTGTTGAATGTTGCAGTTTGGCCGTGTAACAATGGTTGTTTATCTATTGCGATCGCGTCATTGTCGCTCGTGGTGTCGAATGATGAGTTATTGTAGAACAGATGGCTGCCGACGAGTGTTGCTGATTCACTGGCATCGACACTAATCGTAACAGTGGTGGTATTGCTATCTTGTGTTCCGTCGTTAGCTTTATAGGTGAAGCTGTCTTGGCCGTTGAAATCAGGATTTGGTGTATATGAGAAGCTGCCATCACTATTGAGTGTGAGGGTTCCGCTTGAAGGGTCTGATACTTTGATTGCCGATAGTGGATCGCCATCGCTGTCAATATCGTTACTCAGTAAGCCAGGGGCAGAAACAATTAGCGGTGTATTTGTGTTTGTGTTGTAGCTGTCAGCTGTTGCGATCGGAGCGGTATTTGGTATTGGAACGCTGTTTACCCAAAAGGCTGTCGCCTGAGCGCCACGGAAAGTGCCGCTGCTGGTTGGTCCGGCACCGATCCCCCAGCCGTTGTAGCCTGAAGTAAGTGGACTGTTGGTATCAGTGGCGCTTAGGTGTGCGATAATAGCGCCATCTTGTTTTAAGCTTGCAGTAAGTTGTGTTGTATCGCCAATATCCTTGGCGCTCAGTGTTATCGTATAGGTACTTGTTCCGCCAGATGTGGCGAATGCTTGTGTGGCAAGAAGAATCTCAGTTGTGTAGCCGGTTTGTTTCCGGATTGATATAGTGTCGCCAGACATCAATGCGTAATACATAACATAAGTATTGGTATCTTCATTCGCGTTTTGGCGAACTGCAACAATTGTGCGAACGTTACTTGAGTCGCCATTAACAAATTGAAATTCAAGGGATGCATCAACGTTACCTGTGTACCATCCATCGTTGTTATCATTGATTCCATCGCCGTCATCACTGGTATCTAGAACGGTGGTATAAAATTCATTGTATCGTGCAGAGACATTAACATTGCCACCGGACCAATCTACATTGAGATGTGTTTCGGGGATTTCGCCCAAGATGCCGATCTGGGCTTCATTGACATCGGAGGAAACATCGGTAGCAAAATTTGTATTGTAGCCGTTGCTGCCTATAGGAAGCACTTTAATCGCGATTTCATCGTGGCTTTGTAATTCGCCATCATTGGCTGTAAATCGCAGAATATAGTTTCCGGGAGTGTTAAATGTCGCAGTTGTGTTCTCTGCATTGGCATCTGCAAATGTAACGATGCCGGGGCCAGATTGTTTGGTCCATATCGTCGTTAAGTTTGTGGAGGAGGCAGTAAGATTGTCATAGCTGACTGCGCTGTCGAGATTAACTTGGTTCAGCGGTAATGTAATTGTTTCGTTATTGCCTGCATTTACTGTTGGGGCGACATTGATGTGATTAGAGAGGAGGCCTTGGCTTGGGTTGTAATAGCTGCCGCTTCCAGTTACTTGCAACTTAATTGCGCGCACCATGTACACATTTGTTGAGCTGGGATTGGCATCTACGTATGTGGTGCCAGTAATTAGGTCTGGATGAATGCGTTCAAATTGACCATTTATTGCTTCGGCACGATAGATGTAATAGCCGGCAATATCAGTATCTTGTGAAGCAGTCCATGAAAGCTCGACCGAACTGCCTAAGTCAGTTTCTTGAAGATCTGTTGGCGGTGACACGGGGAACAAGCGGATTGTCGGATCGCCCAGCAGGTCGGTCACAACCTGTCGTTTATAGTTACTGGAGGGTAAATCAAACCCTTCGCCGTTAAGCGACATTTTGAACGCATATCCAATCGTTTCACCTGCGCCCATTGGGTGGAGTAGCATGACGGGGCTGCCGGCATAAATGACGGCCATCGTTTTCCCTTTGGCGGCAAGGATCGATCTCAAAAAAGCATTTTGAACGTCCCATTCCCCGTAGAAACTAGCCCAAGATGTGAATATTGCCGAGTTCACTCCAGGCGATTCTGCAAAATCTTGCACCGTTCCCATGCCCCATGTGCTTACATAGCTTCCGCCGCCGCGATACCAGCAGCTTAACCAATACGATTTATTCTCTTGGTGGTCCCAGAATTCAGGATCTGGTAGACCCATACCCGCTTTTACGAATGGGCGATAGTCTGTCCCAAATAAAGGTCCGCTAGCGAGATACCCGGTATGAGAGTTTTGGTTTTCGCCTGTATACAGATTTTCATCAAACGTGAAGTGATTGTGTCTGTAGCTATGGTTCTTTTGTAGGTAGCGACGAAGTAATGCGACGTTGCTTTCGGAATAGGCAGGCAAGTTGTTAAAAGAAATGCGCCCGACCTGCAAGTCAACATCTGAAGGGATTTGTGTTTGATCGAATTTTCCATCACCCGGATGGTTTGTCCACCATGAGTTTGTGTCGTTGGAATTATTTACTGTGTTGTCTGTCCAGTTGCCATCAATATCACCGTAGTAGGCATCTGCCGGAAAAGGTCTTGAGCCATGGCCGTCAGGATTGGTCCATCCCGAGAACGGAACCGGGATGTCCCCCAAAAGTACTAGCGATGTTGTGCGTATTGGATCTTCATTGTATGCCGCTGAAATTTTAGCTTTAACCTCAGGCGGTGAGTCTGATGGAGAAACAGTAATTTGCTTCACCTGGTAGCCACTGCCAACGAGGTCTTGCTTGTATAGGTTGATTTCAGAAACAAGCTGCGGGGCGGTTACATTATCTGTAACAAGCAAAAGGATTCCATTATCTTCGATCGCGGGCGTTTTGATACCTGCGGCGATGTATGAATTTTTATTGCCTGTATCGACGCGGTATAAGTAGCGAACGCCCGGTGCTGCGGTGGAGTCTACGTAAGTCGTTGTTTCTGACCACGGGACCGTTGCGATTGGTGATCCCCAGTTATTTGTTCCTGATAGGTTGTCTGTGCGATAGATTGACGCATCGGTTTTGGGAAATGACCAATGGTTTTCTCGATAGAACTTGAGCGTAATAGAGCTGGATCCCGTTGTTTCGACTGCACTTAGATAATTGTGGGGGTCAGCCGCCTCGCTTAAACGAGGCAGCGTAAACGCCGCCACAAGTACCAATCCTCTGAAAAGTAAACCAATGTGTCTTAGTTTCAACCGAGCTCCGACCCGACTCCAGGATTTCTTTTGCGAGGACTGGCTCATCAATAGGTCTCTCCCAATTGGCCGATAATTTCACTAATTAAGATTAAGTAATTTATCATATATTAACCTATATGTCAAATAAATTTATGCATAAAGGGTGCTCTTAGCCTGGAGTTGCTGGAGGTTTGGTTGGGCAGATTTGATTCCATGTTTACGGTTTTTTTAATAGAAAAATACTGGACATGCCGTTATCTGGGGGTATCTTTCGGCTTGTAAGCTCGGCAAAATAAGGATTATCCCGATTATTGGGGGTGCCGCTCTTGACGTTGGGGAGCGTTCCTGTATATTCGATCTTAATAAAAGGTTAACCATAATTTAATCATCTCAAGGCAGAGTGGTTTATGGCATTTGATCATTTGATCATTTGATCGCTTCTTCAGGAATCAGGTTTTTGAAATAGAAATTGGCAGGTACTTTTTGGATTGCAGGAATTTCTTCTTGCCCCATTGTGGTGGCCATTGAGATTCTTCACATCAACACATTCTTGCGCATGTCTGGAAATGAGACGGGGCGATCGCCAGGTAACCGCTAAAGCAAAGGAATATCCCATTGAATAAGCAAAAACAAAAATTGCATTTTTCAGTGCTACTGCTTTTGAGCTTTTCGCTGTTTGTTCCCTGTGTGAGTGCTTCGACACTGAATATGAACGTTGGTGAGGTTACTAGTAGTACCGTGACCTTGGGGTGGGAGGCAGTCGCGAATGCATCGGAAGTTCGGATTTATCTGGCTTCGGAGCCATCGTTGGTTGCGGGAGCGAATTTGCCCGGGCAAGTTTTAATTGACACATTGCCAGGTGATCGTACTACTTACAAGGTTGGTCACCTTGCCGCTGAAGTTGATGTTTTTCTACGTGTTGAAGTAGATTCACCAAGTGGATTGGCCAGTGCGAACACGTATGCGCGGACCATTGGGGGACCCAACAGCGGTACCAACGGGCGGGAATCGGAGATCGATACACCACTTCGTTCTATACATGGCTATGCACCTAATGTTCTCCAGCTAGTACTAGCTGAATTTAATGTTGATTGTACAACATCAGAAAGTGCCACGAGCAATGACGGGCCGGTCTGGCAAAAAGGGACTTGGACAATTATGCGGGCGGATGGTTCAGTGATTAATGTCACCGATGTTCACCGGCAGACCACACCTGTCGGGGCATGGAATTATTCATTGGGTTATAGCGCTCCATATAGTGCTCGTATCATTGATATGGATCATCATATTTGGTTGGTATTAGATGAAAATATTGGTAATCAAGAGATCTTAACGATCAATGGTCCGAAGGGGATTCAATTTATACTGCCTTTTAGCGATAAATACCTTGAAAGCACAGCTATACAAGTTAATCAAATAGGATACAATCCTCGGGCGACAGAAAGATGGGCTTACGTTTCGGGATGGATGGGGGATGGTGGTGGTTTAGATTTATCAAACTTTCCTTCTTCTGCGAATGTATTGATTCAGCCTGTTAATGATATGGATCAGCGTAGCATTGCGGCTTCAAGTTTATCGATTACGCAACGGTCTGCCTACGATACAGACTCGGGTGGTTCAGTTGATCAAATTGATTTATCTTCAGTGGCCGCATCTGAAGGAACGCGCTACCGCGTGCAAATTCCTGGCGTAGGTGTTTCATGGGCTACTGCTGTAAGTGAAGAGGCCGCGTTTAAAGCTTATTACACAATTACTCGTGGTTTGTACTATCAGAGATGGGGCGATGATTTAGACGCAAACTATACCGAGTGGGTGCGTGGAACCTCGCATCACACACGCAATGGGCTGGCGTCTCTTGGTGAAAATCCACAGAGTACGTATCCAAGCCTATACGAATCAAATATACCTTTACCATCATCTAGTCCACATTTTTTTCCTGAGAATACACCTAGGAACACACCTATTACTTTAACAGGTGGCCATCATGATGCGTCCGACTATGACATACGTCCCTACCATACGGTTGTTCCGCAATTATTAATGCGTGCTTACGAATTAAATCCGACTCATTTTACTGATGGACAATTAACTATACCTGAAAGCAGTAACGGCGTTCCGGATCTTCTTGATGAAGCTATTTGGAACATTGCCGGTTGGGAAGGATTGCAGGAACCCAATGGCGGAGTTAGAGCAGGGGTTGAGTCTTTTCGGCATCCACTTGGTCTTTATCATGCGGATGATGATGATTTGCCATATTGGACATTTGCTATCGATGTAAATACGACAGCACGTGCTGCGGGCCTCTTTGCGCAGGCAGCGAGATTGATAGAACCTTTTGATGCGGCAAAAGCGTCTGAATTAGAGACTCGTGCGATTAATGCTTACAACTACGCTTCCGCAAATTCAGCAGCGACAGATTTTCTGCTTTATGGCGCAAGTGAACTGTATGCTTTAACCAATCAGGCAATTTATAAAACAAACTTCGAAAATCACTGGAACACCTTGGATAGATGGGGTAATGGGGCATATGACGCAATGCGTATGCGCCAAAACACTGACTATCTAAACGGCAGTTCTATGCCGGATTATACGGTGGGTTATCTTACGGCTCCTTCGGCCAATACGTCTTATATAAATATTGCGAAGAATTCGTTAGATGCAGCAGCAGATGACGCAATCGATATTCTCCAAGCGGCTCATGGTCATCGGAATAGCCGCCCCGATGGCCATGGGGTGTCTTGGGGAGGTGGAACATCCATGGGCCGATACATGGATCCGGTTTATAGCAGATTGCAATTAGGCGATCTTACTGCTGAAGAAGAGCAAAAGTATTTCAACGCGATGAGTATGTCCGCGGATTATGTCATGGGTTGTAATCCTATGGGTATGAGTTGGATTGTTGGCTTGGGGTCAAGATATCCGCGTCAAAGCACACATGCTGATTCGCAATCATTTGTGAAAGAAAATTTGGGGCTCATGCCAGGGATACCTGTGTACGGTCCTGTTAATGGATTGCCTGGCAGTACGGATGCAATTTTCCCGCTTCATGCACTTTACCCAGGTGATGATCATTTGCCAGATTATCGTCGTTATGCAGATACGTGGACGATTATTCCTTGTAGCGAGTTTACGGTCTGGGAGTCTTCTGCTCCACATGTGCAATTATTTGCAGCTTTGTTAGGAGTAAATCAAAGTCCTCCTAATTCATACTTACCAAATAACACTGAACATAGAAATTCATTAACAGCTTTCACGAATAAACGTCCTGTAGTTGAAGCTGGTAATGAGCAGGTTGTTACGCGCAGTGGTTCTAATGTGTCCGTTACTTTAAATGGTTCTTATACTGATGACGGTGCAACTCCCTCAGGTGGTATTACCACGACATGGAGTCTTGGAAGCGGGCCAGCATCTGTTAGTTTTACGAATTCTAGCGCGTTAAGTACTTCTGTAACCTTTACGCGCGGGGGTGAGTATGTTTTGCATTTGGCAGTGGATGATGGCGATAAGACGAGCTTCGATTTTGTTAAAGTGATTGTGTTAGATTCAGAATCCGGTACACCTAGTGTTGATGCCAATAGTGATACGCATATTACAGCGCCTGTCTATAGCGCCGCATTAGATGGTACGGTTACCGGTGCTTCGACGACTTTGTGGAACGTGGCAAGCTCACCAAGCGGGGGCATTGTTACTTTTGCCAATGCTTCAGCAACGGATACGACAGTAACATTTAATATTCCAGGCGTTTATGTGCTGCGCCTTGCTGCAGATAGCGGCACGCTTTATTCAGCTAGTACGATTCTTATTAATGTTCATCCAGAGGGATTCTTAAGTTGGTCGCAAGCAAATGTAGCTGATGCAAACACAATTGCTTTATACCATTTTGATGAAACATCAGGTACCGTTGCAGACAATGCACAAGGATCCTCTAATCGTGATATATCAATGCAAAATGCGGGTGTCTGGCAGAATCAGAATGCATGGGGTGGTAGCGGCGGCCATGTTGATACCAGCGACTATGGTGGAAGTATAAATAATGCAACGCTTCCCCTTGATTGGTCAGACGGCATGACATTAAGTTTTTGGATGCTGGCCTCCGAAAAAGGTACATCCGAAGTGCATCCGGTTCGACTTCAAGGTTCGTCTTCATGGGCGAACGAAACGTTTATAAGTTGGCGATACGATTGGTTTTTAACTTCAGTTTCGACGCATGATAGGACAATAAGCCTTAAAGACCTTGGACTAATAGATCCAACGAGAACGCTCACCTTTGAAGAGGTAACCGATGGGAAGTGGCATCATTACGCCCTGGTTTATACAGGCGACGCAACTGGCAGGGGCCGACTCTATGTAGACAATAAATTGCAAGAGATCAATACCGCCGGCGATACTGAGTGGGATGCTTCTGGCGGATCATTGCAAGCGACAGGCAGATTAATCATCAGTGCTTTTGGTGGCAAGATTGATGAGCTGTTACTTCAAGCAGATGCGATTACAGATTTTTCACATGGTCATGATTCCAGCAAAAACTGGGCGCCTTGGGTTAATGCTGGGGAAGATCAATACTTAATGGGTGAGCATGAAACTGCGACCTTGAAAGCATGGGTGACGGATGATGGTTATACAGGATCCCTATCGACAACATGGACTGTACAATCGGGGCCAGGGATCGTTACCTTTGGCAATATAAATAACGTTAACACCACGGCAGATTTTTCTACATCAGGATCTTACACGCTCCGACTAACCGCAGATGATGGGGTGCTGACAACCTACGATGAAATAACGATTGCCGTTTTAGCGAATCAAGCACCGTCGGTTAGTGCAGGTGCAGATCAAGTTGTTTTGTCAACGTCAACAGCGGATCTTAACGGTTCTGTGATTGA
The DNA here is from genome assembly GCF_050931845.1 of Poriferisphaera sp. WC338. Classification (GTDB taxonomy): domain Bacteria; phylum Planctomycetota; class Phycisphaerae; order Phycisphaerales; family Phycisphaeraceae; genus Poriferisphaera. The sequence continues at coordinate 632,002 of NZ_CP194516.1, forward strand.
TGATGGCCTACCAGGCCCGCCAGCAATACTCACTTACTCCTGGAGTAAAGTCAGTGGCCCCGGCACAGTTTATTTTGCGAACAGTAGTGCTGAAGATACAACGGCCACATTTAGTAGTACCGGTGTATATGTTCTGCGGTTGACTGCCAACGATGGCAATCTTCAGGATGATGACGATGTTATTTTGACAGTTCATAATGCTCCATCAGTTGATGCGGGGCCTGACCAAACTATAAATCTTCCATTTGCGGTTAATTTAGATGGAACGGTAAGCGATGATGGTTTGCCCAATCCACCTGCAAGTACGACCGTAACTTGGAGCAAGGAGTCAGGGCCAGGTACTGTTACTTTCGGAGATGCAAATGCAACAGATACTACCGCAACTTTCGGTGCTGCAGGTACGTATGTCCTGAGGCTTAATGCCAGTGATGGTGCGGCACAAACTCAAGATACAATCACAGTTATTGTAAAAACGCCCGGTACATCACTTTATCAAACTGATTTTGAAACCGATGTGTCGAGTGATTGGACGATGAGTAATGCATCAATTAGTACGACAAATGGATGGATGGCCGTCGCAAGTGGATGGGGTACGATCGGTTATGCATATCCATCTGGCTCAGAAGCAATACATGAGGTAGATGTAAGGATTTCAGGGCATTTTACCGTAGGGAATGGCAACGCAAACGGTTTTGCCGAAATTGCTTGCAGAACTACCGGCACAGGTACAGATGGTATACGTTTGCAGCTAATGGGTAGTGGAAACGTTAATCTATATGATGGCAACACACTACTGGATTCAATCTCGGGTACAGGCATAGAAGCTCGCTTTAACCCTTCTATCTATTTTGAGCTAACCGCTGATGATACTGGTATCACGGGTAAAATCATTCAAAACGCAGGCAATGATGGTAACGGACACAGTTGGAATAGTGTCACTATTAATTTGAGCGGTACTGCGAGTACATATGTTTCAGAAGGCAATGTGCGTTTTCGTGGTCGTTCATATAACGAGCAGCCAAAACTTCTTGATATCAACATTGAAACGCTTACGATAATTAATCAAGCTCCTGTGGCAGTTGCTGATAGCTACAGTACAGATGAGAATACGCAACTAGTTGTTCCAGCTATAGGCGTTTTGAGCAACGATACGGATGCTAATGGGGATCCATTGACTGCGATTTTAGTTAGTGATGTCAGCAATGGTTCTTTGTCTCTACTCAGTAATGGAGGTTTTACTTATACACCGAGCACAGGTTATATTGGCCAAGATAGTTTTACCTATAAAGCAAATGATACTGCGGAAGACAGCAATGTCGTAACCGTTACGATTACGGTTAATGAAGTGAATCAAGCACCGACCGTAAATGCCGGTAGTGATGTTGTGCTTACATTGCCACAGGATCAAACTAATCTCGATGGCACTGTTAATGATGATAATCTTCCGAATCCGCCTAGTAGCGTTACTGTAACTTGGAGTGCACAATCAGGGCCAGGTGTTGTTACTTTCGGAGATGCAAATGCAACAGACACTACCGCAACCTTCACGGCTCCGGGCGAGTACATTTTGCGTTTAACCGCTGATGACAGTGAATTACAAAGTTACGATGAAGTCAAAGTTACCGTAAATCTTACCGGAAGTGGAGGCTATAGTACTGTCTTCGATACAGATGTTTCTTCCGATTTCAACGAGGCTGATATCGGTTTACTTGGTGATACGTCTGGCTCACACTTGACGGTGGATTGGACGGGTGGTGATGTCGATGTATCCTCACGTTACAACAAAATATACACGGTTGTATTGAATACGAGTGATGACGGCGATGGTACAGATGACAATGACGATGGTTGGTATACAGGCGACGTCGATGCGTCACTTGAGTTCCAATTTGATAATAGCGATTCAAGTAACGTTCGTGCCATTGTTTCAGTCCGTCAGAATGCTAATACAGGCGTGAATACGTACCCGTTGTATTATGTGCTGATGTCCGATGATACTCTGTCGATTCGCAAACGAACGGGTTACTCATCGGAGACCGTTTTAGCTACTCAATCATTCACGACCGTCGGTGGGTCAAACGATTATATCTTGCAGCTTAGTGCAACGGACAGTAGTGGTTCCGTGAATCTTAGTGCAAGTCTGAATCAGGACGCGACAAGTATTGCAACGCTCAATGCGACGGATAGTAGTAATCCACTAACTGCGGGCTATATCGGATGGGGCTTGGGTGATGGCCCCAACGGTAACGGCACGTTCCGTGGAGCTAGGATAACGGAGTTTTCTGTTAATGATGGTGCAACTTCAAACACTGCACCAGTTACAGTGGCTGACAGTTACAATACGAATGAAAATGTACAATTGGTTGTTCCTGCTTCGGGCGTTTTGAGTAACGATACTGACAGTGACGGCGATTCACTTTCGGCAATCAAAGTGACTGATCCGACTAATGGCAGTGTGACGCTTAACAGTGATGGTAGCTTTACCTATACACCGAATACCGGTTACATTGGTCAAGACAGTTTCACCTATAAGGCTAATGATGGGACACAAGATGGCAATACTGCTACGGTCGATATTACAGTAAATTCTGTATCAAGCGGCGATTACGATACTGCTTTTACCACGGATGTTTCCTCCGATTTCAACGAGGCTAGTATCGGTTTGCTTGGTGAAACGCCCGGATCACACTTGACAGTAGATTGGACGGGTGGTGATGTCGATGTGTCTGCACGTTACAACAAAATATACACGGCAGTGTTGAATACGAGTGACGATGGCGATGGTACAGATGATAATGATGACGGGTGGTACACAGGTGACGTTGATGCATCGCTTAAATTCCAATTTGATAATAGCGATTCAAGTAACGTTCGTGCCGTTGTTTCAGTTCGTCAAAATGCCAATACAGGTGCGAATACATATCCGTTGTATTATGTGCTGATGTCCGATGACACCCTGTCGATCCGTAAACGAACGGGTTATTCTACAGAAACGGTTTTAGCTACCCAGTCGTTCAGCACTCAAGGTGGGACGAACACCTATACATTGTGGCTGAACGCCATTGATAATGGCGGCAATGTCGATCTTGCGGCAAGTTTGAAGCAAGATGGTACATCAATCGCAACACTCAATGCGACTGATAGCAGTAGTCCATTGACTGCAGGCTATATCGGATGGGGCTTGGGTGATGGCCCTAACGGTAATGGCACATTCAGAGGTGGCGCATTAGTTGGATTTACTGTTAATGAATGATCGCATCCGCATGCGATTGAAGTGAAAGTTATTGCGTGTTCCATGATAATGAATGCGCAATAACTTTTGACAAGTATCATGACAATGAAATGGGTGTTATTTCCATCCCTTCAGCACGAACGAGTGTAGGTGCGATGCGAACAATTTGCGTGCTTTCATGGACCTCGGTTCCTTCGATTATGGCAAACGTTCTTTCGGCGGCAACTTGTCCGACCATTTGCCAATCAATCTTGATGAGGGCGGTTGCTCTCTGGGGGAATAATAGTTTTTGTCCGAGAGCCGATTCTAGCCAATCGAGGTGCCAAGATTCAAAGTGTATCATCTCGACTTCTTGAGTTTTAAGCCATGCTTCTTTGTCCTCACAAGAACAAGGGTAGATTAGTGAAGGGCTTACCATTGAGTTTTCAACAAATACACCTGTTGGAGGATGTTCCAGTGCAAGTAGCTGGTCCATCCCATCGCGCCCCTGGAGTGGGCCAGAAGCAGAAGTATGCTCTGCTGTTTCAACAACGTATTCATCTGGCAAATCAATACCCGCTGCTTGGAGTCCGCAGCAAAATCCTGCGAATGTTTCGGCACTAACAGGGTCTTTCTTTGCCCACCATCTAATGATACCAATACGTTTGTGTCCCTGTTTAGCAAGGTACTCTGCTGCCATTCGTCCTGCAGTGAAGTTATCAATTACAACTGAGTGTATACCTTGTATGTTATTGGTGTGACCAATTTGGACAACTGGTACACCATTTTCAGTAAACCATGCAACGACATGCGATGCCAACCCGTGTAGATCTGTTGATACCACAACTGCTGCGGGCTGCGCTTCAAGCATTCGTATTAGCTCGTCACGAAGATCGGATTTATTGCGAACGGATAAAAGCTCAAATCGAAGATTGATTCCATTTTCTACAAAGAATCGGCTTAGCCCACTATGTTGATCAAAGATAGGTTTATAGGCCTGAACATCCTCAAACTGATCTTGATGGCAAATATACAGAACGGGATAACGCCGCGCGAAAAGTCGATACCCCGCATCACGAAGCCGCTGTTCTAGCAGTCGGCGCGTGCTTGGTGATAGTCGGCCTTTCCCGTTTAGCGCATGCGATACAGATGCGACTGATACTTTGGCTTCACGGGCAATATCTTGTAGTGTTCGTTTTCGATCCTGCTTAATTGGATATTCCAATCGAAAAGAGGTTTTGTATGAATGGGAATGCTATCGGAGTGCGCGATTTAACGCCATGCGTTTTGTGAGTCAAAAGGCATAGGCTGATGTACTTTGGAAACTTGAAAGATCAGCAATAATTGTGGCTTACTCCATGGATTATCCGGAAACGATCCCGATTGTACCGAACTTCACGGATACGTGATATATTAAGATCAATAATTTTGTCTAGGGTTAATCATTTTGTCAACTTAAGTAGGAAATTCCTCAGCGATGACTGAATTTCATGAAATTGAATAATGGTGCAGAGATAACACCTCTATCTAGCAGATTTGATTGTGATGTAGAAGTAGATCACTTTCTATGTGAAAAAGAAATTACCTCAAGGACAAAAAGACGTTCCTTTTTGGGGTGCGTATTTATATAATTGCTTAATCAGTATTTAACTGATTTTCCTTCTATATTAAAACACTGTTGAAGTCATTCAAATCAATGGCATTGCTGAATCTGCGGCTTATTCATCTGTTCATGTGGTTGACGAATCTTCGGCAATATTGGTTACAAGATCGAACATGCCATACAACGAAAAATCAATTAAGCCACTCACTGCTCGTGATTATGAGCAGGCAATACAATTTTTGAATCGTACCTTTAATTACCAGCGGGAAAATGGTTTCGAGTACTTTTTGTCAGGACTTTATAAGCCTACTGATGAATTGATGAACTGCATTTATGCCATATGGGAAGGCGATAAATTAATTGCGACTCTTGGTATTTACCCAATAGATTGGTGTTTGTACGATCAGAAACTTCGAATTGGTGGAGTCGGCGGCATTGCGGTGGATCCTGATTGGCAGGGCAAGGGGCTTATGGGATTAATGCTCCGTTTTGCAATCAAGCAAATGAAACGTGATGGATATCAACTCTCATATCTTGCTGGTTTACGAGATCGTTATCGACGATACGGTTGGGAAGTTTGCGGATGTCAGAATGTTGCACGCTTTACCCCGTCATGTTTTAAACGCATTCGAGCAGCTGACTCGCAAGCGGATTCATTGAAATTTAGGTCAATCAACCAAAATTCAGAGACCATTGCACGTTTGTATGAGATTTATTGTCAGCAGAAAATTAGGTGTGAACGACCTGCAGATAGATTTGAAGATTTTCTTCGACATGGTGCTCTTGAGCCATATGTTGCTTTTGATTCCTCAGACCAACCTATAGGTTATGCCACGATAGATTCCAATAGGACAAGTATTAAAGAATTAGTTCTTGTTGATAATAAGCAACAGTTAGCAGCTCTTAGCTCATTTCAAAATGAAATACAATTTGATGATCTTGTGCTTTATTTTAGGCCATGGGATATGGAGTACTTACGCCAACTCGGAACGTGTGCAGAGAGTATTACACTCCAATCTTCGGGTAATTGGCAGATTTTTGATTGGCTTGCAACGCTAAGTACACTATTGAATGCTCGTTGCCGTATCAGTCACATGATTGATGGGAAAGTGAATATTGAAATCAGTGATATTGGTCGGCGTTATTCATTAAGTGTTGCTCATAATCATGCTTCGGTTTCATTAACAGAAGAAGAGCCACAACTTACAGCAACAAGCGAGCAATGGATGCGAATATTATTCGGCCCAACGCAGCCTTCTGGTGTAATCTCCATACCATATAATGCACGTATTCTTGATGCATGGTGCCCATTGCCATTGTCCTTGATGCCAATCGATCATGTCTAGGAAAGCATTTTCACGTTAAATATTGTGATTCATATTTTAATAAAAAACGCAGCTCGCAATAATTGCGAGCTGCTTAATAAAGAGAGAGTGATTAAAAGATATTTAAGGTAGATACCAATACCCGAACAATAACTCATCCTTACGAGGTTTCAGGTTCTTTAATCGCTCGCTGGGCATCCAGCCTTCGGGCATTAAGCAAGCAGCGGTAAAAATGGTTGATGACGTGGTTTCATGAATTGTAAACTCACATTTAGGCGTATTTAATGTTGGATGCGCACTCCAGCGACGGTGAGCAGGAATATATTTGTTTTCTTCTTTTATAAAAGAAACTTTCTTTCCGCCAGGAGCCGGGGAATCCCAAACATTATTTCGGAACATATAATATCGCGGCCCATTGGTAATCCCATAAAGTGTGATGCCCGGATAAGGATCAAGGAATTCATCTTCCTCACTTGCTTCATGTTGAATATGAATCGGATAGCTGAATCCTAAGCTAGTGGTCCATGACATACCCATTGGATTGGCACCCAAAGTAAAATCTGCATTACGAGCAATCACATCCAAATACCGTTTGTCGCGGGTCATTTGATATGAGATGAAAGCAGAGCGATTCATGTTCGTTGTGGTTGAATCTCCCCAAGCAAACAATTCTCTTGTCATAGCGCTTGTATTGCGATAAGGCATTGCTTCTGTAACTTGAATCAAATTTTTGCCAACAAAGGCTCCACCATTAGTTCCAGAACCAACGGGAACACCTTTAAGATAGATATCTCGCCAATAATTCACTACATCAGCACTAAGATAATTTTTAGCTGGGCTATTGATGATGTCCCAGTAAATCCAAGCGGACCAATCTTTATGGGTAAACTTCCAATTGAACGGTTTCTTTGCTTTTCTGCTGATCGTTCCGAGATCATCTAGGAATTTTTTATCTTTGGTGAGTTTGAACAAACGCAGTTTAGCGTGCACAAGATAAGGGTAATTTAATTCCTCTGTTTCGCTCCATTTCATTTCAAATGGTTCACCCCTACCTCGATTCTTCTTTCCGTGAATCGTGATATTTATCAGAGCATTGTCTGGGTTAGTACCGAACTCATAAGCACGGAGGGCAGATTCTTTATATGTCTTAGCCTGCTTTGCATCGAAGGGTTCGACCAGTTGCGCATATTGTGCCGCGGCGGCAGCATACGTTAGTGATGTCCACCGTGTGCGCTGGCCAAATGCGTAATCAACATCTGCGTCGATCTTGGGGTGAGTCCATGTTTCTAGTTGCCCACTAACACCCCCGCGTTTATCTTGGCTATGGCGCCAAATACGCAATCCCCATTCGGCCTCATCTAGAATGTCAGGAATGCCATTTCCTGACTCGTTGAAGTTTAACTGGCCATCTGTGAATTTTTCAGGAAATTGCTCGTATGCGGTTAACAGATCAAAAACGACCACGTAATGATCTTCTTTACGGTCCCAATCTGCGGCATCATACCACCCGCCTTCGACCTGAGTTGTTTTCTTTGTTCGATCAATACTTCCACCAATAATATCGAATTGGTTACTGTTCATTTTATTTACACTGGCAAAACCACCCCCATGGCGTGGCCCAATGATTGCTTCGGACTCGTATATTGGTTTGGTATGGTAGCGTTTACGGGACCAAGGCGTATATTTCTTGTCTAGCTTAAAGCTACCGCGCTGATGGTATAGCCCACGCATGGCAGTATAGAAAACATCTCCGTATACATCATCACTTATTCGGAAAGGCCAGCTACGACCGATACCCGGTACGGAGATGAAATAATATCCTTCCTTCTTGATACTACTCAAATCCAGTTGATAAACGTCTTCACCGGAAATTAAAGGTTTGGTTTTAGATTGGCTTCCATCTTTGTTAATGTATCGCTGAGATTTAGCTCGCAGTGTCGGTTTACCACGATAAACCGTTTCTCCACTGGAAACATCAATTACCTCAAATGTTTTGGCGTGTGAGCAATCTAAGGCACCAAATTCAAATAGATAGCAGCCTAAATAAGCGTACTTGCGTTTGGCGGATGCTAAGTAGCCGACTTGATTTACTTTGATTGAACGTGCAACCGTCTTCTTCTCATCATATAGAAATCTAACCTGTTTTTTGTTCTTTAGACGAATCGTGTAGTGCTTCCCCGATTGCATTGCCTTAGGCAATTCCAAGTAGGAATAATGTGCGTAATCAATGTCATGACTACCAGGTATTTCTTTCCCGCCAAGTGATACGAGCAGACGTGTAGCACGCATGGGAGAAAGAGGAGTTGTGTACTGCGAATCATCACTGCTGGAGATTGTATAATAATCAGGATTATCTAAGTCCCGTTCTCCAGTATTCTCACGAGCCTGCGAGATAAATTTATCACGCACAGCCCAGCTTTCTTTATAACTCACCCAATCTTTTCTTCCGACCTTTAATGATTCATCCCATTTTCGTAGTAAGTTATTGAGACTATTATTGGATAGTTTGTTGATTTCGTTGACAACATCATCAACGTTCTTAGTTGCTACAATTACCCAGCGATTAGACAATATGAGTACCTGATCAACACCGCGGTATTCAGGTTGCTCCATCGGGAATTGGCCAATCAAATCCTCTGGGAAATCCGCGTAGTCTGCTGCATTGCCGACACTACTTGAGAATATCAGCAAGGCAGAAATCAGAATGTTTCTTATTGTTGTTGTCATGCTAATCCTTGTAAATTTTAAACACATTAAACTTGTGGTATTGATTCTGACATTAACTCAGATTCGAACGAAGCATAAAACTTCATCACTATGAGACGTCATTTGTTGTTGTTTGCGTTACTTGGAGGGTCTCGTGCGAGTATGGTGCGGAAAGCTTTAAATACGGGTGCCAAACATCAATGTGGCGAGTGAACTCAAAAACAGCAACTCCGGTATGCGCCATACTTATTGGGCATAGTGGATACGTAGGGATGCCGAGCAGAAAGGATGCGAGCCGACCCAATGATCCGCCGTGTGCTACCAAAGCAATATTACGTGAATCATCTGGATCATCCATTACATAGCCACCGTGCCTTGCATGTACGCCAATGTCCGACATCCATGAGACAAAACCAGTAATCACACGATGCGCCATTTCTAGCGCACCTTCTCCAAGTTCAGTTTTCCATGTTTCTTCGGGATACTTCTTAGAAACACGCTGCATCATTTCCTCATACTTCGCATTATCACCAGCAATTAATTCTGGTGCAGGTCGCCATTCCATGGCCCAAGGTAAAACTTCAATTTCATTGTTAGTGCAAGATGCGAGAGGTTGAGCTGTTTGTATCGCTCTGCCTAGTGGGGATGAAAAGATGCGGTCAAAGGGTACTGCACTCAATGCATCGGCCATTTGGTCAGCCTCCGCACATCCCAAAGGTGACAGGCAATCACTAAGGTGTTTGCTTGCATCGTATTGCCGATGGGCATCACCAGCCATTTCACCATGTCTGATCAGATATAATTTCATATATTATTCCATGCTCAAATTTAGTACTTAAATATTAATAGAAAAGTTCTCCATAGCATTGCGATAATCCTGAAGATGCCACGCTTTAACGGGTATATCTCCATGTTCCAATGTTGGAAAATTTCTAAGAAAGCGGCCGCGATAAAGATATTGTTGAATTTCCTGTAATCGTGTGTTCGCATTAATCAGGTAAATTATGGATTTATGCCCGTTTTTAGCGGTCAATGTTATGCGACCATTAGCTGGCATCGCCTGGCAGATTGTGTCCCCAGTTACGCGGCCTTTTTCATATGATTCTCCAAGTGCGCTTTCAAATGATATTTCCCCATCTCGAAATATAGAATTACTTTGAATAGAAAGATTAACACTTGAGATCATCGGTTTGGCCAAGGAGGTTCCTTGGGGTAGAAGGTATATAGGTGCTGTTATTGCCACATCACGGTAGCGACCATTGCTTTTGCGCTGCGAAAATGCTTGTGCGACTAGATAGTCACGTCGTTCAATTGGCGGGAGTTGTATTGATACAGAACCTGTGGGCACATCTTTTTGTGACCACCAAACGTGTCCGTCTCTGCCAACGAGTTCGACAAGATCAAGTCGTGTTTCAGGATCAGAGCTTCCAATAATTAGATCCACACTAACTCGGTCGTTTGGTGCGATTTCCAGTTTGGTACCAACGGGTTGCCCTGCGGCTTGCAATTCTAATAGCGGGCCACTTGAGCATACGGTGTGTCCGTGACGTATTGAAGCTGCGAGTTGTTTGGAGTCAATGGTGGCGTGAGGCTTATTTGAATGACTATGTGGGGTATATGTTAGGAAAACATCGGTGCGATCATGTAAATTAGTAGCTGATAAACTAAGATCCATTTCAGCTACAGGTGTTACACAGAATCCTTCATCAAGCAATGCTCGCCAGATTGCTCGGTATTCGGGGCGATCGGCTTGATAGCCCATAACAACCATGGCATCTAAATACCCGTCAGCCAATACATGTGCAGGCATCTCAGTTGCGATATTTGTTATAAAGCGTCCATCATTGCCGCGCCACCAACTAGTTGGATGTGCCCAGCATGCGACTGCCCCATGAGATCGTTGAATTGCAATTATTTGCGAATATGTCCGACGATTGAATGGCATTGGTTCATCATCATCTTTTAATGCATCTGGATGTTGACACACCCATTGATCATAATCTTGATCAAAATCATGCCATGCCGTCATTTCTTGTTCGTAACCAACCCACCATAGATGCCCAAACCGTCCTTTGGGTGTTTCGTTGTCTAAGTAAAAATGAACTTTCTCATTCGACATACGATTGATCGATTCAAGCATTCGGTTTACTTCATCACGATCGCATTGAAGTAACGATTCTTGATCAATTTCTTCACTATTGTTGTAATAGGCCCATCTATTCTCGCCCTCATATAATGCATAGTTCTTGACGGATTTCGGCGTATATGGCGACCCCATTCCTAATGCATCGATTTGATTTTTCACGCACCAATCTGAGAGCTGGTGGTAGTTATATGGCGGACGAACGGTGCCGCCATGATGTGAAACACCTGAATATGTATGTGTATGCGTAAGTATAGAAATGTATCGCTGGCGAAGCATTTCATATCCGTTTTCAATCTGTACAAACTCACCACGACTTAATAACAAAGAATCCATAGATATTTAATCCAATCACATTCCGCATACTGCTATAAACGAAACCGCACCATAAATATGGGCTATTGGCAACTTATATTTCAAAGTTGCCAATAGATTCCATATTGTGTTTCGCAAATTGAGAATCATTTAGAATTATTTAGCCGATCGACGCTTTATGTTGCGTGCAGCTAAAATCAGCCCACCGAGGCCGGCCAGTACAAAGCTGCTTGGCTCGGGAATACCGATTGCTCCGTGATATACACGCAAATCATCAAAGAACAGATCACGTTCAGGAGCTCCACCCTTAGTTTTTATTTCAAAGTTAAAGCCCGCCATACCATCTGGAGCGGGGATAGCATCGGCGACAATAACCGAAGCATCTACAAGGATCGTATATTCATACCATCCATTTCCTAGATCAGACACGCTATCTAACGACCATCCGGTTTTTGCCGAATCTGTGGTTGGGGTATCTAGGGATCCATTTGCTGCGGTTAGTATGATCGCATCACCAGAGGTGCTATCTTTGATCTGGAGATTTGCTTGTTTTGCTCCAGCAGTAGGGCCATCTTTTAGCTTGAATTTGAATGTTACATCTAAATTCAAGGTAGGATCTACTAAGAATGTTCTTGTGTCAGCGGCAATGACTGGATTCGTCCAGTCGGCTGATTGTATGCGCATGATACCATCACCAACGCCATCATCACCTAAGTCGGCTGTGAGAACGGGTGCGTTCGCGCCGGCGGCGATTGTTGTCCAGATTGGATCAAATGTAGCGCCGTCAAATGTATCTTCAAATATTAGTGCTGCAGAAGCAGACGAGGCTAAAGATCCGAGAAGTAAGCTGGTTAATACAATATTCGTTTTCATCTAGTGTCCTCCATAAATTAATCATTTATGATGTAAAGTAAATATCGATATGACAGAAATAATAGCTAGTAATATTCTTTCTTTTCTCCTTGTTTCGCCGCCATTTCGATCCTATTAGAAAACAAAACAATAAAAATTATTAATGTAAGCAGTTTTGTACTGATTGTGGTGGTTAGGGGGTGGGGTCATACCTCTCAATTTCCCTCCATGCTCGGTCCTGCCATGGGAGTTGATCTGCGTACCACGGAGGGCCCAGGATATTAATGAGTCTGCTCTCTCCCGTTCCGGCTTCTAATTCGCCCCAGCTCTCGGCGTGGCCATCAAAAAAGCCAATATTGATCACGTCGTTCTTTGTGCCATGGCGAAACATAAGGTGATTGCCTGGAGCCCATCCGCCTAGCCAGACATTCTGACTTTCTGTAAAACAAAAGAGGGCGGAAGGATTTTGCATCTCGAGCAGGGATCTATATGTGGGATTGACAGGGTGAGAATACCACCATTGGTCGTTTCTACTTGAATAGAAGGAGTTGATGGCATAATCAAAGCCATGGTTGTAATGGTTCCCGCCAGCCGTACTTACAGGTTCAAAAAAAGGTGCACCGGGGATTGAGTGATTGTAGCGACGGCCACCATCTTCGGCGTTAGGGCACATCATCGCGCCCTCCTTATCTCCCTCTAAATAGTCATCTCGAAGAAGCTTCCACCAAGGGTCAAGATCGTTTGGCGCGTTGTCTTGCGATGCCATTGGGATGTAATCTTTGTTGTCGCTAGCATAAATGGTCAAGGCGTAAGACATTTGCCTGACGGTACTCAGGCAGCTGACGGTGCGTCCTGCTTCGCGAGCGGCACTAAGTGCTGGCAAAAGTATGGCAACAAGTAAACTTATAATGGAGATAACTACAAGCAGCTCGATCAAGGTGAATCCCGAGGCGAAATTTACCTGGGCATGTTTCGGTGTGCTGCTCTTGGTGTTATGGCTTTTTGGGGGTACTGCTTTCACAATGAATTCCTTTCAACGCAATACTTAAATAGCACTCTGACGAGCATTGCGGGCAGTCTTAATCTCAATCTGCCCTGATATAGATATGACACGCTGTATATGAGGCGGAATCTAAAATTTGCTGAGTTTCGCCTTTGTACCTCTTCTTGTGACAGAGTCGTTTGCATGCAGAACCAAAAGAAGATTAATAAAGATTAACACATGGCGTTATTCAAATCAAGTTTCTTTTATTTTTATTCGGAGATTTCTTGTGGAAAGGGGCGTAGTAGGGTTGGGTGTATCCAGGTATTCAGCATAAAAGTCACGTAAGTATCTTAAAATAAGGTATTTAAATCCATAAGGCTCGCTTTGTTGGATTGGTGGTATAAGCAGACGAGTTGTTTGTGAAGGCTATTTGGAAGATTTGGAAATGATTAAAAATTGGTAAAATATGGTAACGGATTGGTTCGGATGATGATAAACTTGGTTGGCGGTGGCTTGGGAAATAGATGTGGCATGTTGGTCTGTTTGCCAGTTGTCAGGCTAATTTTGCTGGAACATCTATTGCTGTTGAATAGGGAGGGAGGCGGCCGCAAAGGAAGCTTTCGATGTCATAAATGGAGAACGTAAGCGGATTGAATTTATGTAAAGCTTTATGTTGAGCTATAGAAACATCCGTGCTTCTTCTATCTTTATATAGATAGGCAGTATGCCGGCGTAAATTTTGATACCTGATCGCCTTTGCAAGTGGGTTTTACTTAAGAGACAAAAAGTATCGTTTCGCTCTTGGATGTGTTGTATCCATAGCAAACTACTTAAATAATTACAATGGATCATTAGATATGAAAATTCGGCGTGTGCACTATGTCCTTAGCAGTCATTGGGACCGTGAATGGTATCAGGCATTTCAGGATTATCGATACAATCTCGTCAAACTTCTTGATCACGTTTCTGCTGGTATTGCGGACCAGCGGATGCGCGGACCTTTCCAGACTGATGGACAGGCGATCATGCTTGAGGATTATCTGGAAATTCGGCCAGAGAAGAAAGGTGTTATTCAACAGCTTGTTAAGCAACATAAGTTAAAGATTGGTCCATGGTATGTCCTGCCGGATGAATTTCTTATCAGCGGTGAATCGATGATCCGCAATCTCCGTCTCGGCAGGCAAATCGCTAGGGATTTTGGGGCTGAGCCCTCCAACGCTGGATTTGTGTGCGACCTGTTTGGGCACATTTCGCAGCTACCGCAAATCCTTAAGAGTTTTGACATCAAGGCTGGATTTGTTTGGCGAGGCAGTAACCAAATTGAAAACAGCACGTTGCAATGGCAAGGTGCAGATGAGTCTCAGATCGCCTGCTACCGTTTCGGCATTGATGGCTACTGCGGTTTTGCTGCACATGTTCGACAAGCGGGAGATCATGTTAATAACGTAACCTATCAAAAGATTGTGGATGCTATACGCAAATTTCTTGCCTATGAATCAAAGCGTTCCGAGATATCGCCATTGATCATGTTTGATGGCGCGGATCATCTTGGCTGGGACGAAGATATCTATAATCATCTTTTTACAGCCTTCGAGAACAACGAATTTCCCGGCTATGAATTGGTGCATTCTGATCTTGACACTTATTTAAACGAGTTGTTGCAAGAATCAGATCAAATTGAGGCCACATGGAAAGGTGAGATGCGCGAACCGGGCACGTTGCCAATCGAGCAAGATTCGCAATGGCTTATTCCGGGTGTGGCATCATCGCGCGTCTGGATTAAGCAAGCTAACGCAAAGTGCGAATCGCAACTTTGTGTATGGGCAGAACCATTCAGCAGTATCGCGGAGTATCTTCTGCAAACACCCTATCCAGATGGCTTCCTCGATCACTCATGGAAATGGCTCATCAAAAATCATCCACATGATTCGATATGTGGTTGTAGCATTGATCAGGTACACCGCGATATGGCATTCCGCTTTAGCCAAAGCAGTCAAATCAGTAACCGTATCACACTTGAAGCAACTCAGGGAATTGCGGGGCATATTGAAGGCGATGTGACCGACGATCGGATGCGTGTGGTAGTGTTCAATGCTTCACCACATGTTTTTGAAGGTGTTACTTCGCTCACACTGAAGATACCGGTCGATTGGCCTGGGCAACTTAATCATCGAAACTTCGAACACGAACCGATTTTTTATCTTGAAGATTTTGCGGGTCACGAGCTTACCTATCAAACATTGGCAAAAAAACTCAAATGCACGCACACACGTTTACGCTATAACAAATTCCCAGAAGCCTATAAGATGCACGATGTTGATGTAGCTTTATCGCTGAAGGTTCCTGCACTCGGTTATACCAGCTTCTACATAGCCAAAGGCGATACGGCGAACCCGTTTCACGGTGCAAGTGGTATCCCCTTAGCGACAAGTGATCATGGTATGTCGAATGCATTCTTAGATGTCACCGTAAACCGGAATGGTTCACTCACCTTACATGACAAGCAAACGGACAACACATACAACGATTTGCTGACTTTTGAAGATAGTGCCGATATGGGGGACGGCTGGTATCACGGCAATCCCGTCAATGATCAGGTTTTTACATCAGCCGCAGCTTCGAGTGATGTCGCCATCATTCACAACGGACCGTTGCAATGTACGATGCGCATTTATACGCGTATGAGGCTACCTGAACATTACGATCGCTTAGGCGAGCATCGAACAGTATCACACTCGACTTTTGAAATTGTTTCTGATGTAACCTTGCGGCATGACTCTAAATACCTAGACATTCAAACGCGCATTGATAACAACATTAAAGATCATCGTTTGCGTGTGCTTTTCCCAACGGATTGTAAGAATGATCATTATCTTGCAGATGCGCCATTTGATGTTGTTGAGCGTTCTATTTCGTTGCGGCCAAATCGTCACCGAGAGCGTGAAATTCAAATTGAAACCAACCCACAGCAGCAATGGACCGCGGTCTATGACAGTCGACGCAGCCTCTCTATTCTCTCACATGGTCTATATGAATCTGCAGTTTGCGATCTACCTCATCGGCCTATCGCCCTGACACTTTTCCGCTCCACTCGTCGTACGGTGCTTACCGATGGTGAGCCGGACGGGCAGCTACTACAGCCGCTCAAGTTCAACTATAGAATTTTGCCCGGGCAAGGTGAGCCTGATCGTACCCATCTATTTAATCTTTCCCGTGAACTGGCTGCAGGGTTGCGGAGTGTGCAACTCAATGCGGCGGATCAAGCCAACTGGGGTAGCTCACAAAGAACACTTCCACAAGAGACAGGTTTCTTCCGAACTTCCGGAGCAGCAGTGTTAACCAGTGTTCGTACTATTAATGACGCGCTGGAGATCCGTCTTTTTAATCCAAATGAAACAGCGAGTAAGACAGAAATTATTTTTGATTCGGCAGCACCCGTTCAGGCCATACTGGTTAACTCAGAAAGTGTTGAAGTGACCAATGTGCCGGCACCAGTCATTTCTGGCAAGCGGATCATATTAGATTTCAAGCCAAAACAGATTCTTACACTTCGCACCATCTTGCAGTTTTAGAGTGAGATCAAAATAATCTGAAACATATGAGGGCTACGGCATATGGAAACTGTTAGAAATTCTCTTCAGATAATTTGGTTTACATTTATCGTGGTAATGATTCAGGTCATTATGCTTGGCGGGCCCTTTACGCATGCGGAGTCTAATCATGAATTAAGCGAGGAGATTGATTTGACTCTTTCGCCTAATACGGAATTGCGATTTTTGATAGACTTGGCTTCGCAGCAGTTGGGGATGAATATTCTTTATGATGAAACGATCAATAACAAGCGGGTAACGCTAAAGATGCAGGGGAAGATGACTAAAGCGAATCTTCTACAGGTTCTGCAAAGCGCGCTTGAGATGAAGGGGTTGATGCTGGTCGATGACCAAGCGGGGTGGAAACGTGTGGTACAGATTAAATCGCTCAGTAATTCGGCGGAAATATTACCAGATATTGCAATGACGGAAGAGCGTGCTGACTATGATGCAGTGACGTGGTTTTATCAATTTAAGTATGCGGGGGCACAGGCCTCGCAGGTTCTAATCAAGCCGATTCTATCGCAGCCGGGCGGGAATGTGAATGTACTTGTTGATCAGAATGCAATTATCGTGACAGACTTTTCATCGCGAATTGAGAAGGTCCAACAGATTTTGGGGTTATTTGATCGGCCGGGTCGAGAGACGGTGGTGGAATTTTTGAATGTAGAACATGCTGATGCTGCGCAGTTGGCTCAGCAGGTAACGAAATTACTGGCACAGAAGAAGCAAATTAGCGGTGGGGCGGGTGTGCCGCAACAGGAAACAGTGGCGGTGTTGCATGAAGACAGAATGAATCAACTTATTGTTCTTGGCGTGCCTGATGCTGTTGCGGAGGTAACAAGATTCGCAACGTCATTAGATCGGGTGATCCCACGGAGTGTTAAGGTGTACCGTTTGAAGTTTACTCAGCCAGATAGTTTGAGTGAAATCATTCATAAGCTGATTAAAACGGGGTCAGCTCGTCATCAGAAGTTTGAGATCGTTGCTGATGATAAAACGATGTCTCTTATTGTGGTTGCGGTAGATCAAATGCATGAATCGATTTCAGAATTGATTGGGCAGTTTGATGTGGAAGCGGATTTTGTACAGCGGCCAATCCGTTCATATAAATTGAATCATGCGGATGCAGAGGAAGTGTTGGGGACGATCCAGAGTTTACATGATCGTGGTTTTATTGAGCAGGGGATTGTTGGTGTTAACGGGCAAGCGATTGAAAGGAACGCGGAGAGTAATATTTTGCAGGATGCTTATAGTTTGGACTCCGGCGTAAATGTGACGGCGGACAAGAATACAAACAGTATCCTGGTGATGGGGCCGCTACATGTGCATCAGGTATACGAGCAGCTTATCTCACTTTTAGATAAGCGCCGGCCACAGGTTCTAGTGGAATGCACGGTTGTAACGTTGGATAAGAACGACAATGAATCTCTAGGCGTTGAGCTTGGAGGCGAGGTGCGTTTGAGTCATGGTATACGTTCACAGCTCTTTAGCAGTTTTGGATTGGGTGAAGTTAATGCTGAGACCGGAGAGAAGGCATTTATCCCAGGACCCGGCTTTAATGGCACGCTTATTAATACAGATGTTGTTGATCTTCTCGTGAAAGCATTGGCTACTACAGGGAAAAGCAAGATATTGGCGATGCCAAGGCTACTCGTCAACGACAACGCAACAGGTAAAATTGATAGTATTAATGAGGCACCTTTTACTAGTGTCAATGCATCGGACACGGTATCAACCACAAGCTTTGGGGGTTATGAATCGGCGGGTACACAGATCTCTGTGACGCCACATATTGCGGAAGGCGATCATCTCAGGCTTGAATATAACATTACACTGAACAGTTTTTCGGGCGAGAGCTCAAATGGCAATCCGCCACCCCGACAGACCAATACGATTACCAGTGAGGTCACAGTGCCTGATGGATATACCATTGTGGTAGGTGGTGTAAGAAGATTTGATCAGACTGAATCAAAAAGTGCGGTTCCGATACTGGGAGAATTGCCCATATTGGAGTATCTTTTTAGCAGCCAAGAAAGAGGGGATTCGCAGTCCGTGATTTATGTGTTTCTAAGGCCCATTATTTTACGTGACGATGATTTTTCTGATCTGAAGTATTTCTCAAGTAAAAGTCTTAGGCAGGCAGAACTGGATGAAGGGTATCCAAGTAGCCAGCCACTACTCATGCAGTAGCAAAGAATACTTATGGAGTAAGAGGTGGATGTGATTATGTTAGGCATGAGGACGCGTCAGGGTTTGCTTAGGGGGTGGCTTTATTCATATCATCTAATGCGTGTGTTTGTGGCCAGGTTGCGCGGCAAATGACTAATCATTTCAAAACTTCTTGATATGTTTGTGTGGCATCATGACGGGGGTGAAGGAGGTCGGATCAAGTATTCGGCATCTCTGGATTAGGAATGCAGAGGTCCAAGGTGACTTTTGAAGGGTTTGTATATAAAAAAATCCCATTTGATCCTTCAAGCAAGGGGCAAATGGGAAACCCTGGTTTGTTTTCCAGGGGAAGCGGAGAGGGAGGGATTCGAACCCTCGGTAGGCACAAGTCCTACACTGGTTTTCGAAACCAGCACCTTCAGCCGCTCGGTCACCTCTCCAAATGGCTGAATTCAATCGATTCAGGGGAATGAGTTTAGGGAATCAATGCCCACCTAGCAACTCATACACGTCAAGCCCGCATTCTTCCAATCGCAAGCTCTTTCCAATGGGGAAATCTGGTTCAAGGCCGCTCCACTTTCCACCTGCCGCCGTTTCAGATATCGTTATAGTGACCCTAATTAGGAGCAGACGATGAATCAACCCGCTAATACGAATACTGCCGCGTTCAAGATTGGCCAGCGCGTCGCGGTCACCAAACAGATTCCACGCAAACTTGAAAACTGGAACACCACCGTTGAAGGTACGATCGAAAAATTTGAACAACAAAAAACCGGTTCGTGGTTTGCTCATAGTAAAGATGACAAGCTCTGGCTCGACCGGTTGGTTCTCCGCAAAGACGATGGTGAAATTGTCGTATGCAACCTAGATCAATATACCCGTGTCGAAGTTAAAGCCTGAATCATGTTGCTGACGTGACACTTGGCTGGTACATGTAGCAGATTTATGTGTTAGACGGCGATAAGATAATCAGATGGACAAGTCAGACGACAACCCATCATCAGATCATGGGGCACGCCAATCGCAAACTGATTTTGCCGGTGGTTGGCATCCTACTTTTGCAAGCACCAAGCGTTACCTCATTATCGGCGCGGTCAGCTTTGTTCTTGTGATATTGCTGACAACATTTCGATCCCATGTACTTCCAACAAATCCGAACAAATCAAACACTAACAGGGGTGGCCCTATGTCGATGATCAATCTTGTCTCTGAAGGGCTTCCAGCAAATTATCCCTTCCAATCTGATTGGGAAGTTACGCCGCGGCATTTAAAACAACTTATGGATGAACAAGGTGATTATGTGTTGCTTGATGTGCGCTTGCCGGAAGAGTACAAGATTTCACACATTGAGCCGAATACATTTATACCGATGCAAGAGCTTGCGGGACGGTTGAATGAACTGCATGGACGCGAAGATGATCATATTATTGTGATCTGCCGTTCGGGGCAGCGGTCTTTGCAAGTTGCAGAATTTTTGCGTCAGCACGACTTCACGGATGTTCACTCACTTGCGGGCGGCATCAATCAATGGGCTGCCGCGATTGATACGTCTCTGCCGCAGTATTAGTCTCAAACTTGTCACCGACTAAGCAGAATTAACGGGGAACTTCTTCCGCTCCACTGCGTCTACAGATACAGTGTGTTTGTTGTGATTGGCAGAATCTCATGAACAAGGAGCGAATGGATGAGCAATCGATTTTTCCCATTGGCGGTGTTTGGTTTTGTAGCACTTATGACAGCTGTTCTATCTGCGCAATGGTCAACCAGCCAGTCGAGTTCTTTCAATAGTGAGGTCAGGCTTGAAGGACGATTAGAACGTGTTCATTTCAGTGATGGTACGATCATGACGCCGGGCCAACTCGATGGTGTGAAGCAGGTGAAGGTATACGATGATTTTATCGTCGTCCGAAAACCTGGCCGCACGGGTGCCGCGATTATTCCGATGGAAAGCCTTAAATACCTGATGCTCGATTAACGATATACCAAATATCCCCCCCGGCTCATACTCAAGCCAAGATCCACATAACCTGGCCGCATTCTCTTATCTCCATCCTTTGGGAGTTTGAGTATGCCCACTCTGTTTCGTTTTGTATTTTTGCAGTTGCTTGTCGTTTGTCTGTTGCTTATCGCTTCAGGCTGTGCGGCTCAGTACCGTATGCCCACGACCGCAACCGAAGTCGATATGGCACTTGATGCGGGCTATCCAGATCTCACCGTCAATTTTGATTCTCCTCTATTGAAAAAGCGTAAAATTATTCTTACCACCGATATTAATCCGCTATCTGGTCGTACTATTATCGCGCATATGATGTATCTAGCCGAGCTTGACGACACTGCGCCCATTGATTTTTATATCAACACTTCTGGCGGTGATCTCGATATTGCACTTGCGATCATACAAACCATGCGTCAGATTAAGCCACCTGTAAATACACATGCGCTCATTGACGTGAAGTCTGGTGGTGTGCTTTTGGTTGCGGGAGGTACAGGGAAACGTATTGCCTATAAAAACTCATTGTTCACGGTACATGGCGGGGTTGCTTCGCCCGGTACGCCGATTGACTACAAGGACAAAGCCTTGAATGTTTATCACCGTGTAATTTTGCAGACCATGAACCTTCCTGATACATGGTTCCCATTGCAAGGCGGCATTTATCGTACCATGACCGCACAGCAGGCCATGCAGTATCAAGTCGTTGACGAGATCATGGACCCGCAGCACAAGGTGTCGTTGAAACGATAAATGAGGATATTCGGGTTAATGCGAAGCTATTTTCTCAAATAAACTGAGGCACGCACCTTCTCTTAGTATGTTGCGTGACACCAATCAGGCCTATAAAAACAGGTAAGTCTCAATGCAAACACATGTCCGTTTTATCAAACTGAGAATTTATATATCTATGGTGTAATTGATCAATATCGCGACTTTCTTTCCTGAAAAACCTACCTAGTATTTAAAATGGCATCAACCTCGTTCAAATCAGAAACCACCTCGAAGTATGAGCCGCCTTCGAACACGCAGTTCTCGGTTTTTCTCGACAACCGTGTAGGAAAGCTCAACCATTTAATCGAGCTTTTTAATGCACCTCAGCTAACGCTTGCTGGCTTTAGTGTGATTGATGCTGCGGATCACGCTGTTGTTAGATTGTTGACTTCGCGGGCCATTCTTGCCAAGCGTTTGCTTGAACGGCATGGCCTTCCTTTTTCACAACATGATGTTCTTGTTGTTGAACTCACCAATGGGTCGACGCTTGAGGATATTTGTACTGCGATGTTGTCTGCGGAAATCAACATCAATTATGTTTATCCGCTTCTCGTTCGGCCTCGTAATCTACCGGCGTTGGTGATTCACGCAGATGACATTACTTTTGCATCGCAGCTACTTCGTAAACGCTTCTTCGCGCTTCTTGGCGAGAATGATCTTGGCGATAACGCGACTGGCAATACCCCTTTTGATCCTGATCAGCCGCCATCTTCGGGCGGTGATGGTGGGTCACCGAAGAAGCCACAACCTCCAATGCCGCCAAACCTTAGCGGGGGCGGATCAGTTCCCGGCCCTAATGGTCCAATCCCGCCTGGTGCGGGTGATGTGCCACCACGAGGTCCAAGCCCTTACAACTAGTGCGGCTTAGCCATGACATTCATCAACAAAAAAAGCCCACCGGTTTTTGCCGATGAGCTTTTTTTATGTATCTATTCAGTGATTAGATCAAACTTTGCCCGGTCATTTCTGCCGGTTGATCAAGACCCAACAGCTTCAATGCTGTTGGCATCACATCGGCCAGTCGCCCACCCTCACGAAGTTTCACATCTGATCCTTCGAGGTCCGCGCCCACGACGATGCACTCAACATCGTAAAGTGTGTGAGCGGTGTGTGGTGCGTTAGTGTCTGGGTTGAACATTTGCTCAGCGTTACCGTGGTCCGCGGTCACGATCAACTTTCCACCCTTGGCGAGTGTTGCATCGACAATCTCGCCGACACAAGTATCAACTGTTTCCACCGCTTTGATCGCGGCGTCCAGTTTACCGGTATGGCCGACCATGTCGCCGTTAGCAAAGTTTACAAGGATGAAATCTTCACCGTCTGCAGCATTGATCCGATCCAGCACGATTTGTTTGATCTCAGGAGCCGACATCTCCGGTTGCAAGTCATAAGTTGCGACCTTCGGAGACTGAGCCATTTGGCGGCCTTCACCCGGGAACGGTTCCTCACGGTAATCATTGCAGAAGAACGTCACATGCGGAAACTTTTCCGTCTCCGCACAACGGAACTGTGTTTTACCCATCTTTGAGAGATATTCTCCGCCGATGTTCGCCATCTTCGGTGGCTTCACGTATGCCACCAGTAGATTCGGCCAATCCTTAAAGCTCTCGTCATACGCGGTCATGCAAACATATTTTAAATCAAGTTGTTTGCCACGATCGAAACCCTTTTCGCCACTGTCAGGGGAGGGCAATACATTGCCATAGAAGTCAGGCTGCATGAAGGCGCGGGTGATCTCACGTGGCCGGTCGCCGCGATAGTTGTAGAAGATCACGCTGTCACCGTCTTTGATGCGAGTGCTTTCTGCATCACCCACTGTTCGCGGCATGATGAATTCATCGCCATTCTGCGAATCATTTGTCGGATTGTCGTAGTAGCCCTGAACCGCGGTGAGTGCATCGTCATAATTCGGAGCTACTTCACCGTTCGTTTCACCCTTTGTGAACAGGTCATACGCCATCTTGACCCGCTCCCAGCGATTGTCTCTATCCATCGCATAGTATCGACCAATCACACTGGCGACCTGGCCGACGCCAAGCTCATCACACTTTTTAACGATCTGTTCAATATAACCTTTGCCAGTGAATGGCCCAGTATCGCGGCCATCACAGAACAAGTGGATCGCGACTTTTTTCTGCCCACGCTTCTTACAAAGTTCAATGCAAGCAAACAAATGTGTGAGCAAACCGTGTACACCCGCATCACTAGCAATACCCAGTAGATGCACTGTGCCGTCATTGGCTTTTGCGCGGTCAACTGCTTCGACCATCGCTTTGTTCTCAAAGAATGATCCGTCACGGATCGACTTGGTGATGCGTACCGATTCCTGGTTCACGATGCGGCCTGCGCCGATGTTCTGGTGCCCAACCTCACTGTTGCCCATCGTGCCGTCATTCAGGCCCACATCCTCGCCGCTGGTATGGATCAGTGTCCACGGATATTTTGCCAGCAGTTCATCACCTCGCGGCGTGTTCGCCAGCTTGATCGCATTGAATTCATCATGGCTCTCGTTCGGGTTAAATCCCCACCCGTCACGAACGATCAGTACCACTGGTTTTGCACTTTCAGACACAGCTTCATCCTTTCTGGAGGGAGTCCGACACCCTGCCGAGCCACCCAATCAATCATAAACTGTTTACTTTTTGTTTGGTTTGCTCGATTTGCCGACGCTAAAATTGTTGGCCTAGCGGTTGGCAAACAAAGAACACTTTCCCCTCCTTTTCTCCAAGATTGTAGAGACTCCGCCGTTGCCTGTCATACCGCTGGTGTTCTCGCCAAATATGCTGTGTGCATGCAATTCCCTCTTGATCACTCCGTCATTATCATATGGAGGCAAATAAGTTCCTGGAGCCCGAAATGACTCATCACTCAGATGACCCAATCTGTAGCAAGTGCAAATACAATCTGCTTGGTCTGCCTAACATTGGCAGTTGCCCCGAGTGCGGGAACGCATACAACCTGACTACGGGCAAGGGGGTCGGTATTTCTGCCTCAGAGCAAGTCCAGAAATTTGACCGTATTCTGGCTCGTTTCAAGACCATTTTTTTCTTCTGCGCTGCGGCTACCTCCATCCTGATTGGGGGTCTTCTCGCCCAAATTTCAGATAAGCCGGGTAAACCCCTTCTCATCTCCGGGCTCATCGCCATCATCTTTCTGATGCCCGCGATTATCTCTCTGCTCCCTGACAAGCGGTAAAGTATCGGACATCATGTGTCCGTAAGTGCCTGCTGAATGCTTTACGGAGATTGCGGAAAAAAAATTTCTACATTGCCTACAGGAAGTCTCAAACTCAGACGATATGATCCGTGTGAGTTGGGTGGCGTCAATGTTTCGCCCCGATGTTTCACAAGGAGTTTAGTCAAATGTTAAAAAGTTCCACCGCATTAATGTCACTATTTGCTGTAGTATTGACCATCACTTTACTGGGATGTTCGACCAGCCAGCCAAATGTTACGAATGACTTTGGCACCATCACGGGTTATGTCGATGGCAATCCACAAGCGGTTGCGACAGCAACAGAAAAAGCGTTGACCGATCAGAAGTACATTGTGATCAACAAATACGCAGGTGCAGATGATGCGAAGATCATCGCCCGTACTGACAGCGATGAAAAGGTCGAAATACGGATTACTAAACAAGGGAACAACGTGTCCAAAGTACAGATCCATGTTGGATCCATGGGCAACGAACCGAAATCCCTTGAGATCTTCGATAACATCCGCCAGCACATGTAAGCCTAGCGGGAAAGGTGGTTCCGTCCCCGGTGATACACGCTTGATCACGGAAGAAATAGCGGGTATCGGGAGCAACCCGGGATAAGTGGTCTTTACCTTGCGGGATAAGGATCATGAGCCTTCACGGATGAGACTTTGGGAAGACACCGTGCCATGCTCCACGTCCTGCTTGAGTGAAAACTCGGGCAGGGCATTTTTTATGCGCCTACTAAGATCATGCTTATGTATATCGTTTGGTGCGGGATGATAATTTCTGATGCTGTGAAGTATGGATTTTATGTGTCGTGTTTTGCAGTGTGTGATTCTTTCTTCCTCACATACAAATCTACCCACGCAAATGTCAGTCCGAAAATGAATCCTTGCATCAATCCCAAGCCTGCACCGATCAGTAGGCCGGTTCGTTTTGCCTCTTCGATGGATGTGATTGAGTGTGTATGTTGTGTATGTGTGGCTCCCAACGACCGTTGGTTGATTGTGATGCCATCTGGTGCATCAGCTGCAAAGTAATAGCCACCAGCAGCGGATAATCCGACAAGCAGTACGATAGTTAGCAGTGTGATGATGATAAATCGTATGACCATAACTGATCCCGCACGGGCTGGGTGCTTTATGATCATCGGCAGACTTGGTTTACACCGGCGATTTTGTGACGCGCTTCAGTTCGAGTTGGCGTGTGCGGCGGACCTGCTGCTTAAACTTAGGTGTTGCCCATAGTTCATGGTCTGCAATAGCCAGCACGAGCCCCATGCCCAATCCGCCCAACAAGCCAAGTATCGAAAATACAATCGCATCTTCGATGAATTCACCCCATGGCATCACAGATGGCGTTCCATTAGGTTCGGTTGTGGTTGATGATGCTGTATGCGTGAGGGTGTTTTGGGTGAAGTGTCCTGCCCCCGCCAACACTGCACACAGCAATGCGGTACCCAACATGACCCCTATAAATCTCAACATGGCATTCGCTCCGCGATGGATCTGCTTCAGTAAAGCACCTTATATGATAAAGCAAATGATCAAGAGCTGGCATAGAAAACACATCAAAAAAAATTATCGGACAAGCTTAGCACAAAGTCTGTAAATAAAGCATGTTAGCGTTTAGTGAGAATGATAGGGAAACACATTTACCCGTATGGTCCGGGTGGCTGGAATTGATCTGGCGCTGATTGCCAAAGCTGGTTTGGCGCGATGCATGAAAAACCCGCCAGCATAGCCAGCGGGTGGGAAGGGGGAGGGATAGACATTATTAGGCCGAAACTTCAATCCTTGATGTTCACAG
This sequence comes from Poriferisphaera sp. WC338, assembly GCF_050931845.1. Lineage (GTDB taxonomy): Bacteria > Planctomycetota > Phycisphaerae > Phycisphaerales > Phycisphaeraceae > Poriferisphaera. The sequence continues at coordinate 658,678 of NZ_CP194516.1, forward strand.
CCTGCGCTGAATTAGTTCATCACTTTTTTACGACGACGCATCGCTGCCATTGTGCCAATCCCGAGCAGTGTAAGCGACGCGGGCTCTGGCACAGTTGCTGCTGCAATGTTCAAATCTGATGCAGAGAAGAATACTTCGCCGACAGGATCATTCCGCTGCCATGCGATCCAAAGCACATGATGGCCGGAGCGATCTTCCGGGATTTCAATATCGAAAATGTAGTGGTTGCCGTTCAATACCGGGTTAGGTCGGCCGAGAAACTCCATTTGATCCCAATTCATTGCTGTATTTGGGTCCCAATCTTCAGTCGTCATCCACACATCCCAAACGCTTGGTTCGTGCACCGCAGTGGCATGGAAGTCCACTGTTAGCGTTTCGCCTGCTGTTGCATCTGTGGTTGGCCATTGATCGCTCACTTGATTTAATCCTGAGTACTGGCTGTTTCCACCTGAGGCAATTTGGCCATCCGGTACCCACGGCGAGTAATCAAACCCAGCGGGCAAACCTGCTTGAACGGCCGCTGGAATATTCTGTGAAACCTGATTCCATGTGTAGTAAGCATTCTTGCCGTCCATTTGAATTGCTTGACGTGCAAGCTCAAACGATGGGTTCTCCGGATTTGATTGCCGTACGTTCCATACGCGACTGGCTGGTGAAATGGCCGACCCGTGACCAAAGGCGACTGTAGCAGAAGAAGAAAGTGCGATCGCAACAGTAAGGCTAAGTGCGTGTCTCATAAACCAATTCCTTTTAGTTGAACAACTGGGGCTAAACACTCGGCAGTAAACACAAACGCCGAAACACTGCCGCGCAGTCTAAGGACCGGGACTGTGAATCACCTTCTAATTTCATGTGCTTGTGAATTATTTTCTGTTAGCGATCAGTCACTGACGTGTGTCAATAGGTTCTTGCTTAGCGGAGCCGTTCTTTTTGTGTGTCTTAGTAGACAATGTTGATTTTATACTGAAAAACAAGTGTTTTTGATTTCTTTCGCAGGTGTGACTGTCGCCACTTGTTTGCGGAATTGTGGTGGAGATTTTACAGATACGTCATCAGATAATGTCTAATCATCAGATAGATGCTGTCATGCGCAATAAAAAACCGCCAGCGTGAGCTAGCGGTTATAATTGTTCATGTAGTGTCTATCTTGTGGATAGATTTAAGTTACTCCGCAGGGTTCGCGTGGTTCTGTACTTTGCGTTTGCGGTCAATTCGTTTCATCAAACCCGTGAGCACTTTACCCGGTGCGACTTCGACCATCTGCATGTCTGTGTTGGTTGCAGCCCACTGCATTGATTGGCTCCAACGTACAGGGCTGGTTAGCTGTGCGACTAAAAGTTTTTTGATCGAGGCAATGTTTTCATTGTCGTGGAGTTTGCCAGTAACGTTCGACAGTACCGGTACCTTTGGCGTTTCCCATTCAACTTTATCTAAAGCTGCTGCAAGCTTGTCTGCTGCTGGCGCCATGATCGGTGAATGGAACGCGCCGGCTACCGTTAATGGTGTTGGTTTCAATCCCATTTCGTTGGCTACTTTAACTGCACGTTCACACGCATCCAATGATCCACTTACCACAACCTGCATGGTCGAGTTAAAGTTGGCTGGCACGAGGATCCCATCGCCCCGTGCTTTATCACACAACTCATTGATTGCTTCTTCATTCGCATCGCCGGTGATTGCGACCATGGACGATTCGGATGCGTCTGCAGCTTCCTGCATTGCCTGGCCACGCAATCTCACCAGTCGCAGCCCGTCAAGAAAGTCATACGCACCAGCTAGATGCAGGGCTGTGAACTCGCCTAATGATAAGCCCGCAGTGAAACCGATCGGCGCGATCGCTTCGGTTTCCATCAAGGCTTGGTAGCAGGCTACGGAGGTGGTATAGATGGCTGCCTGTGCGATGTCTGTCCTGTTCAGCTCTTCAGCTGGTCCTTCAAAGCAGAGCTTGGAAAGTTCAATGCCCAATTCAGCGTCTGCTGCTGCAAAGGTTTGTGCTGCAACGGGATACTTGTCGAACCACGCCTTGCCCATTCCCACAGCTTGGGCACCTTGTCCCGGACACAACACGAAAGATTTTGCGGTCTCACTCATCTGTCTTATCTCGAATCCTTGATGTTAGATTTAAGTTCGTTCGGTCCGAATATCTTAGCGACCGTCAATACTTTCCACCACTTTCACCCTACATCATCATGCCTATGTGCTTTGGGGGTAGCCATCGGGGATGCTATTTTTCAGCTAATTTTTTCACTTTGGGCCGACGAAATTGTAATGGCGCGCACATAGCATTATCTACCGTCGCGATATCTGACTTCATGTACGCTGAAATCAAAAAGGATACATCATGCCCGACCTTTTTTCGCCTATCGAGATTGGTGGTTGCCAATTACCCAGTCGTATCATTATGGCTCCCATGACTCGCGGACGTGCTGAAGATGATTACTCACCCAATGAAATGATGGCGGAGTATTATGCGCAGCGCGCTTCCGCAGGATTGATCATCTCCGAGGCAACCTGCATTTCTCAGCAAGGTTACGGATGGGCACATGCCCCCGGCGTATTTACCGATCACCATGAAGCTGGTTGGAAACGTGTCGCGGAGAAAGTGCACCGGGCGGGCGGACGATTCTTTTTGCAGCTTTGGCATATGGGTCGTGTGGTGATACCTGACTTTATTGATGGTGGGCAGCCTGTATCTTCGTCGGCGGTGAAGGCTGAGGGTGTTATGCGTAATCTTGAAGGCGAGAAAAAGCCGTATGTTACACCTAAGCCATTAACAATTGATGAGATCGAACTTGTTGTGGAGGATTATAAAAACGCTGCTATTCGCGCTATTAGTGCTGGTTGCGACGGTGTTGAACTGCATGCAGCCAATGGATATCTCGTTGATCAATTTCTCCGTGATGGTGTCAACCAGCGCACTGATGAGTATGGTGGATCGATCCCTAATCGCACACGTTTTTTAATTGAGATTGTTGAAGCGCTTATTGATGTTGTCGGCTCCTCTAAGGTTGGTGTCAGATTGTCGCCAACAAACGCCTACAACGATATGTGTGATTCAAACCCTGAACCGCTTTTCAAACATGTTGCGGAGAGTCTCGCATCGCTCGGTATTGCGTATGTCCATGTCATCGAGCCTAAGCCAGATTCGGGACACTTTTTGGCTGCGGACCATACGATGGTGACACCGATCATACGTAAAGCTTTTTCCGGCGTGCTCATCCACAACGGTGGGTACACCTACGAATCCGCACAGCAAGCCATTCAGAATGGCGACGCTGATGCGATTGCGTTTGGGCTTCCGTTTATTGCCAATCCAGATTTGCCAAGCCGATTTAAAAACAATCAGCAACTCAGTAAACCCAATACGCATTTGATTTATACACACGGTGCGGAAGGTTACATCGACTATCCCGAATATGTCGAGGCATGATTATTGAATGCAAAACAAAAGGGGTAGGGGGTAAGAAAAACGGCAGTCAAAGCTGACTGCCGAATGAGATTCATTTTTTGGATTGTGGTTTGTTTGCGGTAGGCTACAGTTTCCACAGGGCCGAGCCCCATGACAGGCCGCCGCCTTGAGCGACGAAGATCACATAGTCGCCTTCTTTAACCACGCCGTCGCGCACCAGTTCGTGCAGGCAAACGCCGACGGTTGCTGCAGAGGTGTTGCCAAAGCGATCGATATTGACATAAACTTTCTCGCCCTTGAATCCAAGCTTTTTCCAAGCGGAAGTTAGCATGCGCAAGTTCGATTGGTGTGGCACGACCATTTTCACTTGATCGGAAGTCAGTCCTGTTTCTTTGAGTGCAAGGTCCACGCAGTCCGCCAATGCATTGACGGCAAATTTATACACGGCTTTGCCGTTCATTTGCAGTTTGTCGTATTTGCCAGAGAAGGTGTTTTCTTCACCGTTGGGGATGTCGGCTTCTTCACGTGGCACGAACAGTGCCTGGCCGCGTTCGCCGTCGGACCATAGCCCTTGGTAGAGGCAACCCTGTTCAGGGTCATCTGAGACGGAGAGGATTGCAGCACCAGCTGCATCGCCAAAAAGCACACATGTTCTGCGGTCGTCCCAGTCAACGATGCTGGAGAGTGTGTCTGCGCCAACCACCGCAATATGTTTGTAGAACCCGCTTTCAATCATGGATGATGCCGCATTCATCGCAGCAACAAAACCTGTACAGGCGATGTTCATGTCGAACGCGCCACAAGGGATCGCGCCGAGCTTCTGGACCACTGTGGCGGCAGTTGCTGGGCAAATCATGTCCTGTGTCATGGTGGCTACGATGACAAGATCCAAGTCTGACGGCTGCATGTCCGCACGCTCAAGTGCTTCACGGATTGCGCTAGTGGCTAGGTCGCTGGTTTTTTCGTGGGGTTCAGAGATATGCCGGGTTTTAATGCCGGTGCGCTGTATGATCCATTCGTCGTTGGTGTCGACGATTTTCGCAAGGTCATCGTTGGAGAGGACCTTTTTCGGAAGGCACATGCCGGTGCCAGATATTTTCACGCCAGCGGGGCGTGATAAACTTCGCCGCGAACCCTGCATCAGGCTGATTCCTCTGCAACTACCTCGGAATTTTCAAATGCACTGACAATGGCTTCATTGACATGGTGTTCCATGTACGAGATAGCCGCACGGACGGCGTTTTTGATCGTGCGGGCTTCTGAAGAGCCGTGACAGATCAGGCAGATACCGTTGGCGCCGAGTAGTGGTGCTCCGCCATATTCATGATAGTCGTATTTTTTCCAGATCCGCTTCACGACTGGTTCGAATTGCATCGCCAACTCGGGATCAATCTCAAAAACCTCCTGAGCGATCATCTCGAAGAGCCCTTTGGAGAGGCCTTCAGAAAGTTTGAGTACGACGTTACCGGTGAATCCTTCGCAAACAACAACGTCGGCTTTGTCTTTGAAAAGCTCGCGCCCTTCGCAATAGCCAACATAGTTCAGGTCTGGATCTTTTTTGCAGTATTCGTTGGTGTCTTTGACCAATGCGTTGCCTTTGTTTTCCTCGCCGCCAATGGAGAGGATTGCAACGCGTGGGTTCTCGATGCCATGCACTTCATGTGCATAGATCTGTGACATCTTGGCATACTGGTACAGGTGCGAGGGACGCGGTTCTGGGTTCGCGCCGACATCGCAGAGGACGACTGGGCCGTGCATGGTTGGTAGTGTGATGGCAATACCTGGCCTGTGAACGCCCGGCAGTCGCCGCATGGACATCTGAGATGCTGCTACACAAGCGCCGGTGTTGCCCGCTGAGATCATGACATCGCACTTATTTTTGCCCGCTTTGCGTCCACACAACTTGCCCATCACAACGATCGAGCTGTCTGGCTTGTCACGGATTGCAGAAACGGGTGATTCACCCATTTCAATGACTTGTGTGGTTGGGACGATTTCTAAACGGGATTCATCAGGCAGGCCACGCTCAGCGATAGCTTCGCGGATGACTTCTTCGTCACCGACGAGCACAAGCGTGTCGTCTTGACCAAGCAGCTCTACCGCATCCAAGCATCCGGCGAGGATCGCGTCAGGGGCATCATCGCCCCCCATCACATCAACTGCTATGCGCACGATTTAGTCTTCCTTGCTGAGTTCCAACTTGAGTCCGGGGCGCACGTAGCCGCAATCATTGCATGCTGCGTGAGGGAGCTTCGGGCTGCCACAGTTGGGACAGTTTACTGCTTGGCGAGCACGTAAAGCATCGTGCGAACGACGTTTACGGCCCCTTGTTCGGGTTTGTCGCTGTTGAGGAACCATGGTTCTCTAACCTTCTAAAATTCAATGATCTAACGATTGGGATGTCGCCACTCAGGACGGACAGAATAATACCACCATGAACCCGAGGGCTCTTGTGGAAACCGCAAAGGTTATCCGCACGCCCCCTTCGCGTCAAGGTGACGGGCTTTGCGGATGCGACCTCACAAGCTAATACATGATACTGATTTCTGGCGGGAGTGTCGTGTCAGTCGGCGGAAAGAAAAACTGTAAGTGTTTATTTACTAAAAAGATATCTGTTATGCCTGAAACTCATTTACCTCTGTTTCGTCTTTCCTATAGCTGTGGCAATTGATTGCCAATCTGTATGAGTTCTGGAGGGCGGGCAAGGAGTATATTTACGATGTATCGATTCCGCGTATTCGCTAGTGTGTGTTTACTCGTCGTTTTGGGTGGCGTTGGTTGCCAATCTCAGTCAGGCACATCATTTAAAACATCAACTCGCCGAATCACGATTCATAGTCAGCCAGTGGGTGCGAAAGTCACACTCATCAAGCCCTTAGGTTGGGGTGAGCAAGATCTGGGGCATACGCCTATCGAGGATTACTCCGTCATGGTGCTGACAGAGTACAAGAGTGAGACGAGGAGTATCAGTTACGCGATGGGTCAAATGCAACATATGGGGAATGTTGTGGTGCGCTTGGAGAAGCCGGGCTATCACCCTAAAACAGCAACGCTGAATGCTCTTGAGATGTCTTCCAATCACACCATTACGCTGACGCCATTTGAGGATGTGACTGCTGAAGCACGTGGATGTTCCTGTCCCCATCTCGATTCCTGTAAGCACCATCAGAAAAGTGCCCATGCTGTTGTTACCAATCAGTAATTGTGTTTTTTCTACATGAAAAAAGCTGGCCATATATGTGGTCAGCTTTTGTTAATTGTTATGTTGTCTTGCAGAGTAGGGTTGAGGGGGGAGAAGTTTCAGAGGAATGTTGCGTTGGTGGTTACTCTTCGTCGAATTTGCGATCGACCAGATCGGTTAATTTGTCGATAGCGTTTTGCGCATCGCTTCCATCCGCGATAATTTCAAGCTGTGTGCCTTGTGTGGCTGCCAGCATCATCAGGTGCATGATCGATTTGCCATCGACTTCTTGCCCATCCTTAATGACTTTGATGTTCGCATTGAACGTACCCGCCAGATCGACAAAAGCCATCGCGGGACGGGCATGGAAGCCCATCTTATTGGTGATGGTTACTTTTGTTTTGATCGTACTCACAGCGGTTTTCCTGGTTCTGTGACGCAAAAATACGGTGATACCATTTGAGTTGGCTTTTCGGCAGTTCGTGAGTGATCAAGATGATCAATAAAGCCTGTAGCGCGATTCGTCCCTCATTGGCGGGATCGTCATTGTATGCGATTTTTCATAGGTAGTTGCGGTTTAATGTACCAATGAAGCTGTCCGGTTAGCCGGGGAGCTGCTGGGTGTCTGCCTCGTGCAGTAGATCCTTGATTTCGTCAGCTGTTGTGGCTTGTCGCAAAAAACGCCGGAATTGATCTTTCTGCAGGTTCGTGAAGATGTTCTCCATTGCCTGCAGGTGCTCGTCGGTCTGGTCCTTCGGGCTCAGAAGCATGAACACCGAATAGACCGGCTGCTTGTCCAGTGCGTTAAAATCGATCCCCTTCTGGCTCACGCCTACCGCGGCGGACATTTTCGTGATTTTCTCATGCTTGACGTGCGGCACGGCCACACCCTTACCAAAACCGGTCGAGCCGTGGTTTTCGCGCTCTATGATCAGACTCACGAGATCATCTTTCAGGTCCGCGTCTACTACATTTGCCTCGATCAACTTGTCGATCATCTCGTGGATCACGGCATCGCGTTCGGTCGAATCGATATCAGCAATCAGGGCTTCTGTGCAGACGAAATCCAGTAATTTCATATTGTAACCTCAGTTCTTACAGTTATTTGTACCAACTATGGTCGTGCCAAAAACCGCATCATCAGCACAACCGATCGGCTGCATTGCTTTTCCCCTATGCAGGCCGTTTTGCTTCCCGCCGCCCTTTGATCTGTGCAGCCAGGCGAACTGTCGTGAACAGCACCATCACAACACATTGTGCCAGCCAGGTCAAACAGCCACATTTTAACATGCTGCCGCCTGACTTTCTGCTCCACAGGCTTAATGCCCTTTATGGTTACGCAGTTTTTCTTTGTGATCGTGCAGTTGGCGTTCGACTTTATGCACAGTTTCATCAATGCAGTGATACAGGTCTGAGTTCTTGCCTGTGGCCACAAAGTGTTCTGCACCGTCTACGTGGGCAATCACCTCAGCATCAAATGTGTGGCTGTCAGCTTTATCAATGATCACCTCCACGGTACTCACGCGGTCATAAAACTTTGGAAGTCGGTTCGCTTTCTCCTCAGCAAATTCTCGAATGGGTTCGGTCACGTCCAAATGCTTTCCGCTTACGATCACTTCCATGGTTTTCACTCCTGCTTTATACAGATAAAACAAACACGGTTATTACCAATATCTTATCCGCGATCATCCTCTGGCGATGCGCTGTGATTCTCTAAGTCATTATCGGCTGGATTGTCACCTGAATTTGATCCAACCTCTTGAGAATGCTCTGATTGCAGCGATTTAATCGAATCCTGAGATGGTGGCACTAAGACGCCCAGCGAGACTGCAAATTTCAGTGCATCTTCAATATTGATGTCCAGATCAATCGTGTCCTGTTCCTTCACGGTGATCACATATCCCGTGAATGGCGTTGGCGACGATGGAATAAACACCGTCAAACACACCCCCTGGGCAGCTTCCTGAATCGTTCTCATGGTTGAACCGGTCACAAGTCCCACCGACCACAGCCCCTTGCGTGGGTACTCGACTGCCACCACGCGATTGAATTTCGCCGACGGATCGGAATCCTCCCCCACAAAAAAGTCTGTCACCTGTTTGACCGACGGATATACCCGTCGAATGAGTGGAATGCGGTTCAATACTTTTTCGCCACGTCCATATAATCGCCTGCCGATGTACCCTGACAAGATCACACCGACGATATAGATCATCGCCAATGCGACCACTAAGCCGATCAGATTTAATACATTAAATGGCCCGACATTCACCGAATTCCACCACGCGTGCATCGCCGACTCACGTGCTAGCAGCACTATGTCCGCCTGCTCCATCTTCCACGCTAGCATCAGCGTGTCGATCTGGGTACCTGACAGGTTTTCGCCAGAAGTTTGGAAGCTTGTTCGCTTATTGGTGATTCGTGTGTTTTGTGCCGCTGACAAATGTTCCGCGAAATAATCAGATGAAAAGTCTTCGTTCCTCGCCTCCGGCCAGTCTGACGACTTTACAATCAAAGATTGAATCCCCGAATTGATCGGTTCGGCAATCTTCTCGTCAATAAACTGGTATGCCACCCACAGCAACCAAAACGTCAACACCGTCGGAAGGACAATGGCCAATCCGCGGAAAAAGAATTTCTTGGCGTGTTTTCTTGCTGCCACTTTTGCTCAATATTCCAAATGGTTCTTGCCAACCAGTACTCAGGCAAAACTGCATGTTGGCCAGCTTATTTTATCACGCCTCTACCACCACGGGGCGCACCCCCATCTCATCCACCACCCTTTTGCACATATTTTTTCAATCCCTTGCCATCACGCACCCCTCCTTTTATCGGGAATCATCTCCCACTTCATCCAACGGCTTCCGCCAATACATATATGCTTCCGCGGGTTCGATTCGCTCCCCGCCGACATGAAACCCAAACGACCGATATAAATGCTGTGCACCTGTGTTGTTCCCACGCACTTCCAAAGATAGTGCACAGCAACCATGCTCCCGTGCCTTTGCCTCCACCGCTTCAAGTAGCCGCCGTCCAATCCCTTTGTTCTGCATTGTTTTCGCTACATTCAGATCATGTACGTTCATGATTGGTTTGGCAGCAAATGAGCTGAATCCTTCCACGCAGATCGCCACACCCACCGCTTGTTCCCCCTCATAAGCGAGTAGAGCAAATACACATGGATGTGCCTGCATCTTCTCAATCAAAACATTCCGCGTCTCGTTCGGCAGTCCCATGCCTCCACCCATTGGATGGCGTGCATATTCATCCAGCAAACGTAATACCGCCTCTGCATGTAAGGCATCCCTCAAGTCCGCTTCGATCACTTCAATCACTATTTCGCTCACTTCGATGGATCAAATTTTTTGTCTAATCAATCATTAGATGATTGTATTGCTGGGATGGTATATCGTTCCACTTCTTTGATCGGTCGTGGAAACGACAAAAACAAGAACCCGCCATCTCCTCCACCTTCGCCATGTGTGGTTTGGCCGCCGCCGACGGTGATGGTTCCACTTTGCTCAAACGCGAAACCTCCCGCGTGTGTCTTTATCATTGCTGGCAATCCATACCAACTACCCTCCGTGCCGGCTTTGCCCCATGTCGCGAATAGAGAAGTTTTTACTTGCATCCGTGACAACTCAAGTTTTGATTCTCCTGACAAGATTGCCACACCATCCTGCAATCGCACCACTATCGCATTGCAAATTCCACGTTTATATGGCAACTTGGCCGCTTCCTGCAACGTTGCCTTCCCATCTTCTCGAAACGTCAACATCCACGTCCGCGGGGTGGTGTTTCCTGTTCCTGTATCCATTCCACCAATGATCCAATAGCGATCATCATCGAGCTTCACCACCGACATCTTCGCCAATGTCATTGGCAATCGTACAGGCAATAGACGTGAAGATTTTTCTTTCAAATCCACCACCTCGATTGTTTTCCGCGACATGCCGCCCACTACCACCAGCTTCTCATTATTCATCACTGCTGATGCATGATCCATTCGTCGCTCACGCAGATAAATACTTTCCGTCCACGCGCCTGCCGCCGGGTCATAAACACATGCCAAGGTTTCGCCCACTGCGACCACGCGCCCATCATTCAGGCGGTGCATCGTCGGCGTCTGCATCGCGGTTGGTAAATCTTCTCCTGTTGTGATCGATTTTAAATCTGAGGACAAAATTTCTGTTGCTCGCAGCGCTTTCAATCCCTTCTTCCCAAACTGTTTCCCACCTGTTACCAGTATTCGGCCATCGATCAGTGTTACCTGTCCATGACCAAACCTCGCCTCTTTTAATCGCGGTCCTTCTTGCCAATTACTCGTCGCGATATCCATCACCCAAACCCCCGGCGACTCGGTCCCATCGGCGCGCGCGCCGCCGGTAACGACGAGTTGATTTGATTTCGCAAGTCCGTATCCCATATCAAATACGCCTACCGGCATTTTTCTCGTCCCTGCCGCAGGCTCCCACGCTCCCGCCAACTGTGGCACCTTCGCATCTTCCATGCACCCCACGCCGCCGCCAGCAAATGACATCAAAATCCCCAACATGCATCCCCGCATCAACATTCGCTTTGCCGCTAGCATCATTGGCGTTCCTCTTTATTGGTAGCCATAAAAATTATCTTGTTTTCGGAAGCGATTGTATCACAACCTATCGGGAATCATCTGTCTTCCCACTCTGCGCACAAAACAAGCCCACGTTTTCTGCAAGTGGGCTTTCAAATGTGCTAACTGAACATTACTTATACGACATCAAAGCGGAACATACGTTTCTTGCCCGCTCGCAGCAGGATGTAGCCATCTTTCACATCGTCCGCAGTCAGTTTGCGGATGAAGTCACTCACTTTTTCATCATGCACGCGTACCCCGCCGTTTTGGATGAGCTTGCGTGCCTCACCGTTGGATTTCGCCAACCCCGCTTTGACCATCATCGCACGGATGTCCGCGCCGTCGCCGTCTAACTCGCTGCTAGGCAGGTCTTCATGCGGGATTGAATCGCCCGTCACATCCGACGCCGCACCAAAGGCACGCTTTGCCGAGTCACATGCCGCATTGGCTTCGTCTTCACCGTGCAAGAGTTGAGTTACTTCAAAGGCGAGTTTTTCCTTGGCTGCATTAAGTGCTGCACCCTCACAGTTCGTCAGCTCGTCTATCTCTTGAATAGGCAGGAACGTGAAGAAGCACAAGAACTTTCGCACATCCGCATCCGCCACGTTCCGCCAGAACTGATAAAACTCATACGGGCTGGTGCGCTCGGGTGATAGCCAGACGTTACCCGCTTCGGACTTGCCGAACTTTCCGCCATCCGCTTTGGTCATGAGTGGGAACGTCAGCCCCGCCAGGTCCGCATCATATTGCTTTCGGCCAAGCTCAATCCCCATCACGATGTTCCCCCACTGATCCTGCCCGCCCATCTGCACCGTGCACTTTTCTGTTTGGCTCAGATGCGCAAAGTCATACGCCTGCATGATCATGTAGGAAAATTCGAGATAGCTGATTCCGTCGCCTTCGCCGGTCATGCGGCCTTTAACGGATTCCATCGAGAGCATACGATTCACCGAGACGCGTGAGCCGACTTCGCGCAAAAGTTCAATCCACGTTAGGTCCTTGATCCAGTCCGCATTGTTCACCAGCTTCGCGCCGGTGGGCGAATCATCGAAGCGAACGATCTTCCCGATCTGCTTGGCGATGCAATTGGCATTGTGATTCACATCGTCAAACGTGAGCATTTGACGCGCTTCGGTCTTGCCGGAGGGGTCGCCGACCAGACCGGTCGCGCCGCCGACCAGTGCGATAGGTTTGTGTCCACAGCGTTGCATGTGGGCGAGACCCATGATAGGGACCATGGAGCCGACGTGGAGCGAGTCTGCGGTGGGATCGAAACCGCTATACGCAACCACCGGCTTGGCAAGCCGCTCGCGGATTTTTTCATCCGTGGATTGTGCGATAAAGCCGCGTTCTTCTAGAACGTCATACAGATTCCGTGTTTCGGTGGTCGTGGTATCACTCATAGTGGAGGCATTGTATCTTCCCACTGGAAGTTAAGCACATCCACTGTTTGATGCATCAATGGTCTAGATCGCCAGTCCCGCTGCCTCTTCTTCTCGTATCCGCTGCATCCCCTTCGCCAGAAAATCGCGCATTTCGCTGGCAGTCTTAATGTACTGCACATCCCGTTTCAGGTTCGGCCACGGCTGCAAATGCGGCGAATACTTCGACATTCGGCAACGGATCGTATTCACGGCGATCCGCTCCTCACGCATATCCATCATGTTCTCAAAATGCTCGATCACGCAACGCATCCGCTCCACCCTCGGATACGGCGGCGCATGCTCACCCGTCTCCAAATAATGCACGATCTCCCGAAAAATCCAAGGCTGTCCCATCGCGCCGCGCGCCACCATCACACCATCACAACCCGTCACATCCATCATCCGTTTCGCATCTTCAGCACATTTGATATCGCCATTCCCAATCACCGGAATATCGTGATGTCGCTTCACGCCTTCAACGGTTTCAGCGATCCCGTCCAGCCGCGCCTCACCGCGAAACTTCATTTCTGTTGTGCGTCCATGCACCGTTACCATCGCAATCCCCACATCTGCTAACTGTGACGGCAGCGTTTTGTGGATCAGCGCATCATCATCCCACCCCAAACGAATCTTTGCGGTCACTGGCACATTCACCGCATTCACCACCTTACGTGCCATATCAATCGTTCCCAGTGGATCGCAGAGCAGCTTGGACCCACCGTTCTTTTTGGTCACCTTGTCGACCGGGCAGCCCATGTTGATATCAATCGTTGTTGCCCCATGTGCCTCGGCCCACTTTGCCGCCTCCGCCATGATGTCGCTATCGGCGCCATACAACTGCATGCACACCGGTTGATCCTTTGGCGAGGTTGCTGCCAGCCACAACGTCTTCTCGTTCTCCGATAGCATCGCCTGTGGGCACAATAAATCCGTACACGTCAGCCCGACCGCGCCGTGTCCGTTGTGCCCTTCGACCGAGCGCACCACCAGCCGATAGGCAAGGTCAAAATAACCTGCTACCGGCGCGAGAAACGCATTCGTCGGTAATGTGACATTGCCAACTTTGAGCATCAGCACATTTTATCCTGCTTCGCTTTCAGAAGCGAAGCTCCCTGTAACCGTGCTTTTGGCCATAAAACAGACAGCACACGCCTGCTATTCCAAGCGTGTGCTGTCTTGAGATGGTGTGGGTACTGCTGTATGTGATCTCGCGGTGTTTGCTGATTATCTTCTGCGTTTTGCAAGCATCAATGTTCCTGCGGTTAGCATCATCATCGACCCGGGCTCCGGCACCGCGCCCCAAGTGGTTCGCAGGTTTGGATCGCTGTAGTCCACCGCTGTCGTCGAACGCGGATCAAGTTGATCATTATGATCGAGGTAAAACTGACGCATCTGCTGGATCTCATCTGCGTACTGGGCTTCATTGATTAAGTTAACTTGTTGCGCCAAATCATTGCCAAGGTCAAAAAGTTCAAAGGGAGTTCCGTCCTTGGTTGCCAGTAGCACAAGGTCGCCCATGCGGATTGCTACTTCTTTCCCTTTGAGATCATTGGCGGGGTCACCTGTTTTGCCCAGCGCACCGAACGAAAAGAGGTACTCACGCAATGTTTGATTCGTAGGCAGTGCTCCCAACATCTCCGGCAACAACGATACGCTGTCCATCGCCTGATCTGCTTCCATTGTTTGGCCGGTCAGGTCATACATGCTTGCGACCCAGTCCATCCCGCCGATGGTTTGATCACTTACGCTGCCCGGCTTGATCAATGATCCCGCCTCGGTCCCATCGCCCCACTTCGCAATGAACGGCACGCGATGTCCGCCTTCATACACACTGGTTTTCCAGTCACGAAGATCGCCGGCCGACTTGTGGTTCGGATCGCCATAAGTCGCTTTGGTTTTTACCGGGTCCAAGCCACCGTTGTCGCTGGTAAAGATGATCAGTGTGTTATCTGCAATCCCCTCCGCCTCGAGTTTGTCTAAAATCTTCCCAACCTGCAGATCCAATTCATAAATCATGTCCGAGGTAGTTCCGCCTGTGTGGCCTGCGACGGGTTGATCAATCGTGCTTGGATCGCCATCAAAATCCACTGGTGGCGTGTGTGGCACGTGAATCGCCTGGCTTGCGTAGTACATCATGAATGGCGTATCCGGATTACTATTCATGTGATTATCAATGAAGTCGACGGCTTTGTTTGATAGCTGAATCCCTACTTGGCTTGAGTTGTAATCGACATCAGCTAGGGCAGGGTTCGGTCCGGCAGTGATTGAATCTCCATTTGGACCCGAAATAGTGGTACGGGACATCATCGTTGTCGAACTGTTATCAGCTGGCTTGCTCGGATCAATCGGAGCAAATTTGCCATTCTCAAAAAAAGCATACGGTGCATACTGAATGCCACTTTGCAAGCCGTATGAATAATCAAACCCGTGTTGATTGATTGTGTCGCCAATCGTGCGGCTCATGTCGATGTCATTGATCTGGTTTTGACTGCGAACAAGGTTGCCGCTGCTGTCATATGCGTCTCCGCCGAAGTGCATTTTGCCGAAGAATGCGGTTTTATATCCTGCGGACTGCATTACATCGCCGACGGTGACGTGCTTGCCTGCTGCTGTGTGCGATGCGTTTGCGCTGAAGGCTGAGCTATTGTTGATATTCCACGAACCGCCCGGCCGACCGTTGCGGTATGGATTGCTTCCGGTCATCAGTGAGAATCGTGATGGGGCACATAGCGCATCTGGTGAATGTGCATCTGTGAAAGTGATTCCTTCTGCTGCGAGTCGATCGATGTTTGGGGTTGGAACCAATCCGCCGAACGAACCTAGATCGCCGTAGCCAATATCATCTGCCAAGATGAAGACAACGTTGGGGGCGGATTCACCCGCTACGTTGGCTAAGGTGTGTGATGCGGTGAATGTGCCAAAACAGCCCGCCATCAGCATGGCGCTTTGGCGAAGCTTTGATTGATTGTTCATCAATTTCTCCCATTTGTGCGAAGGTAATACATGCAGAACGGCGATAACGTGCTGCGAAAGGGTATTTATGAAATCGATTACATATTACTATGCCAAAGTTTCACAGTCAACACTTTTTGTTATTGTATAAAAATCACCATGCGTTCTATGAGAGTATTTTAATATAGATCTATAAACAAAGTACTTAATCTATTGTCAGTTGTTTTTGATTAAAGAGTAATGTTGATCTGAAGGATGGTGTGGCGGATGATAATTGCCATTTTATTAATGTAATCAATTACATATAGGTGTTTTTGAAAAAGTAAAATTGTGTTCCAGCGATTGTTTCTCGCCTCTAATCTAAGCCTTAAATCGTTAAATGCATCCCACCGGTTTCTTGCCCCTCCGGTATCAAATCCTTCGTTGATAACCCTACCAATGCCCGCTCAGTTGCATACATTGCGGCCCCAATACTGATCGCATGTTCTTGGAACTGTGAGTATCGGATACCGATCTGTCGCTTTGGAACATCAAACAGCACATCTGCGAAGTGCTTGTTTAATACATCTAGAAACAGTTTGTTATTCAGCGGAAAATTTGCACCCAGCACGATTGCCGCCGGGTCAATGAAGTTGGCTAGGATTGCAAATGAATCCAACAGGCTGTGCGCGTAAGCCGTTAGCGTGTGTCCAATCTCGCCATCGGGATTGCCAAACTGCTTCAAATGATCTTCACTGATTACCTTTGTGTACTGTGGCAGAATCTTCGTGCTGATTTCGCCCGCAGCATGATGTGTTCCTTTGTAGATGGCGTGGTTGTGGTAGATGGTCGAGCCATAAGCCTTAAACGCATATCCCGCCTTTACTTTTTCAACGATGATCGTGATGTAGAGGAAGTCCGACAGATCACTGGCTGCACCCATGGTGTGTTCCGCAAACGCGGCGGCATCTGTGTCGTGCTGAACCGAGATTGTTTGATCCGGGAACACCTCCTTCAGCTTTTCGCCTAGCGGATACTCCCGCAACTGATAGTCATCCATGTGTAAGACGACTCCGGTCTGCGCGTTTACCACACCTGGCAAACCCACGCCCACCCCCATAAATTTCTTCTTCAACCGGCTGCGATCACCAAAATAATCATCTACTTTTCCTCGAAGCATTTGCGGCAAGTCCCTCAAATCCTCGGGTACGTCAATCTCAATCACATCCACCAATTTCCCCGCTGCGTTCATCATCACCATCGACGAACCCGTAGACCGTACATACACACCGGCTGTCAATCCTCGATTAGGATTCATTTCCAATAGGATCTGTTTTTGCCCGACGGTTTTCGATTCAGCTTTTCCTGAAACACGTAGCACTTTCTTATTCAATAGCTCTTTGACGATATACGATAGCGTCGAGTTTTGAAGGCCAAGCATTTCCGCAAGTTGCCTGCGCGAGAGTTGCCGTTTTTGTTGTAAAAGTTTGACCACCTGTGCCCGATTGTGGGCTGCGGCAATTCTTTGATTGGCTTTGCTGACTTTACTCATGTAACTCTTATTCTAAAGCCATCGTCTTTATTCTGCACCTATTAAGTACTGGCAAAATTGGCTACTTGCCTTGATCACACACGTCATGTCCTTGCACCAAATAAAAAAGCACATGCAATCTGCACATGCTTTTTTTGATTTCTTTGTTACGACGATAGATGTTTGTTTATCGCTTTGCTTTCTTCGCAGCCATGTCGATAAAGAATTTGCGCGCTTCGCCAGCCAGGTAAAATGATCCTGCTACCACGATAATGTCCTCGCGGGACACCGCGCGTGACGCGAGCTTCAGTGCATCTTCCAGCTTCGTTTCACACTGAGCCATCTTGCCGGACATCTCGGTGAATTCGCCCATGAGGTCATCAGGATCCATGGCACGTGGATTTTGCTTTGCACGTGTAAAGATCACTTTGTCAGCACCGAGCGAGACTTCATTGAGCATTCCTGCCACATCTTTGTCTTGGCCGCAGCCAAATACGAGGACCAGCGAGTCGTATGCAATGTGCGCACCCAATGCTTTGATGAGTGCCTTAATTGATGCTGCGTTATGAGCGCCATCAATAATGACTCGCGGCATGTTATGCACCAGTTCCATCCGCCCGGGCAGGCTCGTCTTCGTCAGTCCTTCAATGACTTTGTCTTCCGGCAGATTGAACCCATGATTTTTCAGCTTATCAATCATCGCTAAAGCAAGGCCGCAGTTCAGCGATTGATGCTCGCCCTGTAATGGCACAGGTAAATGTTCAAACTTGCTTGTTTCTGTGGTCACACAAACCCGTGTGTGCGGGCCAAGCTCGCGGTTCGCTTCAAAGCGGTATGAAAAGTCGATGTCTTCGCCAGTGAATTGTAATGGTGTGCCGTTCTCTTCTGCTTCAGATTTGAGTACCGACATTACTTCATCCGATTGGGGTACAGATACCGCTGGGATACCCTTCTTGAAGATGCCTGCTTTTTCTTTCGCAATGGCTTCAAGCGAACTGCCCAACAGATTCATGTGATCCATTGAGATCTGTGTGATGCCTGTCGCCAAAGTATCGCAGACCGTCGTGCAATCAAGGCGGCCACCGAGGCCTGTTTCGAGCACCACGATGTCGACCGCTTCTTCTGCAAAGTAGAGCAGTGCGGCTGCTGTCATGATCTCAAAGAATGTTGGAAGGTCTTTACCGAGCGCCTTCTCCACCGAGGCGATTCGTTTGAAGATTTCCGCACAATCAGGGTATGAGATCAGATTGCCATCAATGGTGATCCGTTCGCGCAAGTCGATCAGGTGTGGACTTGTATATAAGCCGACCGTGTAGCCGCACGATTGGAGCATGGCCGCAAGCATGGCACATGTCGAGCCTTTGCCCTTGGTTCCTGCCACTTGAACGACCTGAAGCTGTTCATGCGGGTTGCCCAAGAGATCAAGCAGCTTCCGCATGCGGTCGAGCTTAAACGTATCTTCATTGTATGAAATTAGCCGCATCCGCTCGTAATCGACATGGTCGTAAAGCCAGCGAAGCGCGGTTGTGTAGTTGGTGATTTGCGATGCTGGGAGGACTTTGGCCGTGTTTGGGCTTTTCCCGGATCGTGTTTTTGGGCGCGGGCTGGACTTCGCCGCACGCGACGTTTTTTTCTTCGAAGTTGTGGTCGATGGCATAGTCCAGCCAGTGTATCAGAGGGGGCACTTCACGTCAACTTGGGAGGCATTAATGCTTTAGTAATAAATACTTAGGGATATTTATCCTGTTTGGCTAATCGTGGTTATCGGAACCATCGGGACGGGTTATTTTGAGACTCTGAGGGGTTTTTATAAGCGTTGATAATTATTCAAAAATGTATATTGCGATCGTATCATCTTGATGGATATAGGGTTTAGGCAATTTAGGCAGGTTGGTGCGAGAAGCTTCAGTCCAATGGCATGTCAGTTCCACCACGCGGCCTGCCTGATATACCAATTGCTTGCTCAGCGATAAAAAAACCACTCCAAAAAAAGAGAGGCATTGAAGTGCGTAATTTTTAACGTTGTAATTGTTTCAGATGGCGATCAGACTTCGTCCTCAATCCACTGCATCCAGTAATTTAGCAGCGCATCATCGATTTCATTTTGGCAATGTGACTTCCAGTTGTCCCGTTCGCCACAATGCCAGAGGAATAACGCGACCACCCTCTTTTGCGCTTGATTCAGCAGCGCCATTCGTTCTGATGAATGATACTTAGAGTAATAGTTCGGATCGCTTATCGTTTGCAATGTGTAGATCAAGAACTCTTCTGCAAGCATGCAATCCTCCGGGTCTTGCACACAGTGTGTGAGGTAGGCTGGTAGATAAAACAGGAAACCTTTGTGATCGATGAAAGACCAGATACTGTTGAACCGTTCGATTTTCTCTTTGGGTACTTCCCACCAGTGTTTTTCCGGGTCTAGCAATCGCAGCGCACGGTACTCTTCCCGCGTGCAGCATACGCCACCTTCGGTATCCGCTTGATGCAGTGTTTCACCATCGCCGAGTTCAACATCATCGAAAGAATTTCTTATGACCAACTTGAGCCATTCGACACCGACTTTTTTCAGCTTATGAGGCCGCTGTTCATCGTAATGTTGTGGGAAGGTTATCTCGCCATTTTCCGGTTCCAGAAATTGCCCCCAATATGCGGATAAAGCTTCTTTCGCTTGAGCACATTCAAAGTCCTCCCAGTTGCTGAATTCGCAGTATTGCCACAAGAACATGGCGATGACCTTCGATTGCTCCTTATTGAATGTTTGATGGTATGGCGTCCGGGCATCACTTGGATTGAGGCTGTACAGGACTGGTGCGATGGCTTCTTCGCTCCAATCTCGGAGAACATTTTTTAAGTAATAGGTCATGAACGCAGGCAGGTAGTATCGATATCCTTTCACATCAAAGAAGCTCCACGCCCACTGCTGCTTTTCGATGACTTCAACGGAAACATTCCACCAGCGGTTGTCGGTATCCTTGGCTTTTGCTTTAGCCATTAACTTTTTATCGTGCTCGCAATAGTCATCAATGACATCGGTTTGATGCAGCGACACCCCATCGCTGAGCAAAATGCTGCCGAACGTTTCACGGATTTGATCTATCAGCCATTGGGTCTCAATTTTTAGCATCAATGACCCCCGTCCAGGTAAGCCTTATTGCGGCGTCTCAATCTTCTCCATCCCGCCCATGTATTTGCGGAGACATTCAGGCACCGTGATCGAGCCGTCTGCATTCTGGTACGTCTCCATCACTGGGATCAAGATCCGCGGCGAGGCAATCACTGTGTTATTCAGCGTGTGACAGAACTGGGTCTTGCCATCCTCATCTTTGTAACGCAGGTTCAGGCGGCGGGCCTGGAAGTCGTAGAACCGCGAAGCGGAGTGCGTCTCACCAAACGATTCACGTGAGGGCATCCACGTTTCAATGTCATACTTAGCGACTTGTCCCTGGCCGAGATCGCCGGAGCAGACGTAGACAACGCGGTAAGCCAATCCTAAGCGTTGCAGGATTTCTTCTGAGTTTTCTAGGATTTCCTGATGGAACTTTTTGCTGAGTTCTTCGTCGTTTTTGCAGATGATGACCTGTTCGACCTTGTCGAACTGATGGATGCGGTAGAGACCATGGGTATCTTTGCCGTAGGTGCCAGCTTCGCGGCGGAAGCATGGTGACATGGCGACGGTTTTCAGCGGGAGTTTCTCGCGATCGACAATCTCGTCCTGATGATAAGCGGTGAGCGAAACCTCAGCGGTGCCGACCAAAAACTTCAGCGGGTCTTCATGCGCCATTTCATAAGCCTGATCACGACCGGCCGGTAGATAGCCTGTCCCCAACATCGCCGGCTCGCGCACCAGCACTGGCACGTTTTGCGGTGTGAAGCCTTTTTCAAAGACCATCATGTCAAAAGCCAAACGCAAAATCGCCTGATGCAAAAGTGCCCCAGCTCCGGTCAAATAATAAGCCCGTGAGCCAGCCACTTTCACGCCGCGCTCCACATCGATCATGCCAAGTTCCATCCCGAGCGCAACATGATCCTTCGCTTCAAAGTCGAACTGCTTCGGCGTCCCCCACGTCTTGATCTCCACATTCTCAGCATCGTCCTTGCCCAGCGGTACATCCGATGCTTGAGGCTGCGGCAAACGCATCAACAAATCCATCCGTTCCGGCTCGATCGTTGCGATCTTTTCAGCCAGTGCATGTTCTTCAGCCTTGATCTCCACAGGGCGCGCTTGCAACGACTTCATTTCTACCTGTAATGTCGTTTTCTCATCGTCTGAAGCCTTTTTCATTCGGCCCGCGATCTGTCCGATCTGTTTGCCGATCTGATTTTTCTCTGCTGTGAGTAACTGCTGTTTGCTAAACAGTTCTTTGTACTCGCCATCAAGCTTGATCAGCGCATCGACATCTACGCCGATGTGCTTGTCGGCAGCGGCTTTGCGGTATTTGTCCGGATCGTTACGAAAATCTTTGATATCAATCATGGTGCGAGGATTTTAACGGGGATCAGATCGCTGGGCGAACCTCACCCTTGGGGCCTGATCCTTGGACGTGAATATTCTGCAAATTGGGGATGTTTAGACAGGATTAGATATGCGATGGTTTTGTGGGGGATCAATCTTCGCGGCGAGTTCGCCACCAGCTCCGCACTGCCATTCGCCTGTACCGGTGTGACAATTTACTCACATCCCGGTCATGGCCAGCCGCTTTCTTCAGCTTCCGCAACCACGCTTTGCCCCGAATCAGATCGCCTCGATCGAGATATGCGATCACCAGATTTCGCATCGCATCGGTATTCTGCTTATCAAACATCAAGCAATGTTTCAGCGATGCCATGCCCCCGTCCTGATCGCCAATCATCAGCAGCGAAATCCCGCGATACAGATAGGCCTGTACCAGCAAATCTTTTTCCTCGATCGCAAAGTGCTCGCCATCCTCCAATGTCACAAGCGAATCCAGCGCTTCTTCCGGCATCTCCAGCTTGATAAACAGCCCCGCCATATCCAAAAGCTGCTCCACGGTTTGTCCAAAATTCTCAAGCTCATCAAACAGGTAATCTCGCGCTTCAGATCGTTCGCCTAATCGCATGGCCACCTTCGCCAGCCCCAGATGCACGCCTGGCCGCTGTGGGTCCAATCGCTTTGCTCGGCGTAATCGTCTGCCAGCTGCGTCAAGATGTCCCTGCTTTAGTGCCAACAAGCCAAGTTCCGCATGGGCTTCGGGAATCGTCGGATCTAGTTCAATCACATGCCGCAGTTTTTCTGCCGCTTCCGAATCCAATCGCATTTCACAGAGCAGGTAGGCCAATTGTAGAAGCGTGTCGACGTCGCCCGGATCAAGACGCAATTGTCGCAGGAACAGCCGTCTGGCGCGATCGAAATGTCCTAGCTTCTGATGCACACGCGCCAGATTCCCGCGCACTCCCGGGTAGTGCGGCTCCATTTTCAGTACTTGCTGCCAACACCAGATCGCCCGCTTAAACTCACTGCGATACATCAGCGACAAAGCGAGATGGTCATAGCATACCGGACAGTCTTCCTCGAATTGCCGGGCTAGGTAGAACATCTCTTCCGCTTTGTCGTGGTCCCCAAGCTGCGCATACGCCATGATACGGTGGCAATACGACGCTTCGATCGTCGAATCAATCTTCTCGACATCCTCAAGGATGCTTACCGACCGTTGCGGCTTGCCAATGCGAATCAGATCCACCGCCAGATTCAGCATCGTCTGCAGATCGCCCGGCTCAAGCGACAGCGCGCGGTAATACGCCTCAATCGCTTCCTCGTGACGCTCCATTGCATCCAGCGTCATCCCCATCCCGTAATGCCATTCATATTTATTCGGATTCTGATCGATCGCCATCCGCAATTCATCCAGCGCACTATCCCATTGCCCGTTCTCAAAGAACTGGTGGGCGCGCTCGGCATGTCGTTCTGCTTCAAACCAATCGCTCATTCTCAGGCTCACTCCACATCCACGGCAGGATCAATCCCGTGC
Source organism: Poriferisphaera sp. WC338 (assembly GCF_050931845.1). Taxonomy (GTDB): domain Bacteria; phylum Planctomycetota; class Phycisphaerae; order Phycisphaerales; family Phycisphaeraceae; genus Poriferisphaera. The sequence continues at coordinate 681,756 of NZ_CP194516.1, forward strand.
TGTCTTCGCTGCACCATTGTAACATGCCCAAACATTGAATCGGCATAATCCGCCGGGCAACTTGTCGTGTTATCGGAATCTACACTGTAAACACAGCAAATAACTGCCAAAAAGCCCCTGCAACCCTTGGCTGATCCACTCATTTATGGTAAACCGTAACATCGGACAAGAGAAGGGTTTTTCGCATTTTCGTCGGCCGTTACCAGGAACTGTCATTCATGCCTCAAGGTTCATACGCCACCGCTATCACACCGCACACAGACCGCCGTGATTCCTCGGCGATCATTGCAAAATCCGCATACTTGATCACATTGATTTTGGTCTTGCTGCTCAACGCCTGTGCCGCGCCGATTCGTAATATTCCTCCCCAAACCTTACTCCAAGACAGCCAGACCCCCGCCGAGGTTCGTGAGCAGCTTCAGCCTCTGATCGATGTTCGATTACCTGCGGATCAACGACGTACTGCTGCACTTGCGTTGCTGTCCATGAAGTCTCGTCGCGCGGAGTTGGCTGTCGCTTCGATCCTCTATCAGACCGATGATGAATTTGCGGCGCTTGCCACCGTCGAAGCGATCACCGTCACTGCACAGGATCCTTCTTCTGCTTACCTAGCACCTTTGCAGCAACTACTTCTCCGCGCCGAAGGTGATCTCCAAAACAAAACAGCCGAAGCACTTGGCCGCATGACCGATCGCAAACGCATTGTCGATTGGCTTATCAAGCAGGCCGATGCACCGCAATCGCCATACTCTGTTCGCCGTGGTGCGATCCTTGCTCTTGGCTATCAGCGCACTCAAACTGCTGCGCAATCGCTCATCAATCTTGCTGATCCTTCTCAGCCAAGGCAAATCCAAAAAGACGCTTTCACCGCACTCACACTCATGACCGGCCTTGAAGATCTTCGGGAAAATCACACCGCGTGGCTCGACTGGTGGCAGGACGCTCGTCGCTGGAAAGAAGGCAAATGGCAGGCGGAACTCGTCAAGAACGCCTCTCGCCGTACTGCCATGCAACAGATAGCTCAGAAGCAAGTCATTGATTCGCTTATCGAACTTTCCCGTGCCAACTACCGCAACGCCTCCGATCCCGACAAGCCTAAAGTGCTTGTCTACATGCTCTCGGAAAACGTCGACCCGGTCCGTAAGCTTGCGATGGAATTGATCCTAGAACGCCTTCTTGATGGCCAGCCTTTTGAAGAGGACCTCCGTACCGCGCTCCGTGCTCGGTTAAGCGATCCTGTTTCAGATATCCGCCAGCAGGCCGCCATGCGTCTACATGATCTTGCCGACGAACCCGCCGCTGATTTGGTTGCCGCCCGCCTAGCTTCCAGTCACGAATCTACCACCTCTGTTCTCCGTGCCAATCTCCTTTTGCTGACCCGTATGCCCCGTACAAATGCTGTCTCACCCGCACTGGACCTGCTTGCCAAGGCATCACTCCACGACGCTGCCGCCGGCATGCTCGCCGCCGCTGCCGACAAGGACATGCTCTCTGAGAAACACGCGACTGAAGCTGCACGTCATGCACGTCGGCATCTGAAAAAACAAACCCATCCTGCACCGCAGGTTGTCACACTCCTCGGCCGCGTCGGCAATACCTCCGACTGGGGCCGCATCGCCGACTGGGTCGATTCCGACAACGCCTCCGTGAAGCAAGCTGCCGCCACTGCTTGGGCAGAATCCGACCGCTCGCTCAAGCTTCTTGCAGATCGTGTGCAAGACCCTGTGATTCAGCCTATTGTGATTGGTGCTGCCACCCGCCGTGGGGAGGACCCGTTTACTTTGCTGGAGCTCGTGAAGTTCCCACCGCAGCGTGAACAGGCCCTCGACGCATGGGGCAGGGCGCTCGTTGCCATGTCCGCCCGTGTACCTGCCGAGTCCGTTCTTCAGGCTGTCGCCATCATCGGCACGCCCGACTCCACCTCTGACGCGCGTGCCACCTTCATCGACCAGATGCTTGGTGCTGCCATTGATCGTCCTGATGCCAACTTGCCGCTTACCGATCGCCAGCGTGCCTTGATCTTTCTCAAACGCGCCGAGATCCGTTTGCATCTCGCAAACTCCGCCGCTGCGTTGCTTGATTATCAACAAGTTGATGCAAGCATCACTCAGCTTTCTGCTCATGAACGGGAGCAATTCCTTCGCGGCTACATTACTTCGCAACTTCATCTTAACGCCATTGATGGCGCTTTCGCTTCGGCTAAACGTTTGCTCGACATCATTGAGGTTGGCGGTCGTACTGGCACAGATGACCCCATCGTCAACACCTTTATCGAACAAGCCAAACGTTATATTGCGGCCAAACGAACCGACGAAGCGCGCCAGATCGTTACTTCTCTCCGTACCCTTCTCGGCACTATGAAGCCCCAAGTCGCAACCCGTCTCCGTTTGCTTGATGCCCAGCTTCCTGCTGTCGAATCACCCAGTGAACCCGCGCTTCCCGTCATTACCGATGCGCCCTCCGAGCCCGCAGAATCTGGCAAAGCGACCGCAGCCAAGCCAGAGCCTGAATCAGATTCCGTGACGGACTGATTTTCTCCTTAAGCCGCCTCAAGCCTAGACCGTTGGTTGTGATCTGAGATTCCTTCCTCCCCAAAGCCCGCTATTCCATGTGCGGGGCTGTTCTGCAGCGTCATCCTTCACCTCAAGGTGATCCTCGTCCGCCGCTTCGCTATACTTGTTCGTCTACCCAAACTGAGATTATTGGAGTACTCCCATGGCAGATATCATCACCGGTAAAGCTTACGTCCTCGGCGACGACATCGATACCGACCAGATCATCCCCGCTGAATTCCTCTCATACGACCCCACCGACCCCGAAGAGCGCAAATTCTTCGGCATGTACGCCAACGTCGGCGTCCCTGAAGGGCAACGCGGTCTCCCATCTGGCGACATCCCTTTTGTCCCAGAAGGCGAATTCAAATCCGAATTCAAAATCGTCATTGGCGGCAAGAACTTTGGCTGTGGCTCTTCACGTGAGCATGCACCCCTCGCCATCGCAGAAGCCGGCGCGACTGTTGTGATTGCTGAGTTCTACGCCCGCATTTTCTTCCGAAATTGCGTCAATGGCGGATACCTGCTGCCATGCGAATCTGTCGAGCGACTTGTCGAAGAAATTTCCACCGGCGACACACTCGAAGTCGACCTCGATAACGCCGAAGTCCGCAACACCACCACCGGCAAAGCCTACGCCCTCAAACCGCTCGGCGATGTCAAACCCATCATCGATGCAGGCGGCGTTTTTGACTATGCCCGTGCCTCCGGCATGCTCGACAAATAACCACCCCACTAGGCGCTAAAGTTTCAAATTCACGACCCGCTCCTCTAGCGGGTTTTTTCATGTGTTCCTGATTTTTCTTTTGGAATAACCCCTCTCTCAGCTATGTTCACACCTTGCGGATAACATATACCGCGAGACCACCACACATGACCCGGAGATATCCATGGACGCCGCCTACCTGAAATCTATCCACGACAAATGCCTCCCCTATGACCAATACGCTGCCACCGGCAACGAACAGCAGCAACAAAACTGGTCCGAAATCTACAACCAAATCGATCTTAACCCAGATCAGCGCAGGCTCCTCGGTGACTTCAAACGCAACATGAAAGTCATCGTCGTTTCTGGCGTCTGGTGTGGTGATTGTGTGCAGCAGGTTCCCCTTATCGAAAAAATCGCACAAGGTTCGCCCAATATCGAGATAGGCTACATCGATCGGGATGAAGTTCCCGAACTTCGTGATCAAGTCACCATTAATGCCGGGACGCGCGTCCCCGTTGTGATCTTCCTCGCTGAAGACTACGAACAGGTCGGTTGGTATGGCGACCGTACTCTCTGCCGCTACCGCCGCATGGCTGCCCAGCAGCTTGGCGGTGCCTGTCCACTTCCTGGTGCTCCTGTCCCTGATGAGGAGCTGGCAGAGTCGCTCCAGTGCTGGCTAAATGAGTTTGAGCGTGTGCAGCTTCTGCTCCGTCTCTCGGGCAGGCTCCGCGAAAAGCACGGCGATTAACCCCATATGCGACAAAAAATCATGGCCGCCCTTCCGCATGTCCGATGAGTCTGCGCTTGTCTTTCATCCCAGAAGCTGCTTGCGGATTCTGGGGGCAAGCGATATTATTCGGCGGTTTCCGGGATGGTCGCAATTTCGCCTGGTTGTGATACGTGAGGCATGCGAGCATTCATAGCATTCTCTTAATTGCTTATTCAGCAAAAACTTAACGCTCATGGAGTACTGCCTTGGCAAAGAAAAAAGCCGCCAAAAAGAAAGCAGCCAAGAAAAAAGCTGCCAAGAAAAAGGTCGTGAAAAAAGCCGCGTCCAAGAAATCTACTGCGTCTAAAAAGGCGACCAAGAAGAAGGCAGTAACCAAGAAAAAAGTGACCAAAAAGGCTGCCACCAAGAAGAAGGTTGCTAAGAAAAAGGTCGTTAAAAAGGCTGCGAAGAAAGTTGCCAAGAAAACCGTTGCGGCCAAAAAATCAGCCCCCATCATCCAGCCCATTGAGGAAGAAGAACCTGTCCCCACCGAGCTCACCGAGGACCAACTCAAGAAGATCAAGTGTCCTCTCAAGAAGGCGGAACTTGCCGAATTCCGTGAGATGCTCCTTGAGAAACGAGCCGAAATCGTCGGCGATGTCCAGCATATGCAATCCGCACGTGATTCCGCTGGTAACCTCTCCAATATGCCACTCCACATGGCTGATGTCGGCACGGACAATTACGAGCAAGAGTTCACACTCGGGTTGATGGAATCGGAACGCCGCCTGCTTATTGAGATCGATGATGCGCTTCGCCGTATGGACCTCGGCATCTACGGCATCTGCGTTCAGAGTGGCAAACCTATTCAGACCGTTCGTCTTGAGATCAAACCTTGGGCCAAGTATTCCATTGAGGTTGCTCGAGAACGTGAACGCCGCGGCTTCTAATCAAGTCACCCAATAGCAATCACATGCGCCCCTCATACCAGGGGCGTTTTTCATACCCACGATACCGATTCACCGATCATCTTCCTCAGGTACAATAAGCCCATGAACGATCAGGCAGACACTAACGCCAACCATCAAGCATCTTCATCCCATACTGAGGATCAGCCCGCATCAACCGAGGCACTTGCATGGCGATCTTCTCGCGCTGTCATTTTATTTCTCATCGTTGCCGCAGTGCTCCTCACCGCCGATCTGCTCATTAAGTATTACAGCTTCAAAGATGTTGGCGACTACCCCGTGGTCATTCAACCTGTTGACGAACCCGCTCCTGCCGATGCTGGTGCATACCGCTTTACTGATAATGGCAAGGACATCATTATTAACGTCTATACCGATGCCGCACAACCTATCCCGCAAAGTGCGGAGGGTATTACGATCATTCCACATCTGTTGAATCTTCACATTACCCTGAATACCGGTGCTGTTTTCGGATTAGGTAAAGGCGGAAGGCCTGTATTCATAGGCGTAACCGCGATTGCACTCTTTGTCATCGGCTTATTCTTTGCACGTTCTAAAGCCAGTGCATGGGCCTTTCATCTTGGCCTCGCATGTATCCTCGCTGGCGCACTCGGGAACCTCTATGATCGCATCGTCTATTCAGCGGTTAGAGATATGTTTCATCTTCTGCCCACCACCGGATGGTATCCGTGGATCTTTAATCTTGCAGATGCTGCGCTGCTGCTCGGTGTCTTTATCATCATCATCCATTCTTACCGCGCTGATAAACCTTCGCAGCCTCAACAACCTTCTTAAATAATCCTAGTCCCACCGCGTCTCGTGCGCTGCGTTCTGGATGCCATTGCACACCCAGATAGAACGGCTTACTCGGGTCGTCTATCGCTTCAATGGTGCCGTCTTCATCTCTTGCAACAATCCGCAGATCGCCCGGGTCTGCAATTGCTTGGCGGTGATAGCTGGTCGTGTCGCCTGTCACGTCATCCATGACCGAATCATCCACCACCAACTCAACCGGATGCTTCAAATCATTCATGTGCTTTTCGTGGCTGTCCAATGTCTCTGGCAAGCACTGATTGATCTCCCCGCCGTGCAGCAGTGCCATCAACTGCATCCCCAAGCAGATTGCTAGCACCGGATACTCTGGCCGCTTGTGGATCTCTGCATAGAGTGCGGTCTCGAAGGCTTGCCGATTCGGGCAAAGCAGGTTCGATTGTGGATGTTGCTCGTGGCCGAACTTATCCATGTGCAGATCGTCCCCGCCGGTGAACACGATTGCGTCGCACAGGTTGACGAACTCTTTGACCAACTCAATCCGCTGCGGCAGCAGAATCGGAATCCCGCCTGCCTCAGCCACATAGTTTGAGTATCCTAGCCCGGACTGATACTTGCCCGAGTCCCAAGTGTTGTCTTTTGTATCTACGGTAATGCCAATAATCACACTCATGCCCCACATTGTACAAATTGTTATATAAAAATCCCGTACAATCATAACCCGAGTGATAAAATGCGATTACGAATATCGTATGTGCTGAACGGGTGGAGCCTGCATCGTGTTTGTGGGGGTGATACAATGCTGGACTCACTCGGACAGATAGACCACATTTGGAGTGTAACGGTGAAGTACATCAGTACCCGCGGACAGGCGGAAGCATTGAATTTTGAGGGGGTTCTCATGGCGGGTTTGGCTCGCGATGGTGGGTTGTACGTGCCGGAGGCATTTCCAAAATTTAGTGCGGATGATTTTCGGGCGATGCGAGGGCTGAGTTACGCTGAGATTGCATTAAGGGTGATGACGCCGTTCGTTGGGGATTGCATCGCTGGGGCGGACCTGAAGAAGATCATTGACGAGGCATACAGCACGTTTGTGCATCATGATGTTTCGCCGCTGGTGCAGATCGGGCCGAATCATTTTCTGATGCAGTTGTATCACGGACCGACACTTGCGTTTAAAGATGTGGCGATGCAGGTGCTTGGCCGATTTTATGATTATGTTTTGAACAAGCGCGACAAGCACATCACTGTTGTCGGCGCGACTTCGGGTGATACAGGGTCGGCAGCGATTGAAGCGATCCGTGGCCGGTCACGCACGTCGATCTTTATCATGCATCCGCATAACCGTACTTCGGAAGTGCAACGCCGTCAGATGACAACCGTTGATGCGGCAAACGTTCACAACATTGCGGTGAAGGGAACGTTTGATGATTGTCAGAATATTTTGAAGGCGATGTTTAATGATCATGCGTTTCGTGATGAGATCGCGCTGTCGGGTGTGAACTCGATCAACTGGGCACGGATCATGCCGCAGATTGTTTATTACGTGGCTAGCGCGATTCAATTAGGGGCACCGGACCGCGAAGTAAACTTTACTGTGCCGACGGGAAACTTCGGCGATATCTTTGCTGGCTACTGTGCAAAACAGCTTGGTTTACCGATCGAAAAGCTTGTGATTGCTTCAAATTCCAATGATATTCTGACGCGGGTAATGAACACCGGCGAGCACAAGTTGGGCGAGGTACATCCGACCATGTCGCCTTCGATGGATATTCAGATTTCATCGAATTTTGAACGATTGTTATTTGATATTTATGGGCGGGATGGCGCGAAGATCGCATCGCTGATGAATGAGTTGAAAGAGACGGGCGAGTTTAACATAGATGCAGCGTTGCTTGCCGATGCACGGCAACTCTTCGCGGCGCAGCGGGTGAGTGAAGACGAAACACTGGCCGCGATTCGCAAGGTGTATGATCAAACAGAGATGCTGGTAGACCCACATACGGCAGTGGGGATTGAAGCAGCATGGCGAGAGATTAAAACGGCAGATGATAAGGCGACGCCCATGATTACCTTGTCGACGGCGCATCCTGCAAAGTTCCCGGATAATGTTGAGAAGGCGACAGGTGTACGACCGCCGCTACCGAAGCATTTGGAATCACTTTATGAATTGGATGAGCGGTTTGATGTTTTGGCAAATGATGTGGATGTGGTGAAATCGCATATCCGCGCGAAGCTGGCGGACGAAGTGCCGGCGTAATGGTGCGGTCTATAATGGCAAGATAGACTAATCGCTGGATAGACACTTATTAGATTGAATGGCATATTTGATCCCACGGGTTGAACCTGTGGGCTTATTGTTTAGGTGAGTTGTTTGTACTCTAGTTCCGCGACCCGCTGGATCACGGCTAAAGGGTGTATGGGAGTATGCAAAAAAATGCCTGAGATTTTGACGTCTCAGGCATGATTGGGATTGCTCGATCATAGATCGAACAGGTGGTGTGGGGTCTGGTTTTGTGTGGCATTTCTGCCGGCTGAGCAGATGACCGGGTCATTGTTTGCTCGACATGTATTATATAACACTAAGCATTTTTACCGTCAAGCTCCTAGCTCAATCTTAGTAATTTTTTTTGATTTTTTCCAAGATGATTCGGGAGTCTGTGGCAGGATTTACTGGAAGGTTAAATGTTAAGTAGTGAATATTAATCTGTTTAAAATGTTTTGGCTGGCGGAGGAGGGTGTTAAGGAAAAGATAGTCTGGCGGGGAAGGTTTCGTCTAGAGAAAAGTAGGCGATCTCTTGTTTGGATGTGAGGTTATATAAGTGACTTGTATTGCGAGTTTGTGCGGCTTTAAGGATGTTTTGTGGTAAGCAGCATATTTTCCACAGTTTAAGGTCGGTGGTGAGATCGGGGCTACTCTAGAGATTGAAATGTCTGATGATGCGGCCTGTGGGTCAGGAGGATATGGTTTGTTCGGGATAGTGGATTTTTGTTTGAAATTATGGATAATCGCCTTGGCAGGTTTATGGCTGCCTGCTAATGTATTATCCCCTCAGAAGCTTAGACGCCATAACAGTTGGGGCTTGAGTGATGAGCTAGCGGCGTGAGGATGCGGGGTAGAATTTGATATAAACGATGTGCTGCGACGGTGCGGTGGCACATGAGGAACACGGGTCGCACCAAAATTGAAAACGCAACTGGGATGAGGCAGGTCTAACCGTGTGTTAGATAGCACGTTGGTGTGCTGCTCTGTCTCCCTCCGGTATAACCATTCAACTCCCAGAAGGCTTAATCACGAAGAGGATGATTGCCTGCATGGGGTGCGAAGATACGGAGACACAAGATGTCAGAACAAAACTATGGTTTAGGTACACGGGCTCTTCATGCGGGGCAGGAGCCGGACTCGGCAACGAATTCACGAGCGGTGCCGATCTATGCGACGACGTCGTATACGTTTAATGATACGGATCATGCAGCAAACCTCTTTGGCCTTAAAGAGTTTGGCAATATCTATACACGCTTGATGAATCCGACGACGGATGTGTTGGAAAAACGCATCGCGGCGCTCGATGGTGGTGCGGCGGGCTTGGCATTTGCGTCGGGTCAGAGTGCGATTACCGCAGCGATCTTGACGATTGTGCACAGCGGTCAAAACTTTATCGCGTCGACGAGTTTGTACGGCGGGACGTGGACGCTGTTTACACAGACGTTTAAGCAGTTGGGTATTGAGGTTCGGTTTTTTGATCCGAGTGAGCCTGAGAAGATTGCTGAGTTGGCAGATGAGAATACACGTTGTGTGTATATGGAGTCGATTGGTAATCCGAAGTGTGATGTGCCTGATTTCAAGGGGATTGCGGATGCGGCCCATGCGAAAGGTTTGCCGGTGATTTGTGACAATACGGTGATGACGCCGTATTTGTTACGTCCTTTTGAGCACGGTATTGATATCACAGTTTATTCGACGACGAAGTTTATCGGCGGACACGGCACGCACATTGGTGGGTGTATTGTGGACAGTGGTAACTTTAAGTGGGCGGATAATCCTGAGAAGTGGCCAGAGTTCTGTGCGCCATCGCCAAGCTATCATGGTGTGGTGTTTGAAGAGGCGCTTCGTCCAATCGGCAATATTGCTTACATCTTGCACATCCGTACGCACTGGTTGCGTGACACGGGTGCGGCGATGAGTCCTTTTGCGGCGTTCTTGTTCTTGCAGGGTTTGGAGACGTTGCATCTGCGTATGCCACGCCATTGCGAGAACGCGCTGAAGGTGGCGAAGTTCCTCGAGTCACACGATGCGGTTGAATGGGTGAACTATCCTGGTTTGGAAAGTGCGGATTCACATGCGAATGCGAAGAAGTACTTGCCGGACGGACAGGGCGCGATTTTAGGCTTTGGTGTGAAGGGCGGTATCGAAGCGGGTAAGGCTGTGGTGAACAGCGTGAAGCTGCTGAGTCACCTTGCGAATATTGGCGATGCGAAGACATTGATCATTCACCCTGCTTCGACGACACATAGTCAGTTGACCGAAGAAGAGCAGGCGCAGACGGGTGTGAACCCTGAGTATGTGCGTTTGTCCGTAGGGATTGAAGATGCAGATGACATCATTGCGGATTTGGATCAGGCGCTTAAGGCCGCGACCGCCGTTGCAGTCTAATCGTGTATTAGGTTGATGCTTATGTAGATTCTGGCAAGGGCGGAGCGAAAGCTTCGTCCTTGTTTTATAGCTTCCGGAAGTTTGGGTAATGGTGGCTAAAGGTGTGGTATGATGAAATCCTACGGCGTGGAAACCGTGGGCTTGGGGAGAGGCATATGAAAGATTGGTAAGAGCAATGACGGATGAGTTTGCGAAAAGTAGTGATGATGTGCGGGGGAGTGGAGAGTTGGGGTATGCGCAGAAGGTGCGTTTTGAGGGCGATGTGAAGTTGAAGATGGGGGGCGTGTTATCATCGGTTGAGGTGGTGTATGAGACGTGGGGGGAATTGAATGCGAGGAAGGATAATGCGGTGTTGGTGTGTCATGCGCTGACGGGGGATTCGCATGTGGCGCGGCATTGCGATGATGATGATGAGGGTTGGTGGGAGATTGTGGTAGGGGAGGGGAAGGCGATTGATACGCGGAAGTTTTTTGTGATCTGCGCGAATGTGCTTGGAAGTTGCCGGGGGACCACCGGTCCGAGCAGTTTGAATGAAAAAACGGGGCAGCGGTACGGGGAAGATTTTCCGCTGATCATGATTGAGGATATGGTTGATGTGCAGCGGATGCTGATCGATCATTTGGGGATTGAGAAATTATTTGCGGTGGTGGGCGGATCATTGGGTGGGCACCAGGCGATTTGTTGGGCGCTGCGTTATGCGGAGCGCGTTGGTGCGGTGGCTGCGATTGCGACAAGTCCGACATTGACGAGTCAGGCACTTGCGTTTGATGTTGTAGGCCGGAATGCGATTTTGAGTGATCCGTTTTTTAATGGTGGTCAGTATTATGAAGAGGCGCATAAGCCGGATACTGGTCTGGCGATCGCGCGGATGCTGGGGCATATCACGTATTTATCGCGGGAATCGATGCGCGATAAGTTTGACGAGGACCGCACGAATCCGCGGGATATTGATACGGACTTTGAGAAGTTTTTTAGTGTGGGCAGTTATCTTGCGCATCAGGGGAGTAAGTTTGTCGAGCGGTTTGATGCGAATAGTTATGTGGTGATCACGCGGGCTATGGATCATTTTCATTTGGGTAGCTCGCGTGAGGAATTGGCGGTTGCGTTTAGTGGGGCGAAGTGTCGTTGGCTAGTGATCAGTTTTACGAGTGATTGGCTTTTTCCTGCGTTTCAAAGTCGACAGATTTTGAAGGCGCTGATTCATGGTGGGAAGTATGTGAGCTATTGCAATATCACGAGTGATTGCGGTCATGATGCGTTTTTGCTGCCGGATGATTACGACCGGTATGGGGAGATGTTGAAGGGTTTTTTAGAAACGACGACGGTTGATGCGACGTATAAGGCGATAGATGAGGATGCGCTGCCGACGGATGCACGGAGCATCTTTAGCCATGCGCGTGTGGATTATGATCGCATTTGTGATTTGGTGGAAGATGGTGCGAGTGTGCTTGATTTGGGTTGTGGTGGTGGTGGGCTTTTGTTGCGATTAGCGCATCAGAAGAAGGCGAAAAGGCTCGTGGGTGTGGAGCTTGATGAAGCGAGTGTGGTGGCGAGTGTGAAGCTTGGGTTTGATGTGGTGCAGGCGGATTTGGAGGAGGGCGTACCGGCGTTTGGGGAGAAAGAATTTGAGTATGTGGTGTTGAGTCAGACGCTTCAGAGTGTGGTACGGACGGAGAAGTTGGTAGATGAGATGTTGCGGGTGGGTGAGAAGTGCATTGTAAGCTTTCCGAACTTTGCGGAGAAGAAGCTGCGGGATGAGTTGTATCATGATGGTCGGAGTCCGGGGAAGGAGCACGGGTTATTAAGTTTTGCTTGGTACGACACGCCGAATAGAAGATTCCTGTCGATCAAGGATTGGGAAGAGTTTTGTGAGAAGAAGGGGATCACGATCCATCAAGGTGTGTATCTCGATAGCGAGACGGGCAAAGAGGTGGCGGATGATCCGAACCTGAATGCAGATACGGCGGTGTTTGTGATTTCGAGGTGAGTTAAACCATGAAGGGGATGTGATGAGAATTCCAGAGAGTATTAGAAGAGATATATTTGATTGGATAATGCTTGAGGGTATTGCATGGTATGGGCGACTGACTGATTGTGATTTTCTTTCACGTTTATATGAGCTTGACACGTTGCCATCAGATGATTTCAGAGAGAAAACTTTTGCAGGCGAAATATGGCGTCATCGGGTTATTAACCCTGAGGACTGGGAAGAAGATTGGGTATTTAAAGACTCTCGGTTGGGTTTGGTGGATGGTCCGGATCGAATGCTGCTGAATTTTTTATGTGAAATGCTTCATCCAGTTGTTCGATCGGTTGGTGAAGATGTTGAGCAGATTCGTTGTGGGATTAATCTCATTCTTAAGCCCACGGGTTATGAGATCTATCCTGAACGAACGATTGCAGGTAAATCTATATACGCTTTTCGTGATAGATCAGTCGATATTTCTAACCAAATAAACGTGCTGAAATTGCAGTTTAATGGAAGTGAAGCAGAATATATATTAAATCAAATTACGAGAATGGAGAGAGCTGTAGAGCATCGTGATTATGATTTGGCTATTGGGACTGCGAAGGAATTAATTGAGACCGTATGTAAAACAATCTTGGAAAATTATCAAGTTGAAATTGGGCGAACGCTAGATTTTTCAAATCTTGTTAGAACGACATTAGAGAAACTAAATCTCGCGCCCAAAAACATACCTGACGAGGCAAAAGCTTCCAATAGTATTAAAGGGATACTAGGTAGCATGGCAAATATAGCATCCGGATTGGCATATTTACGAAATCACTATGGTAGTGGTCATGGTCGTTCGGCTACACGGAAAGGCCTCAATAGCAGGCATGCGAGATTAGCAATTGGTGCTGCAAGTACCTTGGCGATATTCCTTGTAGAAACATATAACGAGCAACAATCAGTTACTGTTTAGCAGTATACTTGACGTTGTATATCGTTATGAAAAAACCTCGCGGGTTGGCGAGGAGGTTGGGGGGATTTTGTTGTTGTTGTGTGGAAGTGTTTTGGCTTCCAGGGTTAGGCGGCGGCTTTTTTGGCGTTGAGGCGAGCGGAAAGACGGCTCTTGTAGCGGGCTGCGGTGTTTTTGTGCATCGCAGAGGTGGAAGCGACCTTGTCGAGGATCTTGTAGATCGCGTCGAGTTGCTTTTTGGCATCTTCGACGGAGCCGTGGAGGATTAATTCGTGAAATTCTTTGATCGCTTCACGGTAGGTGCGCTTGCGCCAGCGGTTCAGTGAGCGGCTGGCGGCGTTTTGGCGAATACGTTTTTTGGCACTCAGTGAGTGGGCCATAGTGTCAATTCCTGTTTGCTATCGTTTCGTAACTTGTTTTGTAACCTAAGTTTGTCGTCCTTAGTGGGTTAGATACCCCGCATTGGCCGTTTGAGAGCATTGGCACGAGCGGACCCATTTTGGGACTGCTTAGCAAGTCGAGCGGAGTATTATGCGCGATAGATGGCTGGGAATCAACTCTGGGGTGCTGGTAGGAGGGCGCGAGAGGTTCTGGTGAAATGAACCCCTACGGTGTGGAAGCCGAGAGCTTGGTGAGATTGAGAGGGAAGGCTAAATAATGGGTACTAGGCTGTGAGGTGGACGATGGGAGCTAATATATACAGGGTGTGGAATCTTGACAGGGAGGCTGGGTTTCATAGACTTAGGGGCTGGTTGACGGGCGCTTTGCGCCTGTGATCTGGTGACTGACTGGAATGTTGTGAGCTGGCTGCGAGAGTGGCTGGCTGAGCCTGAGGTAGAAGGCATGAATCACAAAGGCGTGCATACCGTTGGAGCGAAGGCGCAGTGATGGGCGCGAGGAACGCCCATCTTGGACTGTGCTGTTTGCTGGCACCGCAAGACTCCGCGAGGTGTCTGAGACCTGATGAAAATCGGGATCAGAGATCGAGCAAAGGAAGGAGTGTGCGGTTGTGATGTAACGGCAATCGCATGTGATTGAGCATGCTAACTTGTGAAAGCGAGTTGGTGTGATCTGCCCGGGCCACGTTTCCTCAAGATGGAGCGTGGTTTTTTGTTGGTCATGGCTAGCTGAGAAAGTTGGCTGAATGAAAATTAACGTGTTGTCGCAGGGGCATCTTGCCGAAGTGGGTGCTGCTGTCAGGACGTTGGAAGCCGTGAGAGCGGCTATCCAACGGATAGATGAGTGGAACGCAGACAATTGAATAACAACTAAATAGCAGGAATGCGGAAAAATGAATTCAAGTGAAATGCTACGAGTAATCGATTCGATCGCACGTGAACGAAACGTGGACAAGGAAGCTTTGTTCCACGATATCGAGCAGGCGATGGTGAGCGCAGCGCGCAAACATTTTAATACTGAGGGGACCGAAGAGTTTCGGTCAGAGGTGGATCGTCTGACGGGTCAGATCCGATTATGGCAGGAAGATGTAGAAATTCCTTTAGAGGAGCTTGGTCGCATCCCGGCGCAGACCGCGAAGCAGGTGATGATTCAGCGGTTCCGTGAGGATGAACGCCAGAGTATTTACAACGAGTTTGCGGACCGCGTGGGTGAACTGACGACGGGGATGGCTCAGCGATATGAGGGCGGGGCACTTGTGGTTCAGGTGGGTCGTGCGGAGGGGTTTATGCCGAAGAGCGAGCAGATCCCGGGCGAGCAACATCAGGCTGGCGAGCGGGTTCGCTGCATGATCTTGGATGTGCGCGAGAGCGGCAATCAAGTGAAGATAGTATTGAGCCGGGGCAGTGCGGAGTTTATTCGTCGGCTGTTTGAGGTGGAAGTGCCTGAGGTGAGTGAGCGGATTATTGAGATTAAAGCAATGGCGCGCGAGCCAGGCCATCGTACGAAAATTGCGGTGAGTTCGATCGACTCGAAGGTTGATGCGGTCGGTGCGTGTGTGGGTGTGCGTGGTAGTCGCATCAAGAATATTGTTGATGAATTGGGTGGTGAGAAGATTGATATTGTGCGTTGGAATGAGTCGAGTCAGATATTGATTCAGAACGCGCTGAAGCCGGCTGAGGTTGTTGAGATTTCGCTATGCTTTGAGCTGGGCCGCGCGACTGTTGTGGTCAATGAGGATCAGTTGTCGTTGGCGATCGGTAAGCGTGGTCAGAATGTTCGTTTGGCTGCCCGTTTGACGAACTGGGACATCGATATCCTAACGCCGCCGGAATACACGAAGAGTCTCGATGCGATGGAATCGTGTCTGCGCGAGATTGATGGTTTTGAGGATACAGAGATTGATAAGCTGGCCGCCTTGGGTGTGATCAGCGTGTTTGATATTGAAGAAGTTGGTGCGGCTTATCTGGCGGAGCAATTGCAGATCGAAGAAGCACTGTCAGAGAAGGTGGTCGAAGTTGCGACGGCTCGGGGTAAGGTGCTTGCAGCTGAGCAGGCAAAAGAGAAGGAAGAAGCTGAGAAGCGTAAGCAGGCTGAACGTGACGGCATGGATTCGATGCCGGGCGCGGCGCAGGCGGCTGCGATTCTTGGTGACATTCTTGGTCCGGGCAGTGATGCTCCTGCGACTGAGGAAGCAGCACCAGAAAGTACTGAAACGCCAGTGGTAGAAGAAGCGGCTGAAGAGGCTGTAGTGGAAGAAGAAGTTTCAGCAGATGTTGAGGCTGAGGTTGAAGCGGAAGTTGAAACGGAAGATGCCCCTGAAAGTGAAGATGCTTCTGCGAATGACGAAGAAGATAAATCCTGATGTGATCAGGTAATGTTTGTTGGGTGGGATAAAGATCTCAAAACCAGCGTTGGTTTTGGGAGGACAACCAGAAGGTCACAGCATCGTGCGGTTTGATGAGAAGTCAGACTGCGGAGTGCGAAGATGCGAGGTGTTGTGGCGAAGACGACCGGCTGTGAAGCTGGCAAGGAGTTTGCATTGGCCAAAGCCAAGCGCGTATTCGAGATCGCCAAAGAACTTGGTGTGAAGAGCAAAGCAATCGTCGAGAAATGTCAGGCTGAAGATGTGCCGGGCATTACGAACCACATGTCTACAGTGAAGCTGGGGCTTGAGGCGACGGTGCGCCAATGGTTTAGTGAAGCTGAGCTGGGTGGCGATACAACGACCGCGGTTGAGACGGCAGAGAAGGTTGATCTGACCAAAGCCAAGGCGAAGGCTCGTAAGAAGGCGAAGCCTGTCGCAAAAGCTGACGCGCCTGCGGCAGTTGTAGAAAAAGCTGCACTTGAAAAGGCAGAAGAAGCACCAGTGATCGTAAAGCAGCCGAAGGCCGCTGAGGTTGTTGCGGATACCGCGCCTTCTGCTGAAGAAGTTGTGGGTGAGATTGAAGAAGAGGTTGCTGAGAAAGAGAAGAAGGTGGTGGTGACGCCGGCGCAGATCGCCGCGAAGGCGAAGAAGTCATCAAAACCGAAGGAAGAAGAGGGTGTGGGTGAAACACAGAGTGAGGCTGTGTCGGAAGAAAAACCGAAGCCTAGGAAAACGATTGTGAAGCAGGTCGAGCCGCGCGTGGTGAAACCTGTGGGCGAGCAGAATGTGCCGAATCGTCC
This sequence comes from Poriferisphaera sp. WC338, assembly GCF_050931845.1. Taxonomy (GTDB): domain Bacteria; phylum Planctomycetota; class Phycisphaerae; order Phycisphaerales; family Phycisphaeraceae; genus Poriferisphaera. The sequence goes on from NZ_CP194516.1 coordinate 698,607, forward strand.
GGTGGTGATTAAGCCGGTCGGGAAGATGATGGAGAAGCCGAAGCAGGTGGCGCTCAAGGGTCCGAAGGTGATCCGAGTTGAACAACCTGAGCCAGTGCAGCAGCGTGCACCGCGTCGTCGAGGTCCAGGTGGTTCGGGCGGTCCAAATGGTGGCGGCGGTGGATTCCAAGGCGGCCAAGGCGGTGGTCAAGGCGCGGGCATGGGTGCTGGTGGTGCAGTTGAAGGGATTACGCGTTCACGCGGACCGGCACGTGGCCGAGGTGCTGGCGGTGGTGGTGGCGAGGATATGGGCGGTCGTGGTGGCCAGGGCGGTCGCGGCGGTCAAGGTGGCGGCAAGGGCGGTAATCAGCGCCGTGGCATGAATCAGCGCCGAGGTCGTAGTGCGAATGCAGCATTACCAACGGGACCGAATAAGTTTTCACAGGCAGATATGGAAGAACTTGATGCACGTTTGAAAGGTGCATCGGGTTTCATGAAACAGCGTCGTCGTGACATGAGTAAGCGTGGCGGTGGTCAGGTTGCTCAGACGCCAGCGATGGTGGGCGGTAAGGTTGAGATTGCTGAGCCGATCACGATTAAGAGTTTGAGTGCGGCAACGGGCATGAAGGGTGCAGACATTATTAAGCATCTGTTCAAGCAAGGTATCATGGCAACGATCAACTCGGCGATTGATACTGAAGCGGCGATGGAAGTTGCACTTGAGTACGACATCGAGCTTGAAGTGAAGGAAATGGAAACTGCTGAGCAAACACTTGTGAAGCAGTTTGAAGAGCGAGATGCGGTTGATGTGCAAAGCCGGCCACCGGTGGTTACGGTGCTGGGTCACGTTGACCATGGTAAGACAAGTTTGCTTGACCGAATCCGTAAGGCGGATGTTGCAGCGCACGAAGCGGGTGGTATTACCCAGCACGTGGGTGCGTACCGTGTGACGATTAAAGGCTCGGATGGCGATGATAAGACGGTTGTGTTCCTGGATACGCCGGGCCACGAAGCGTTTACTTCGATGCGTGCACGTGGTGCGGGCATGACAGACCTTGTGGTGTTGGTGATTGCTGCAGACGACGGCGTGATGCCTCAGACGATTGAATCGATCAATCACTCGAAGGCTGCAGGCGTGCCTGTTGTGGTAGCGTTGAATAAGAGCGATACACCACAAGCAACAGAAGAAAACATCCAGAAGATTTATGGTCAGCTTGCAGAGCATGGTCTGAATCCAACGGCATGGGGCGGTGAAACGGAAGTCATCAAGACTAGTGCGATCACCGGCGAAGGCGTCGAGGAATTGATTGAAGTACTGGATTATCAGGCTGAGCTTTTGAGTTTGACTGCTGATTATGGCGGGCCAGCTAGAGGTACGGTAGTTGAGGCTGAGATGCAGACGGGTCGTGGTAGTGTGGCGCGTGTGTTGCTTCAGCAGGGCCAGATGAAGGTTGGTGATTACATCAACATTGGCCGCGCATTTGGCCGTGTGCGTGACATGACGGACGACAAGGGGCGTGCGATTCGTGAAGCGGGACCTGCGACACCGTTGGAATTGTCGGGTATCGATGAGATTCCAGATGCAGGTGATAAGTTCTACGTGACCGAAACGTTGGGTCAGGCAGAGAATGTGGCCCAGCAGTACCGTGATGCTGAGCGCCAGCAGATGCTTGCCGCTCAGACAAAGGTGACGCTGGATAACTTTGCGAGTGCGATCAAGGAAGGCCAGATGCAGGATCTGCGTGTGGTCCTCAAGGCTGACGTGCAGGGTACGTTGAAGGTGTTGCGTGAGAGCCTTGAGAAGATCCATAACGACGAGGTGCAGGTGAAGGTTTTGCACGCAGCTGTTGGCGGGATCACTGAAAGTGATGTTGTGTTGGCAGATGCGTCGAACGCGATCATTATTGGTTTCCATGTGGCGATCACGCCGGCGGTTCGTGAGATTGCCGAAGCGAGAAAAGTTGATGTGCGTCTATACCGTGTGCTGTATGAACTGACTGACGAAGTGAAGCTGGCGCTTGAAGGCATGCTTGAACCTGAGAAGAAGGAAGAGCAGTTAGGTGTGGCACATGTGAAGGAAGCGTTCAAGATTTCGAAGCTTGGTTTTGTGGCGGGTTGTCTTGTTGAGGATGGCTCGATGCAGAAGGATGGTTTAGCACGTGTGACTCGTGACGGCGTCGTGGTAACGGACAACCGAGCGATCGAGAGTATTCGCCGCGTGAAGGACGAAGTGAAGGAAGTGCGTGCGGGTACAGAATGTGGTATCCGTCTGGTTGGCTTTGAAGACATCAAGGCTGGTGACAAGATCGAGTGCTACAAGGTGATCGAAGTGAAGCGTAAGCTTGAGTTGTAGATCACATTGTTGTGCAAGGTTTTTGTGATGTGGATGGCAAAACAATGCAGCGGCTGATTAGAAAGCTGATGCAGCATACAAAACACAGTGCCTATGGTGATCGGGATTTTACAGGTTGAGCTGATTGTGGATGGTAGTGAGTCGCTGAAGGATAAGCGGCGGGTGGTGCGGAGTATGAAGGATCGGTTGCACCGCGAGCATCAGGTATCGGTTGCTGAAGTTGATAAGCAGGAAAGCCTGACGCATGCGGTTCTTGGTATTGTGATGGCGAGCAGTGATGTGAAGTACACGCAAAGTGTGTTGGATAAGCTGGTCGACAAGATTCAGAAGGGCAGGGGCTATTATCTTCATGATTATGAGATTGAGATTTTGTCAGGAAGATAACGAACGGATTGCTTTGGGTCATGATGAAGGTATGAGTTTGAATGTCGCATAAGATTGCACAAGTTGAAGCGATACTAAATAAGGCGATATCGCAGGTCTTGCAACGCCAGATCTCTGATCCTCGGATACGTGGTTTGGTAAGTATCACGAAGATCAAAGTGACGAGCGACATGAAGAATGCGTTTATTCATGTGTCGGTGTTGCCAGAGAAGTATCAGCGGATGACAGTAGATGGTTTGAATCATGCGCGGGTGCATATCCAGCATTTGACGCGGAAGTTAGTATCGCTGCGGGGTGTGCCGCACCTTGAATTTAAGCTTGACGAGAGTTTGAAGGTACAGGCGAAGGTGATCGCAGCGATCAACGAGGGGATGGAAAAAACGGGAGAAGAATCAGAGGCTACACTTGATGACAAAACGGAAGACAGTGCGGCTGATGTGACCGAACAGAACCAATCGCAGGACGAAGACGCTTCGTAATGCAGTCTGCTGACGAATGAGGAAAGCATGGGTAAAGATAGCGAACAGGTTAAAAAATTTACAGCGCTTTTGAAGAAGATCAAGAGCAAGCACAAGGGTTTGGAAGCAGTTAGCCGGGAGCCGGTATTGCAGCTTGTGATGAGTTTTCTGCAATGGGAAGCAACCGAAACGCAGGCTGAGGAAGCGATTGAGAAGTTGCTTGGTGCGATGGTGGATATCAATGAAATTCGTGTAACGCATCATCATGAGCTGATCGATATTATTGGTGCGAAGTACCCCTTTGCTGAGGAGCGGATCTCACGGATGCGTGAAGCGCTGAATGCGGTGTATCTGGTTGAGCATTCGGTGACAATGAAGTCGATCGAAGGTAAGGGTAAGAAGGAACAGAAGGCTTATCTGGAGGCGCTGCCGGCAATGCCAGGGTATGTGCTTTCGCAGATGATGCTGCTTTGCTTTGGCGGGCATGCGATGCCGGTGGATCGGCGTTTGGGTTACCTGCTTGAGAAGGAAGGCGTGGTCGAGGACGGATCGAACCTGTCAGCAGTCGAGTCTTTCCTGTTGAAGCAGGTGAAAGCAAGCGAGTGTCTGGATGTGCATTTGGTGTTGCAAGCATGGGCGGATAGCCAGAACGTCTCAGGCTTGAAGATGAAGTCGACTGTGATTGAGATGGAAGAGACCGTGCCATCGCTGAAGCCGATCACGAAAAAGGTTGAGAAGAAGAAGGCACCTGCGAAGAAAGCTGCGGCCAGTAAGAGCAACAAAAAGAAAGCTGAGCCGAAGAAAAAAACCGTAGCGAAGAAAGCTGCAACCAAGAAGACGGCAAAGAAGAAGGTAGCGAAGAAATCTGCTGCGAAAAAAACGACGGGTAAAACAACCAAGAAGAAAACCAGTAAGAAGAAGTGATTGAAAAGATGATTGAGAAGAAAGAAGATCAATTGGTGGTCGGTATTCCAAAGGGAAGCTTGCAGGAAGCGACAGTGGATCTGTTTGGTCGTGCGGGCTATCAGGTGCGTGTGCCGAGTCGGTCTTATATTCCGGAGATTGATGATTCGACAATGAGCGCAGTGATGTTCCGAGCGCAAGAGATGAGCCGGTATGTTGAAGATGGTGTGGTGGACATGGGGATTACAGGCCACGACTGGATCGTTGAGAATGGGTCCGACGTGGTTGAGGTTTGTGAGCTTTTGTATTCAAAGGCGACAAGTAAGCCAGCCCGATGGGTGTTGGCTGTGCCGGAAGAATCAGGTTACGACAGCGTAAAGGATCTTGAAGGGAAGATCATTGCGACGGAGTTGCCGGAGACCACGAAGCGGTTCTTTGAATCTCAGGGTGTGAAAGCAAAGGTTGAGTTCAGTTGGGGGGCGACCGAGGTGAAGGCACGCCTGGTGGATGGAATCGTTGACGTAACTGAGACAGGGAGTTCGCTACGGGCGAATAAGCTGAAGGTGCTTGCTGAGCTGATGAGTTCGACGACACGGCTGATTGCGAACAAGGACGCGTGGGCGAATCCTTGGAAACGTCAGAAGATAGAAGACCTGGCTTTACTGCTGCAAGGGGCCATTGCGGCAAAAAGTAAGGTTGGATTGAAAATGAACGTGACCCGCGACACACTTAACGACGTATTAAAGCTGTTGCCCAGCGAACAGAGTCCGACGGTGAATGAGTTGGCTGATCAGCAGTGGGTCGCGATTGAGGTGGTGGTGGAGACGAAGATTGAGCGTGAGCTGGTGCCGCAGCTTAGCCGAGCGGGTGCCAAGGCGATATTCAGCTATCCGCTGAACAAAGTGATACCTTAAAGGTGCGTCATTCTGAGAGGTGCGTGGGATGCGTCCTCGGCGGCTTTGGGATGGCGTTTGAAGCAGGGACGGTATGCAACAAACGAAACTGGGTTGGTTAGTCTTGGTTGCAATGGGCGGCATGATGCTGTCTTGCGCGTCGAATGGTATTGAGGATGGCGAGAAGGTGGGGGCTCATGGGGCGATTGATGCAAGCAAAAAAGTGCGCGTGTGGCGCGTAGTGCGTGAGCATGTTGCATTGCCGCCGGGGAGAAGCAGCGAGAAGGTTAAGCGGTTGGAGGGGGATGCATTTGCGAAAGCGAATATGAGTTATGCCGATGCATTGGGATCATACAAGATGCCAGCAGATTTACTTGCGCCTGGGGTGGTGGATGAAAAAATAGAAGAAGTTGAGCGGGATGATGTGGTGATTGTGGAGGGGCAAGTCGGGGCGATTGATCTTGAGATTGAGCCGTGGCGGGGGAGTAATGCATTTCGTGAAAGTGAGGGGCTTGAGCACGTTGAAGTTGAAGTGGGTGAGCTGCCAGATTTAAAAAGGATGTTTGCAGACGAGCCGTCGCTGGCGGCGCAACGGGCTTACGTGGCGGGGCGGATGGCATGGAATGCACGTAATTTGGGTGAGGCTAAGCGCCAGTTAGAGATCGCAATGAAGGAGGCGGGGGATGCCCCTGAGGTGATGCGACTTTTAGGCTTGGTGTACACGCTGAGTGGTAACAAGGTAAAGGGTGCGCAGCTTTTACGGCGGGTGGTACGACTCAATCCAGATGATCTGGAAAGTTTGTATTTGGTGGGACGGCATGAGATCGCAGCGGGGCGGATGGGTACAGGTGCCGCGGTATTGGGTCACGTGCTAGAGAAGATAGAAGCGGGTGATGGGAAATTAGATCGCGCGATTCCACCGCTTGGTTGGTATTACCTTGGCACGGCGCTGACGAAGCTGGGACATTTACGCGCAGGGCTGTATTGCTTTGAGCAGTTTGCAGACCCGTCGATGGGGTACGGGAGCCGATCGGTTTATGGACGCGAATTTGCGTTTTTATTGAAGCAGCGCGGGAAGTTGCTTGTGGCGATGGGGGATGGGTTTCATCAGTTGGGTGAGCCGGACCATGCGGCGCAGGCGTATGTAGGATCGAAGGTATTGGGCGTGCAGCATTCGGGTGATTTTAGTGCGCGGATGATTTATACATTGCTGATGTTGGGGGATGATGAAGGGGCGATGAGTGAGTTGTCGAATTTGTTGAAGCAGACGAAGGAAAGCGGGGCGGTGGTGGTGCTTGCGAAGTACATGGTGGGGCAGGGGATCAAAGAGGGGGTCTTGATCGAGTATTTGCGTGGGGAGTATGAAGGAGCGGATCGCCCGAGTGAAGCGGCGGTGGTACTGAGTACGCTAATGCCGGGTGATACGGGGAAGGCATTTATCTTATCGCATCTGCGCGAAAGTGAAGCGGATGACGCGGACGCAGATTCGGGTGGTGATGTGATGGCACTTAATCATTACCTGCAGATGTACGTGCTTGGGAAGAAGGAAGCAATAGGAGGCCGGGAACCAAGTGCGGACTTGCTTGCGGAGAGTGTGCTGGTGAGTGCAGGGGTGATGGAAACGCATCCTGAGAAAGCAGGCGAGGTGGCACGCGGATTTTTACGAGAAATTCAGCACATATCTGAGTTGAAAGCTGCGGTGGAAGGGTTAGATATTGATCAGCGGCAACGCGCTATGGTGCAGCTTATTTATGGCTTGACGCTTGCAGTGCAAAATAATTTTGGAGGTGCGGCAGAAGCATTTGGAGCAGCACATGAACGCGAGCCGGAGGTATTGGCACCGCGGCTTGAGCTGGTAAAGACGATGCTGGTGCTGAAGGATTATGACAAAGCGGGGGTACTGCTCGATGAAGTGGCCGATCGATCTGAGACTGAAATTGTGACATTGCGCGTACGTCTCTTGATGGCGAAGCAGTCGTATGAGCAGGCAGTTCGGGTGTTGGATGAAGCGGGGAATCGCGGGAACACGGATATTGAATTGATGCTTGAGAAAGCAAATCTGATGGTGCTGCTGAAACGTGAGCAGGATGCAGAGCGAGTGCTGCTCGATGCGCTGAACCGATATCCAAAAGAGGAGAAGGCTTATTCAGCGATGTTTGCACTGTATCGTAATTCGGGGTCACGGCTAGAAAATGTGGGCGAGAAGACGCAGAAGTTGTTCGGAAGGCTGGTGGGGGCCATACCGAATAGTCGGCTAGCAAGGTTAAGCCGCGCGGAATGGTATGAGGGGTCGAAGAAATATCGTGAGGCAGAGATGTTGTTGTTGCAGTTGTTGCAGCAGGACGGGAAGGACTATGACGTGATGGGGCGGCTGCTTCGTGTGTATGTGAAATCGAAGCAGATTGATCGTGGCAAGCTATTCGTGTCGCGGCAGCTTGAGAAGATGCCAAAGGATGGGCAGGTGCGTCAGTTGGCGGTTCGTTTCTATCGTGAGGTAGGTGATGAGGCAGCGATGTACGATGTGCTTTTGGGATTGGTAAAGGATCAGCCTGCGGGGACAGAGCGGGATGTGCAACTGGGACGGTTGTATTTTGAGATGAAGCGGTACGAGGATGCATTCGGGCAACTGCGGTTGGTGCTAGATGGGCGAGAGCACCGCGATTTCATTGCTGTGGCGAGGCTTACATTTGCATCTATGATTCAGATAGATGGTTTTGAAGGCAAAGAAGCGGTTGTGTGGGAGGCGATGGCGCGTTACCCAGATGAGGCGGGTGATATTGGTTTTGTGTGGGGACTGATGCTTGATCAAAATGAGCAGGAAGCGGCAGGTGAGGCGTTTATGTTGAAGGTGCTGGCGAAGCATCCGAAGCACGGGCCGACTAATAATCAGGTGGGGTATCAATGGATTATGGCAGGGAAGAATTTGGAGCAGGCGAAAGCTATGATCGCGCGAGCATTGGCGGATGAGCCGGACAATGAAGCGTATCAAGATTCGATGGGATGGGCAGAGTACAAGCTGGGCGCGTTTGACGCGGCAGTAACATGGTTGGAAAAAGCAGTGAACCATCCTCAGGGGCAGTATCCTGTGATTTTTGATCACTTGGGTGATGCGAAGTATCGCGCGGGAGATAAAGAGGGTGCGGTGAAGGCGTGGCGTATGGCGAAGCAGATGATGATTACACGGGGCGATGAGTTTCGCGGGATGGGTGATCCGGAAATGGTGGGTTTAGAAGGGCGGCTTGACGAGAAGGTAAAGCGGGCCGTTGCGGGTGAAGCGGTTAGGACCGCGCTGCTGCCGGGCGAAAATGCGGCTGTCGTTGAGGAGAAGAAGCCGGCGACGAAAGAGGTTGAAGTGGAAATTGATGAAACAGGGAACGAGGCGATTGATGCAGGTGCCGTGGTGACATTGCCGGGGGAATAGGGCGGATGAGATTGGGCTGCTGGCTGCGAAATTTCATGTTAGGAAAAGGCGCATTTGGGGCAAAAAACAGATTGCTGGAAATGGGGGTAAACGGGGGGTATTTTTTTGCATGTAAAGTTTTGATATCAATAGGTTTGTGTTGGACTTTGTGTTGGTAGCGACGGGGGGTGATTTGTGCTAAAATTGAGGGCTTAGGAGATCATGATCAGGTGGCTTTGAATCGAGGGTATTCGGGCTGCTGCAGCACTCATTTTTGACCCTTCCAGATTGGATCAGGAACCGATGACAGACGGCGCAGAGAATCGCTCACCGCAGGGAAACGACAAGGCTTCAAGCTATGGTGAGGAGAGCATCAAGGTGCTCGAGGGTTTGGAGGCGGTGCGTAAGCGTCCGGGCATGTACATCGGCGATACGACGGCTCGTGGGCTGCATCACTTGGTGTATGAGATTGTCGATAACTCGATCGACGAACATATGGCAGGCCGATGTGACACGATTCAGATCAAGATCCATGCGGACGGTTCGCTTTCTGTGGTTGATGATGGTTCAGGGATTCCGGTCGGGCCGTTCAAAGGAAACAATCCACTGCATGAAGGTCGGCCAACCGTTGAGATCATCCTGACGGTGTTGCATGCGGGCGGTAAATTTGAGAATGATGCGTATAAAGTTTCCGGCGGATTGCACGGTGTGGGCGCGTCAGTGGTGAATGCGCTGAGTGAATGGATGGAGGTTGAGGTTGCGCGTGATGGTAATCTTCATGCAATGAGTTTTGAGCGGGGGAAGGTGAATGAAGAGTTGCGGGTAATTGGGGAGCGAACAAAAACTGGGACGAAGATTTCGTTCAAGCCGGACCCTGAGATGTTTCCGGATACGGAGTTTAAGTTTGAGACGCTGAATGTGCGCTTTAAAGAAATGGCGTATCTGAATCCGGGCTTACATCTTGTGATTGAAGATGAACGGGGTGATGGGAAGCGAGAAGAGTATTGTTTCCCAGAGGGGATTAAGGCGTTTGTGGCCGCACTCAATGAGGGCAAGGAAGTGGTGAATGATCCGCCGATTTATTTTAGGGCGGATGATGATGAACAGGGGCTCGTTTGCGAGATTGCATTGCAATACAACGATTCCTACAACGAGCGGCTGCTGACGTTTGCAAATAACATCAATACGATTGAGGGTGGGACACACTTATCTGGTTTTAAGACAGCGTTAACGCGAACGTTGAACAACTATGCACGTGGGAACAATCTACTCAAAGGGAGCATGGTTCCGAGCGGGGATGACTTGCGTGAAGGCTTGTGTGGGATTATTTCAGTGAAGGTGAGTGAGCCACAGTTTGAGGGGCAGACGAAAACCAAGCTCGGCAACGCAGAAGTTGAATCGTTTGTGAATACAACAGTGGGGCAGTCACTGAGCACGTGGTGTGAAGAAAACCCGGCAGCAGCGAAGAAGATCTGCATGAAAGCTGCAAGCGCGGCACAGGCACGCGAGGCGGCACGCAAAGCGCGCGACCTGACGCGTCGTAAGGGGGCACTAGATGCAGGGGGCCTCCCGGGCAAGTTGTATGATTGCACGAGTAAGAATGTTGAAGAAAGTGAAATTTACCTGGTCGAAGGCGATTCTGCGGGTGGGAGCGCCAAGGGCGGGCGTGATCATAAAACGCAGGCGATCTTGCCGCTCAAGGGTAAGATTTTGAACGTCGAGAAAGCGCGGCTAGACAAAATTCTAGGCTTTGAAGAAATCCGTACAATCATTCAGGCACTGAGTTGTGGAATTGGTGCTGATGAATTCAACCTTGAGAAGCTTCGTTACGGCAAGATCATCATCATGACCGACGCGGACGTTGATGGTTCGCATATCCGTACGCTGCTACTCACGTTCTTCTTCCGTCAGATGCCGGACCTTATTCGTAATGGTCACATTTATATTGCGCAGCCTCCGTTGTATCAGGTGAGTCGCGGGCGCAAGAGTGAATACGTTCTGAACGAAAAACGGATGCACACCGTATTGGGCGAGCTTGGCACGAATGAATCTGAGCTGGTGGTCTATTCAGAAGATAGACAGGAGCTTGTGCGGACAGATGCTGCGGGGCTTAAGAGCATTTTTGATGTGATTGAGCAGATTAGTGAGCTTGTAAGCATTGTAGAGCGACGGGGTGTGACGTTTAAGCAGTTGGCAGATTTGCGCGCGGATGATCCGAAAAAGGAAGGGCGTTTGCCGCGGATTCACTTGCAGGTGCCGTTGGTTGAACAGGCAGGCGATCTTGCTGGGGATTATTTCTTCTGGAATGATCAGGAAGAGGAAGCATTCCGCAATGAGAAGGGATTGAGTTCAAGTGATCCTGATCTTGATGATGTGATTGGCGAGGGGGAGAAGCCGAAGGCAAAGATCAGCGCGTTCCGCAAAGAGATGCACGAATCGAAGGATTTGGACCGTTTGTTTGCGAAGCTGGATGAATTATCCGATGGGCATATTTGTTTGAATGACTGGTTTATTAAGCACGAGCAGCGCGTGACAGGTGAGGAAGTGCCGGGCCGATTTGAGATCGTGACTAAGGACGGCAAGGGCAATGAGCATGTGAACGCAGCAGTGAATCTCAGTGAGATTTTGAGCAGTGTGCTGGAGGTGGGTAAGCATGGGATGGAAATCAAGCGGTTCAAGGGGTTGGGCGAAATGGACGCGGAGCAGCTGTGGGAGACGACGATGAATCCTGTGAACCGTGTGTTGCTCAAGGTGACATGGGATGCAGCCAGTGAAGCGGAGAAGCTGTTTAGCATTTTGATGGGCGAGGAAGTTGAGCCTCGCCGGAAGTACATCGAAGAACATGCGCTTGAGGTGAAGAATTTAGATGTGTAAGAATGGCGTGATTGGCCGGAGGGAGACGGTATGTATGAAGATGATTCTGGTGGAATAGGGCGAGACGGCGGGGTGCAAGAGAATATGCAGGCCAAGAAGAAGCGGCTGCCGTGGTGGGTGGCGCTTTCTCTTGTCACGTGTTTGGGTGGGTTTGTGTATCTCGCGATTTATACGCTGGGGACATCTGTGTATGTCGGGCGGCGGCGGCCGGCGCAGTATGTGCAAATGATGAAGGACGTGGGGGCGATGAATTTTTAAGTATAGAGGATGATTTAATTTTCAATTATCTTAGCCGAGGGAGTCGTGTTACATGTTGATTGCAAGAACTATTGTGCTCGTTTTGGGATTGAGTGCATGTGTTGTAGGTTGCGAGGATAAATCCGCGCCGATAGCAACGGGTACGGACAAGCAACGTGTAGCGGAGATGCAGCAGGTACTTGGCGCGAAGCAGAATGGCGTAGCTGCAGGCGAATCATCTGATGGGGTTGTGGTGCCGAAGGTTTCTGATGAAGTGTTTCAAGCGGTTGAAGCACGATTCGCCTCATTTGGTGAAGCGATCATGAAGCAGAAGCCACGACTTGCAGATGAGTATTTCAATTTCGATCCGATGATCGGGATGCTTGAGGAAGTTCTTGGCGAGAAGTCCACGCGGACGCAACGTGAACAATTAAGACGACAGTTTGCAGGGGATTTTAATCTCAAGTTAATGTCGGGTGAGATGGTGGATCTGGGGCGACCGTTTAAGGTGATGGCAGTGATTCCCACAGGTGAGGGTAGTGTGGCGGTATATACCACACATTACGACAAAGAATTGACAGCAATTCAAATGAAGTGGTGGATGACGCATGCGCGTGGGGTGTGGCAGATTTATGATTTTGAAGATGTGCTGATGGGGTTGCAGTGGTCTATGCTGACAAAGACGCTGATTCAATCGCCGAAAGACGATGATACTGGCGGAGATCCTTTGCAAAAGTTTTTGAAAATTGTCTCCATTATTAAGCAAGTGGGTGCGATTGACCTCGATGAGGTTGAACAACATCGCAAGTCAATTGAAGAATGGCGAGAAGAGCTGCGTGTAGAGAAGTATGGGAGCCATTCACAAGAAATCATGGCGTTGAAATGGACTGGGATTGCGATGTGTAATCTTTGGCTGGGGGAGTATGAAAGAGTATTTTCGGCGCTGGATCAGGCAGAGTCATATCGAAAAGATGTGCTGGTTTACAATTTTTTCCGTGGGTGCGCGTATGCAGGTGATGGGCGGTATCAATTGGCGATTGAGTACATGAATAAGTACACGGCGGTAGCGGGGTATAACGCAGATGTTTACTCATTGTATGGAACATGCTATGCCGAACTCGGGCAGATGGAAAAAGCTTACGATATATATCGTAAAGCACTTGATGAGTTGCCGGAGGATGGGGAAACGCTTGCGGAATTTGCGGTTTATCTCGACGAAGCTAAGAAGGAAGAGGTTGCGGATCGTATTAAGAGAATGCCGAATCCTGAAGCATCGTTTGAACTTATAGGTGAAACGATTACGGCGAATGGAGATGTGGCTGCGCTTGCGGTGGCTTCAAAGACGTTTCGTGAGATTAATGCAGAAGATTATAATGCGCTGTTTTATAGTGGCGTTTATGCGGAATGGAATGAAGAATATATTACAGCAGCAGATTATTACAAACGGTCACTGATTCGTGCGGGACAGGTTGCGCCAGATGAAACAGACTTGTTAAGGAAGAGATACTGGTCTGCGATGGCATTGAGCGGTAAAGGGATGGAGGCTTATTTAGCTGCAGCTGATTTCCCCGCAGCATACAAAATCATTGGTGATGATTTATTTGATGTGGATGAGTATGAGCAGCTTGATGCTTTGGCAACATTACATCTGAAGACTTATCCGAATAGTCTTTCAGCGGGGTATCACAAAGCGTGGTTGTTGAGTGATGCGAAGGAGTGGGATGACGCATTAGCCTTGCTTGAGCATCATTTGACGTTGGAAATGTCTAAAGGAGATCTTGACTTATTTTTAGAAGAATATGCTTATGTCATGTGCCAAGTTGAAAAATGGGAGGAAGCTTGTAAACGGTTTGCAGGGAATGAAATAGTTTTTGATGGGGCTGCGCGGCACCTGATAGATACACTTGAGTATAAGGCGTTATACAGCTTACTGCACCGTTATGGACACGCACAGAGTGATCAGAATAAATGGTTTTGGTGGGCGGAGTATTTTTATGGTATGAAGCAGTGGCCGGAGTTGTTATCGCATATTCATGAGTTTGGTAAGAAGATTGATTTTGACATATGGCCAGCACGATCGACGCGGATGCAAGTGGCGGCGCATTTGGCAATGGGGGATCATAAACAAGCGATGGTTGTGGGGAAAGCATACGATAAAGAGGGGGATGGGCATTTTTTTGAGTTTGCTGTTTCAATTGCGAAGGATGATGTTGAGCGAGTTATTGAGCTGTTTGAGGAGATGAAGGATTACTGGACCGCAGATGATTTGAAGGATGATTGGCTGACAAAGGATTTATTTGAGAGGGAAGTGTTCAAGCCTTTCATCAATCAATTTTTCGAAGATGAGATGAAGAAGAAATCAATTGCTGTACCAGGAAGTTGATCTAGCGTGAGTATGTCTACAATTAGGCCGAGCGGTTCAGCGTGATCAAAACGGAGCTAATCGTAATGAGCAAAAAAAAGGCGATGATCCAGAAGCGGTGTGGATGGTGCGGGGAGGATGAGCTTTACCAGAAGTATCACGATGAAGAGTGGGGTGTGCCGGTGCATGATGATCGGCTGCTGTTTGAGTTTTTGATTTTAGAAGGCGCGCAGGCTGGGCTGAGCTGGATCACGATCTTGAAGAAGCGGGCGCACTATAAGAAGGTGTTTGCTGATTTTGATGCGGTAAAGGTCGCGCGGTTTACAGAGAAGAAGATTGAAAAGCTGCTGAACGATCCGGGGATTGTGCGGAACCGTTTGAAGGTGAATGCTGCGGTGATCAATGCAAAAGCGTTTTTGGCGGTACAGAAAGAGCTTGGTTCCTTTGATGCGTATATTTGGGGATTTGTGGGTGGGAAGCCGATTCAAAACAGGTACAAATCCCTAAAAGAGATACCCGCGAAGACGGAGGTGTCTGACGCGATGAGCAAGGATTTAAAAAAACGTGGATTCAAGTTTGTGGGGTCAACGATTTGTTATGCTTTTATGCAGGCGGTGGGTATGGTGAATGATCATGAGGTGGGGTGTTATTGCTACGATCGGATTCGGAAGCGATCCAAAGGCTGATGTGTGTTTGAAGGGATAATATTTTGTCTGAAGCAGGTGAGCCACAACGAAAGATTGGAGGGATGGGCTGCTTACTGGGTGGGCTGGTGTTGTTGGAAATAATGGCGATAGGATTGGTGGTATGTGGGATTATGTTTGGGATTGTTCCGTTTGTGAACACGCCGCTTCAACGGGTGGTGGTGCCGGGCGGTGGCGTGGTGATGTTTGAAGAGAAGGGTGAGTACGAAATGTATTATGAATACGTATCGGAGGTGGGAGGCGTAAAATACCAAACGCCGAGCGAGTGGCCGGGCGCAGTGGTGAAGATTAAAGATTTGGAGACGGGGTTGCCGGTGTTTGTGGCTCCGAATGCGTATGAGTCAACGTACAGCACGCCGACGTATTCGGGTAAGCTGATGGGCAAATTCGGAATCCCGCATCCAGGGCGATACGAGATCAGCGGATCTTATCCGTATGGAGTCCATGGCCCGTCCGTTGTGATGGCGGTTGGCGATATGCCTGTTGGGTTACTGATCTTGGGGATTGTGGCTGTGGCAGGTGGAGCATTATTGGGGGCATTGTTTTTTGCAGCAGGTGTGGTGGTGTTGATCGTGATCATGTTGAGACGGAAGAACGCTACTGCAACAGGGTGAGAGGTGTAGTTGCTCGTGTGAATTGAACAAGAGCCAAGCAATCAAGGCTTTGACTGCTCGGCTCCGGTTTATGGGAGAGGAATTGGTGTCTTGTTCATGGGGATAACCGGGGCGTGGGAGGAAGTATTTCAGCGGTACGAAAAATGCCGAAGCTGGGCGCAAGAAAAAACCCGCGAGTGTGATTGCTTGCGGGTTTGAATGTTTGATTGGTGCTCTGTGGCGTGTGATTAACGCTTGGAGAACTGGAATCGGCGACGAGCACCACGTTGGCCGTACTTTTTACGTTCGACTTTACGTGGGTCACGTGTGAGGTAGTTCAGGTCGCGGAGAGTTTGTTCGAGTGAAGGATCATAACCCTTCAGAGCACGAGCGACACCGAGGAGGATGGCGCCGGACTGGCCGGTGATGCCGCCGCCTGCGACGTTGACGAAGACGTCAATCTTGCCTGCGGTCTTGGTGGCTTCGAGTGCTTTGAGGCAGTCATTGCGATGCTGTGGCTCTGAGAAGAAGTCAGTGACTTCGCGTTTGTTGATGAGGAACTTGCCTTCACCAGGACGAACGCGGACACGAGCAACGCTGCTCTTGCGGCGGCCGGTGCCCCAGACGAATCCACCAGCATCACGCTTGGCAGGTTCTGCGAGGGGACGAACTTCAGCGACAGCGGCAGCTTCTTCAGGTGCTGCGGTGTCTGCGGTTGAGCCAATGTTAATCGTTTCTGACATGCTTATTTTCTCGTATTTAGCTTGATACTATTTGATTATGCAGTGGTGATTTCGAGTGCTTTGGGCTGCTGTGCATGGTGGGGGTGTTCTTCCCCGCCATAGACTTTGAGCTTGGAAAGCATGACCGAAGCGAGCTTGTTTTTAGGGAGCATGCGACGGACGGCGGACTTGAGGAGCAGTTCTGGTTTTTGCTCACGCATCTTGCCGTATGGGACGAGTTTGCGGCCGGAAGGGTGTCCGGAGAAGGTTTCATAGAACTTTTGGTCGGCTTTGTTGCCGGTCAGCTTGATCTTCGAAGCATTGGTGACAATGACGAAATCGCCGACATCGTGGTGTGGGGTATAGGTGGGCTTGTTTTTGCCCATGAGGATGACAGCCAGTTCGGTGGCAAGTCGGCCAAGGATTTTGTCCGAGGCGTCGACGATGTGCCAATCCTGTTTGACTTCGTTGTTTTTAGCGTGGTATGTCTGACGGTTCATTGTCGTTAATCCGTAATAATGCCCACAGCAGACGTTGTGCCTGCGAAACGGGTAGAAACGAATAGTTTAGTGAGCAGGCTGAGGGTGTCAACCGGCGCAGCGGCTGGCGACATACGCCAGCGAGCCGAGCATTGTATCGGGAAGCTCTGTGGATTGCGAATGTGATGTGGGCAAGAGACAGGATTTATGGGCGGAATTTGTTAGGGTTCATGGGGGCGAATGAACGGAATTCAGATGGTGAAGGGCTGAGTGTAATAAAAACCCATGCGTGTGCATGGGCGGGTGTTCATTCTTTTTATAGATAGATGTGGTTTTGAGGGGTTATTCAGAGCCTTTGAGGGGTGACCACGTGTCGGGCTTGTCGAGGACCGTGAGTTCAGGAGCGTTCGGGCCGTCAAAAATGCCTTTAGTTTTGGCAAGCCAGAAGCGGATAACGAGGAAGCCGAAGAAAGCGATGATGGAAAGCGCCGCAAAGATAATGGCGGCATGCTTGAGTTGCTGATTCTCGATAGGCTCATCGAAGAGCGAAGCAGCGCTTGAGATCGTGGTAGAGTCAGGTCGATCAAGGATGCGGTCTTGTGCGAGTTGGTAAGCGACGTAGGCACGGCCGAGCGCGTCAAGGATAGGCTTGGCGTTTTTCTTGTCGGTGGTCGTGAATGTCAGGTTAAGTGTTGGGGCTGAGCCACTGAGGGTAAGGTGATTGCGGAGCTGTGCTGTGAGTGTTTGCTGATTGTAGGTTTTGACGTTCATCTGATTAAGCTGATTGAGCGCTTCGATCAGGACGGGTTTACTGTAGAGAATGTTTTGCTGCTCGGTAATCCATGCTTTGGCATTGGTTGTTTGTGCTGGCGCGTCGGCGGTGGGTTTGGGATTGAAGGTGAGGGATTCGGTGGCTTGCCAAATGGGTTTGCTGAGACGGGTAGCAGCAGCATAACTGAATACGCCGATCAGCATGAGGGTGATGACGAATATTGTTGCATAGTGGGCAGCTTTGGCGGTGGACCAGCGCTGGATCATCTCGGCTTCGGAGTTCTGAAGGAACTTCTTAACCTCGGTGAGCATTTGTCGTTCTTTTTCGAGGCCGAGCGCTTGCGCATCAGTGGATTCGCACCGGAGCTCGGCTTCTTTGAGTGCTTGTGATCGTTTCTTCAGGATCGCGCGATAGGCGTGCAAACGCTTACGACGTTTTCTAATTGATTTTTCGGTTTCTGTGTTTGTTGGTGCGGCAGTACCGGATTTTGTGCCGTCGTTATCAAGTGATGATTCACGAGAGGCGAGGGCAGCTTCACGTTTGCGGAGTTTGGCACGTTCGGTTTCAAGCTGCTGCTTGCTTTGTGCGAGGATTTCTTTGAAGGACTTGCGTTTTTCGTCAAGTTCTTTCTGACGAGCATCGAGTTCCTTCTGCTTTTCGCTTAGGTCACTATCTTGTTGCTCACTGTAGGATTGAATCGTCGATTCAAGCTCGGCGTTCTTCTCCTGAAGCGATTGAACTTTGGCGGTGAGTTTTTCGATCTGCTCGTTGTTTTGTGCGGTGGCTTCGTTGCTCTGTTCTGCTGCGGTGGTTTTGGCTTGTTCAGCTTCGGATAGAAGCTTGGTGAGCTCTTCGGAACGTTGTTGTAGCTCGGATTCGCGTTGTTGTAACGCATCGTTTTTGCTGCCGATGGTCTCGGCACGCTGGTCAAGATCATTGGTGAGATCTTCAAGTGCAGATTGCTCTTCGATCAGTGTGTGCTGCTTATGGGTGATTTCATCATCACGCGTATTGATCTGTTTTTCGCGGCTATCTAGCTCGGCAGTACGATTGGCAAGGTCATCTGCTTGGGCTTTAAGCTGTGATTCCCGACTTGCGACTTCCTGCTCAAGTTCGTTGAGGATCTGCTCGTGTTCTTTGATTGCCTGCTCACGTTGAACGAGTTGTTCATTGAGTACTTCAGCTTCAGCTGTTTGTTGAATGGCAAGCTCGGATTGTTCATTTACCGCAGAGCCAGCTTGATCGATTTGATCGATCTGCTGCTTGATCTGACCTTGCAGTGTGTCAATCTGACTTTGTGCATCATGGAGTTCATCTTGCAATATCTCAATGCGATCAGAGGCGGAATCGGTAGAATCGTCGGCAATTGCGGCAGCTTGCCCAGCAAGTTGTGCGCGGGCTTTTTTGAGCTGTATTTCTTGTGTTTCAAGCGCTTCAGCACGCAGGTTCAACTCAAATCGTTGTGAGTCAGAGGCTTTCTTTTGTTCCTGAAGTTGCTGAGTGAGTTGATCGAGCGCTTCGTGCTGTGCAGAGATTTCAATACGCTGTTTTTCAGTTTCACTGCGATCAGATTCAATCTGCTCGCGGGCGGTTTGCAACTCTTGCTGTTGCTCGGAAATGAGCTGCTCATGGAGCTGTTTTTCTTCGTTGAAGGCTTCAGTTTGGGTGCGAAGTGTATCTTCGCGCGTTTGAAGATCGTTTAGTTTTTGCTCAAGTTGATCTTTCTGTGATTGCAGATCGGCTTGCTGCTCTTGCAGTTGTGCTTGGGCAAGGTTGAGTTGTTCAGTTGATTCCGCAAAAGCAGTTTGAGCGCGATCCAGTTCAGATTGCTGTGCGTTAATTTGTTCGGTTTGTTGTTCGATGCGGGTACGTGCATCGTCATGCTCTTTGCGAGATTCATTAAGCTGTGTTTCAAGCTCGGTGAGCGCCGCTTCCTGGGATTTGAAAGTGTCCCATGCTTGATCAAGATCGGCTTTGCGATTTTGTTGATCAGCTTCGCGAGATTCGATCTTGGCTTGCTTGCCATCTAATGTAGCGGCTTGCTCAGAGATTGCTGCTTCTCGTTCAGCGAGTTCGGTTTGGGTTTGTTCGATCTCGCTACGGGCATCATTGAGTTTGGTTGAAAGCGATTCGAGTTGGGTCGCTTGAGTTTGATTGGCGGCTTCTTGTTCGTTGAGCTTGGATTTGAGTTGTTCGAGTTGTTGGCGTTGTTCATCTAGTGCGGCACATTGCTGTTCGAAGCCGCGTTGGTTTTCTTCGAGCTGTTGACGTTTTTGGTCAAGCTCATTCTGATGGTTAGTGAGTTTGTCTTGTAAATCGTTAAGCTCGGCTTGCTGTGCATCAAAAGCGTTGCGATCATCGGCAAGCTGCGTTATTTGTTTTTGAAGTTTATTTTCTTGTTCTGCGATTTGATCGGTGCGCTCTTCGAGATTAACAGATTGTTGTGTGAGCGATTCCTGGTCAGACTGGAGCTTGTTTTCCCGTTTTTCGAGGTCTGCTCTGCGTGATTCGAGATCATTGCCGAGTGATTCGAGGGTTTCACGTTGCTGGTCAATCTCGCTGGCCTGCTGCTTGATCTCTTGAGCGTGGGCTTCGTTATCGTGTTGCCAGGTCTTGAGTTCCTGCAATTTGGATTCGAGATCGCCGAGCAGTCCGAGAACTTGCTGGGAATCGGGTGCGGACGTTGATTTAGTTTGCTGTGGTTCGCCGCGACTCATGGTAAGCTTCTAACTCCAAACTCCGGTAAAATCGTATAACACGGAGATCGGCAATAACGGGGGACGACCTAAGAGACAAAACTGTGAAATCAGGAATATTCGTTACAGTGTGAAGCGGGTCGTCCGGTATTTACGCATGAACGAGAAAGTCATAAAACGATGACCGATAACACGTCGAGAACAGATGATCCATACGAGCACGATGCTTCGGAGAAATGCGAGCCGAAGGATGGTGTTATATCGGTCCGCGGGGTGAGGTTTGGTTATGGGGATGATCGAGCGGTTGTGGATGATGTATCGTTTGAGTTGTTTGCTGGGCGGGTTTGTGCATTGATCGGGCCGAATGCGGCGGGGAAATCGACACTGGTGAAATTGATCTTGGGGCAACTCGATCCTTGGGAAGGTGAGGTGTTGCTGGATGGGAAGGATGTCGGGCGAATAGATGCTGGAGCGCGGGCATGCCGAATGAGTTATGTGCCGCAGCGGGGGGCGGTGAGTTTTGCGTTTACAGTGCGAGAAGTCGTGAGTATGGGACGGTTCGCAGCAGGTTCAAATGAAGAAGCGATCGTGTGGGCGATGGATCGGTGTGATCTTGGTGAGGTGCAGGATACGATTTTTGCGGAACTATCAGGCGGGCAGCAGCAGCGGGTAATGATCGCGCGAGCGCTAGCGCAGGGGTATGGTATGGGAGAGAAGGTGGGTAAGGGCGGCGTGTTTGTATTGGATGAACCAGGGAGTAATTTAGATTTGTGGCATGTGCAACAAATGATGCATGTGCTGCGAGAGCGTGCCGTTGCGGGTGATGCGGTGTTAGTGGTGATGCACGATCTGAATCTGACGGCGCGGTATGCAGATGATGTGGTGCTGCTGGATCATGGGAAGGTGGTGGCGAAGGGAGGTTGGCGGAAGGTGATGAATAAGGAGATGCTTGAGCCGGTGTATCGGGTAAAGATGCGCGAGCTGTCATGCGGGACGGAGGGTGGGAATGCAAATGGCGGGGATCGTCCGATGTTTTGGATCGAAGATGCGGTGGAGTGAAGGGGCGTTTTAGTGGGGTAAGCCGAGATTGGGGCAGGTGGACGATTAAGTTGCAGGAATGAGATATCCGAGACGTTGACGGCGAGATACAATATATAGGCCTGTTTAATGTTCATGGATGAAGGTGAACGCAATGATGAAACACGACATATTGACGCTTGGTTTAGATTTGGCGGATATTGCTGGTGCGGTGGTTGTATTGCTCGTAATCTTTGGCTCGGCGGCTTGGCAGGCAATCCAAAAAGGTGCAGAGAAGAAGCGGCAGCAGCGACAAGCAGAGATGCGAGAAGAAGGACAGCTTGGCGGGCAGGGGATGCGGACGCGGCGACAGGATCGGATGTCAGCGGGCGGTGGTGGGAGCGAGCCGACGAACATGACGATGGCAGAGCGAATCGCGAGAGCGCGGGCTAAGGCGCAGTATGAAGAACGCGCCAAGCAGACGCACGCGCCGCAGCAACAACGCCATGAACCGACATCGCAGGTTGAACCCGGTGCGCATGTGGATGTGCAGCTTCAGATGCAACGGCAACAGGAACAGCGCAGGCGATTAGAAGAGCAGAGGCGGTTACAGCTTGAACAACAGCGACAGCGGCAGATGCTTGAGCAGCAACGTCAACTTGATCAGCAGCGCCGGCGTAGTGCGGATGAACTTAAGCAGCAGCAACAATTTAAGCGTGAGAAGGATCGCAAACGTCGGTTGGCGGCTGAACGTGCAGCAAAGCAAAAACAGGCCCAACAAGAAGAGCAGGCGCAGCGGCGGGTAGCGATGTCGGCGACGTCAGCGGCAATCGGGCAGAGCGACCTGGATCTGGGGAATGTGCATGATCTTCGTCGGGCGATTGTGCTGAAAGAGATCTTAGATAAGCCGATAGGGCTGCGGGATCCGGATGATGAATTGACATTCTATTGATTGGGGCAGGCCCGTCTTTTGCGACACCGCAATTTTGATGTGGTTTTCATGATCTGGGGCTGAGCGGCTACAATGCGGCCATGAATGATCAGCGTTCCAATTGTTCGCAGGAAGACCGCAAGCAAGAAGTACTTTCGCGTATTGATGTGGTGGTGAGTGATATCACAAAATTGAAGGTGGATGCGATCGTGAATGCGGCGAATGAATCGCTACTGGGCGGCGGTGGTGTGGATGGTGCGATCCATCGGGCGGCTGGTGCGCGTTTGCTTGAACACAACAAGACACTTGGCGGATGTCCGACAGGATTGGCGAAAGCAACGCCAGCGTTTGATCTTGAATCGGGCGGGATCAAACATATCTTTCATACTGTTGGACCGATATGGCAGGTTAAAGATCAGCCGTTATGGGGCGAAGCTGATGAAGGGGAGAAGTTGGGGTACACGCTAGAAGATACATTGCTTGCATCGTGTTATATGCAGTGTTTATCGCTGGCGGAGAAGCATGGCTGTGAGGTGATCGCGTTCCCATCTATCAGCACCGGCGTGTATGGTTATCCAAAAGACCGGGCAGCCAAAATTGCGTTTGGTCATGTGTTTGGATACTTATCGCAACATGGAAAAGAAAGTTTACCGAGGCGCGTGATATTCTGCTGTTTCAGTGAGGCGGATGCCGAAGTGTATCGTAGGACAATCGAAGATTGCGATACATGGATGATCGGACGTGGCCGAATTTAAGCTTGTTCTGCATGGATCGGATGAATTTGAAGATTGTCTGTTTACATTTTGTTTTACTGCTGTTTTTGAGCGGTTGTGCGAGTGGCCCGGTGGTCAAACGCACTGGTGATGTGGGGGAGATGCGGACAGTGACGGTAGCTGGCGGTGAAGCGGAGATACGTGAATCACTTAAGGCCGCATTGAGAGAACAGGGCTGGCAGATTGTGCGGTTTGGGCGCGTTGAAGATAGACATGGTCGGATCGATGAAGCAGAGACGATTAGCGGGGCAGATGAAATATGGGTGGCTCATTATCTAGATGTGAATGCAGTTGCATTGCGAAAAGGTATATTTAACAGGGAGCAGAAGTATTGGTGTGAGATCAATCTGTACGGACTTGATCCTGACAGGGAGATTGTGACGGTAACCGGGCGGGGGACGAAGGTAGATTTGATTGGTGCGTTTGTATCCGCGATTGAAGTGCCGAGGGAATAGTTTTATCCAAGCATGTTGTTAAAGGGTTGGTGGGATATGTATACATCAAAGTGGTTGTTGTTGATTCTGTTTGTTATCAGTGGGATGATTGGATGTTCAACAAGTCGTGGTCCGGATACGCCGGTGTTTACGGTGATCCCAGGGAAGACGGGGACGTATGATTATTATCAGGTGTTCGAGCCATTCCGTGGAGGGATGGATGAGCTTGAAGGTGTGTGGTTGATGGGGGAGCTGGATCAGGAGCTTTGGGAACTTATCTTGTATCGAGATGGGATGTATAGCTTGCGGCTGATGCTTGGGCGGAAGGTGTTTGATGCGGAGGTGGGTGAGTGGAAGGAAGAGGGGATGCTACGACTCTATCCCAATGCGGTGTTGATGGAAGATGAATTACATCAGTGGCGGCCGCGCGAGATGGTGATCCTTGGGAATGAAAAGCGGATCGTGCTGGTACCGCCTCGTAGCGAGCGTGATTTTCAGCAGCTTGGTGCGCTGGACCCGCTGTGTTTTAAGATGCTCAAGCGATGAGGGTTTGATGCTTTGGCGGCGGCGTGGGTTTGGTCTACAATCACTGTATGATTCATGTTGCTTTATATCAGCCGGCGATCCCACCGAACACAGGGAATGTGGCACGTCAGTGTGTCGGCATGAAGGCGCATCTTCATATCATTGGCCCGACGAAGTTTGAAGTGTCAGACACGAACGCCAAACGCGCGGGGCTGGATTATTGGGATGATCTGACCTTGTCGTTGTATGACTCACCAGAGGATTTTTTGGGTTGGCTTGGAGAGCGGCGGCCGTATCTTGTGACGAAGTTTGGTGCGGTGCGTTATGACCAGCCGGGGTATGCTGATGGAGATGTACTTTTGTTTGGCAATGAGAACACAGGTTTGCCGGAGGATTGGCGGAAACGCTGGGAAACAAGCTGTCTTTATGTGCCGATCCCGGGCCCGGTGCGTTCTTATAATTTGAGTAACACCGCGGCAATCGTTCTGGCGCAGGCATCGCTGAAGGCGGGGTTATTGGAAGATCATCAATTGATATGAAGACGCATGTTGATCATGCGTGAGCATGTTCTTTTACAGGCTCATGGCGAGGCTGAAACATCCACAACACAGATATTTCGAACAAGCGGTACATGTACATGCAGGCGATTCACCAAACGGCGAGCGTGACCGTCTAATCATAAGATAGAAGGCGGCGGTCCCCTTCGAGGGATCGTTCATGGGTGAGGTCTTGGGTGATCTCGAGTGTGCCCATGTATTTTTCGTTTTCATCACGGAGGGCGAAGTAGCGGATGTGAATGAATTTGCCTTTCATATTGATCCAGAATTCTGCGAGGCTTTGCTTGCCTGACTTAAAATCTTCGAGGATCTGATCGACGATGTGGACAGAGCCGGGCGGATGGCAGTGCTGGACGAGGCGGCCGATGACGGCTTTGGGCCGGTGGAAGACGCGCTTGGGTCCCTCAGAGAAAAATCGTACGCGGTCTTCAGCATCGACATAGGTCAGATCGACAGGGAGGGTGCTGAAGATCATCTTGAGTTGTTCGAGATTGAGTTGGCCGGTGGGGAACATGATCAATTCGCTGCCGGGGGTTGTGCTTGCGGCGCTGGCCATGCTGGCGTTTTGTTTGCCAGTAACAATGTCGAGTGCGATGCCTTCGCTTTCTGCTTTGCGTGCGGCTTCATCTGAAATCGTAGGGCTTTTCGGCTTTGGTGGGATGTAACCTTCTTGCGGATCAACGAGGCACCAGCCGAAGAGAGGGGATTGCTCGAAGATCTCTGCCCATTCGGTGGCGGTGAGCGCTTTGAGTGACATGGGCAGGAGGATGTGCTCTTCCTTGAAGATCATGTCGACGACGCTATCGAGGGCAGAGGCGGCGACGGTTTGCGCGAAGGTGCGCCATTCGTCGGCAGGCGTTTCTTCCGGGAGGAAATTCTCGGAGAAGGTTTTAAGCAAGGCGCGGACCTGATCATCTTTGCCCCACATGACTGTGGATGGGCCGGTGATGCCATGGCGTTCGAGCATGGAGAAAAGCAGATTCTCTTTGCGATCATAATGCTTTTCGATGTCCATGAGTTCGTTGAGTAGGAGGCGGGCCTGATAGTGATTGGCTTTGATGTCGTCTAACTCACGGTTAGACGCAGCGAGGTTGGTGAGCGCGGTGCGGATTTTGGCGACGTGGTCGGCGAGCGCAGCGTTTTCACGCTTGAAGGTATCGACGGGGTGGCCGGGCTTTAGGTCGGCGGGAGTATTGTCTGCGTTCTGCATGCCGAAGGATGAGGTTTGTACGGGGGAAGCTTTTTGCGGTGGCGTGTTGAGCGTGGGGAGGGAGACGAGTGATTCGGAGTCGTTGTCATCACTGGTTGCGTTTGGCATGGGGGGTGATTCGACGAGGATCTCGCTGATCAATTCGGCATGGAGATCGCACATGGACATGATCTCTTTGGGATCCATGCCTTCGGCGATGAGTTCGGTTTCCATCTGGGCGATTTCGGTGGCGTCGCACGCCTTGACGAGTTGCTTCAATTCCACACGTACAGATTCTGGGGGACTGCCTGCGTGGAGCTTTTTGATGATGTTTTTGAGTGTGCGGACGCGGTGCGCACGATTGTCAAGTAGTTCACTCATAATGATTTACACGCCGACTGGCGCCCTGTTTAGTTTTGACGGCTCTAATAAAAGAAAGAAATATCTTTTATTATTTTATTGAGAATGAGTTGCAAGTCAAGGGATGCGGAGATTTTGTATAGTGCTTTGGTGAAGTTGCACTAGAGGAATAAGAATGGCATGAATTAGGGATTATGTGAGATGGGATTGGAAAGTATTGAATTGATATTAGATGTTGAGGATGTGTTTGGTATCAACTTGCCTGATACTGAAGTTGAGCGGGTTAGGACAGTCGGCCAACTCTGCAATTTGATACGCCAGCATGTAGGAACAAACCACAATTCGGCTTTCATCTCTAGCGAATCAGTGTGTTGTTTGAATGAAGATTGTGGTTATTGCCTGAATACGCTGCCCGCTCAAGGGATGTGCCCAGAATGTGGTCAGTCGTATAACATTAACGTGAGTGTTGAAGAAATTGTAACAGAGCTCTTAGTAGAAAATTTTGATATCAAGCGTGAAGCCATTTCAATGGAAAGTCGGTTTATCGAAGATCTCAATTTTTAGATTTATGCCTTTTAATGAAAATGAGCTTATTGATCTTTAACTGGCCGGGCGATGAGTTTTCGGAGGATGGCGAGGCGGGTTTGAGGTAAGAAGCGGGGGTCTGTAATAAATGGTTTTGTTGTCGATGAGCGAGACGCGGCTGGGGGAGAGAAGGATTTATATTGGTATTAGGGGTGCAGTTGGTGGTGAAGATGACGTTTTTGTTTTCGAGTTTCATGAGCAGATAGAAAAGGTTGAGGTTATACGACTCATGAGAAAACACGCAATTTTATATGCTTGCAGGCGTTATAATGAAGCTGATCGGCTAGTCGTAATTGATGGTGTTGATCATTCTTGCTTATTGTTTGCTTCAAGCGTGAATTCAAATGCCATGGGTGAAATTGGCACGCGGTATTCCTCATGAACTTCAGCGCCCCATGAATCATCCCCACCAACACCCATTTGCTGATGATCGATCATGACTTCAACAAAGTCGCGTCGTGGTAGGTCGATGACATGCTTGGCTTCAAGAAGGTCTTTCATGGCATAGGGACGTATGGTCAAGTTAAACAACTTGCGGCTAGTAATCATTACACTCTGACTATTTTGTTTATCAGAAATCGCTGCCCACCGTACATCGGTATGATTCCCGTTCTGTTGTGGTCGGGTATATTGATAGATCATTTGGTTGATATCAAGTTCATAGATAGCGATTTTGCCACCGGTTTTTCTATCTGCGTATGTTTCGTGTGGCCCGCGGCCTTCAAACCGACAAACACGCATGTCTTTTGGAAAACGTGTGATGACTCCAAAACGCGGCATAAATCGTTTTTGTGGATCTTTGTTTGTTGCTGGAATCAATTCACCCTTAATGTGAAGCTGGTCTTGTGTGTTTAGAGCATAAGTCATGGCAATCGTATCACCTGTACTAATGCGATGTTGCACTTGAATGCGACTGTTTGCAGTGTCAGGTTGGATATGAATGGTGCTGGTTTCAATGGCATCTTGCCAAACAAGATACATTCTGTCGAAAGTTTTTTTTCGACCATATTGATTGTCGTTTTTAATACGCCACGTATTGGGCCGCAAACTTCCGCGCAAAAGATTGTTGCCATTGACGATGTATGCATCAACCCATCCTGTTTGACGGTTGATGTTGATTTGCGTTTTAGTGTTTTGAAGAATGAAAGCATCGTCGGTCTGTGTGATTGTGGCGGTATTGGATTGAGCGAGATGCTGTAAGTCGGCAGGGCGCGATTGCAGTACTTGGCGGTTTAACTCGAATTGATCCCAGGCCATAACCGTTCCTGCTTTTGCCCAGCGAGTATCTTCCTTCAGTTCAAACTGGATGGTCAGATAGTACTCTTGGTCTTGCATATGAAGGTAGGGGCTGACAGGTAATGTAACTTGGATCATCTCGCCTGGTTTTACATCTAGTGAATTAAGGTGACCTGATGTGACGACAGCTCCGTTTGATTCGATGGCCCATTTACCGAGGTATTTGTTGAGATCAATAAAGTCATGCTTGTTGTGAATTTGAAAGTGGCCTGTGTTCAGATCAATCGATTTGACTTTTATAAATTGTTGAACCTTTTTGACTTCATAAAGTGATGGGTTGGGAATACGATCTGCGCGTACGATCCCATTCAAGCAGAAATTATTTTGGTTGGGGAAGTCGCCGAAGTCGCCACCGTATGCGAGATACTTTTGACCTTGCTCATTGGTTTTCCAAAGCCCTTGATCGACCCAATCCCAGATGAAGCCGCCTTGCATGCTAGGATTTGCTTCAAAGATGTCCCAGTACTTTTGGAAGTTGCCAACACTGTTACCCATGGCATGGGCATACTCGATGACTAGCATGGGTTTGTTTCCCCATTTCTTCGAGGTTTCTATCAGCGCATGTGGTTTTGTGTACATTGAGCTGTTGATGTCGGATGAATATCCCCAGCCGCGCCCGGTTGAGCCTTCATACGATACAGGGCGGTCATCACGAGCGTTCAGCCAACCTCTTAAGTACCTGAAATTGGGTCCGTCGCCTGCTTCATTGCCAAGTGACCAGATCACCACGCTGGCAAAGTTTTTGTCACGTTCGACCATGCGTTCGATGCGATCAAGCATAGCGGCTCGCCATTGTTTGTCATGTGCTAGCGGGTTGGTTGGCCAATTTCCCAAGCCATGTGTTTCCAAGTTGGCTTCATCCATGACGTAAATGCCATATTCATCGCACAACGCATACCACAAAGGTGTATTTGGATAGTGTGCTGTCCGAACTGCGTTGATGTTGAACTGTTTCATCATACGCAGGTCCTGCTCCATGCGTTCCCGCGTCATGGTGTGTCCGAGGGTTGGGTCGTGTTCATGGCGGTTGACACCTTTAAAATAGACAGGCTTGCCATTGATCAGGATTTGATTGTTGACGATTTCAACTTCTCTAAAGCCAAAACGTATCGGGATGAATTCAAGCACACGACCTTCGACGTTCTTAATCGATATTTCTGCAACATGCAAATTGGGTGTTTCAGCATTCCACTGGCGCGGCGATTCGACCACTTCATGGAATTCAATTTGGTTGTCACGTTTATTATGTGTGTTAATTGTGAGTGTTTTTGAGAGCAGTTGGCGTGCATCGCGAAGATCGCGGATGGTGATATCAGTGATGATGGTTTGGTCTTGATCAGTGCTGTTGGTGAAATCTATTTTGATGGCCAGTTCGGCATTGGTATATGTTTTATCAAAATCCGCTTGGATTTCTATATCGCGTACATACACTGTTGGTCGGGCAATCAATGTGACATCACGGTAGATGCCGCTCATACGCCAAAAATCTTGATCTTCCAGATAGGACCCGTCGTTGTAGCGATATACCTCAACCGCAATGAGGTTTTGTTTACCGACATGTACATACGGTGTTACATCAAACTCTGCAGCGGTTCTGCTCCCCTGGCTATAGCCTACTTTTTGTCCATTAACCCAAACATAGAACGCACTGCTGACACCATCAAAACGTAAGAGAACACGTTTGTTTTCCCATGCTGCGGGCAAATCAAAATGACGTCTGTAACTGCCAACCGGATTGCGATCATGATAGTTTGTATATTCTTTCTCAGGTTCATCCATCACACGCGGGTAGTTTGATTTGAACGTATAACCTCGGTTTAGATAGATTGGCGTGCCGTACCCTTCACGTTGCCAGTTAGAAGGTACTGGAATTTGGTTCCAATCTGCATCATCAAAGTCATTTTTGTAAAAATTGACTGTGCGTCGGTTTGGATTGCCAATCCATTGAAAACGCCATAAGCCGTTCAGGCTTTTCCATCTGGAGGATGC
Organism: Poriferisphaera sp. WC338; assembly: GCF_050931845.1. Taxonomy (GTDB): domain Bacteria; phylum Planctomycetota; class Phycisphaerae; order Phycisphaerales; family Phycisphaeraceae; genus Poriferisphaera. The sequence continues at coordinate 728,072 of NZ_CP194516.1, forward strand.
TTCAGGGGTAAATGTTTTTGCTTCCTTCGAGTTTGCATAATTAATAAACCATGCACGTGCAGGCTCGCGATTGATGTGAAGGAGTTCCGGATTTTCCCAGTCTTGAGTATCTGCAGAAGCGATCATAATCTCACAAACTAATAAAGCTTGTGTGCAAAAAAAAAGCCAGATTGGGAGCTTCATTGAAAACATGATTATCTCCAAGGAACGGAAGTCATTGATTGGATGGTAAGCTTATTAACATTGGGTATGGCCGTACTAGGGTCATAGGGTGTTTGGATGTATCAGGCGTATTGCGAGGATTGTGTAACACTGTGAGGCCTGTAAGGTCAGGATGGACCACATGCTTATATACACATGAAAAGGTCATTCACGAACTTATAGTTTTTGTTTGTTACGACGTTCTATACGTTTGCGGATACCTCGGACGTAATTTTCACGCTTGCCGTCACGCCATGCTTCATCATGATTGTGTTTTAGCAGAGATTTCACTTTCAACCCTGTACGTTCCGGTGATTGGTAGGCGCTATACCACGTGTTTAATTGCAAGGTAAGTTGTTTGATAGTTTGTTGATAAGTGGGGTTATCGTAGTGGTTGGTGGTTTCGTCAGGATCATTCTTGAGATCGAATAATTCGTTAGGCACGTGATCATAGCGAAGGATCAGCTTGTATTGGTCGGTACGAATAAATCGTAGGTCGCCGTACTCGCCGAATCGGGGGGTTGATCGCGTTTCAGCTGGGTTCTCCGCAAAGGACTGGCCGGGATAGTTTTTACTTGCTGGTAAACGCAGGTCTGCGTAATGGCAAATTGTGGCGAAGGTGTCATAGTGATCGACGGCACGATCAGAGATCAGATTGGATTCTTTTTGAGGGTGTCTTATAAGCAGCGGTATGCGGATTGAATGCTCATAAGCATTGAGCGGTCGTGTAGAATTTCCTTTGCCCCAGAAACCGTGATGACCTTGTGTGCAGCCGTGATCCGAAGTGTAAACAATTATTGTATTGTCGAGTTGGTTGGTTTCTTCAAGATAGGCTAGGATGCGCCCGATATTGTTATCAATTTCTGTTACCGCTGCGTAGTAGCCACGTCTGTATTCTTTGATGCCTTCCAAATCGTCTTCGGTGGTTTTGAATGCTTCATTCTTTGACCATGGATGCTCTTTGTAGACGGGCAGGTCGGAAAAACTTGCATCTTTGTATTGATCAATGAGTTTAGGATCATGATGATCTTGATGGTAGGGTGAATGAGTGGCAATGTAGCCGACGTTCAGGAAGAACGGCTGATTTTTGGGGCAATCTCTTAAGAATTGGATTGCGTGATCGGTGATGAATTGTGACTTATTGCCAGAGAGAGTAACAGGCTTGCCGTTAAGGTGATATGTATATTCACCATTATGCCATCCTTGGGTATATGGCAAACCAAAGCATTGATCAAAGCCATCGGGTGTTGTGTGTGATCCACCCAAGTGCCATTTACCTGTAAGCATTGTGTGGTAGCCAGCCTGTTGGAATAATTTGGGGAGTGTTGATTGATCTGCAAGCCATGGGTGATTTGCGATGATTGGATTGTTCTCGTTTAGCCAGTCATGGATACCGATTTGTGATGGCGTTTGGCCAGTCATGATGCATGCTCGTCCTGGTGAGCAGACTGGGCATGGTGTGGTTGCATCACTGAATCGAATGCCCTCTTGAGCAAGTCGATCTAAATGGGGGGTTTGTAATTCTTTATTGCCGTAGCATCCTGCAGCCCACGCACCATGATCATCTGTCAAAAACAGAATCACATTGAGTGGCTTGCCTGCTTGCGGCTGGGTGATTGGTGGATGTATCGCAGATTTTTCAGAAGACACATCTGCTGATGCCCATGATTGACCGATTAACGCTGTGGAAGATGCAAGCAGAAATTGGCGGCGATTTACTTTATGAGTTGTATCAAGTTGGGGGGAGGAATTCATCATTGCAGGTTGCGCCCTCGTAAGATCATTCATATCAACACAAAGGACAGGAGAATACACTGTATCAAAATTCGGAGCGCACCGAAATAGTAGAGAGCGGCTTTTATCATGGGCCAATCATTGGGTTTTCTGGATTGTGTTGCCTTGTGGTACGTTTGAAAAAGTTGGGGTGTGAGGTGATGGCTGGAATGTCATATGGAGGCTACGTTGCTGACCTGAGAGAGGAATTTGCGGGTTGGTGCTTGTGAGAATCGCGTGTTATGAATTGACCGAAGCCACGGGTCTTACGATCAGTTTGCGGAGGACGGCTAGCAATGTTGAGGCGGGTTTGAGATAGGAAGCGGGGGGGCGGTAGTAAATGGTTTTATTGTCGATGAGTGAGACGCGGCCGGGTGCGCCGGTGAGGATTTCGTCGAGTTTTTTGGCGCTGCTGGTGGTGAAGATGATGTCTTTGTCTTCGAGTTTGATACGGTCGATTTGTAGGGTGGATGCGGCGATGCGGAGTTCGGTGAGGTCGATGAGTAGTTGGGCTTGCTGGGGGGGCGGGCCGTAGGCGTCGGTGAGGTTTTGGGTGACAGAGGTGAGGTGATCGAGTTTGAAGGCGCGAGAGAGTTGGCGGTAGGCTTCCATGCGATACTTGTCGGAGGCGATGTAACGCTTGGGGAGTGATCCTACGAAGGGGAGTTCGAGGTGGGTTTTGGCAGGTTCGATGACGGGTTCGTTGCGGAGACGTTTGGTTTCCTGCTCGAGCAGGAGGCAGTACATTTCGTAGCCGACGGCGGCGATGTGGCCGGACTGTTCGGAGCCGAGCAGGTTGCCGGCCCCGCGGATTTCCAAATCGCGCATGGCGATTTTAAAACCGGCGCCGAGCATGGCGTATTGTTCGATGGCTTTAAGCCGTTTGACGGCGACTTCGTTCACCGTGCGGTTTTCCGGCAGGAGCATATAGCAATAGGCGCGGTGTTTGTACCGGCCGACGCGCCCACGGAGTTGGTGGAGTTGTGCGAGGCCGAAGTTGTCTGCATCGTTGATGAACATGGTGTTGGCGGTGGGGATGTCGATGCCAGATTCGATGATGGTGGTGGCGACGAGGATGTCGTATTCGTGTCGCATGAAGGCGAGCATGATTTTTTCAAGATCGCGTGGTGACATTTGTCCGTGGCCAATGATGATGCGGGCGTCGGGGACGAGTTTTTGGAGTTCGTCTTTAATGGTTTCAATGTTGTGAACGCGATTATGGACAAAGAAGATTTGGCCATCACGATTGAGCTCGCGGACGATGGCGTTTTTGACACGGTTGCGATCAAAGGGGGTGACTTCGGTGACGATCGCGCGGCGGTCGACGGGTGCGGTGGAAAGTGAGGAGATGTCGCGGAGCCCGATCATGGACATGTGGAGTGTACGGGGAATGGGTGTGGCGGAGAGGGTGAGGACGTCGGCGGTGAGGCGGTATTGAAGGAGTTTGTTTTTATGTTCGACGCCAAAGCGTTGCTCTTCATCGATGACGACGAGCCCGAGATCGCCGAAGCGGATGTCTTGGGAAAGTATGCGGTGCGTGCCGATGAGGATGTCGACTTGCCCGAGGGTGAGGGCGTTTACGATTTCTTTTTGTTGTTTAGTGGTTTTGAATCGGGAGAGTGATTCGACCCGGAAGGGGTAGTCGGCCATGCGCTGTTTGAAGGTGATTTCATGTTGTTCTGCGAGGACGGTGGTGGGGACGAGGACGGCGACTTGTTTGCCGTATTCGACGGCTTTAAACGCAGCGCGGATGGCGATTTCGGTTTTGCCAAAGCCGACATCACCGCAGATGAGTCGGTCCATGGGTCGCTCTTGTGCCATGTCATGTTTGATGGCGGCGATGGCGGCGAGTTGATCTTCGGTTTCGTCGTAGGGGAATTCGGCTTCGAATTCCTGCATCCATGCGGAGTCTTTGGGGAAGCGGGTGCCGGGCATGGTTTCACGTGCGGCTTGGACTTGGAGAAGTTGTTTGGCGAGTGAGCGGACGGCTTCGGCGACGTTTTCTTTTTGTTTGGACCAGGATTTTCCGCCGAGTTTGGAGAGGGGTGGGCGGCCATGGAAACCGCCGATGTATTTTTGGATGAGGTCGATTTGTGTGATGGGGACGTGAAGGAGGGCCTTTTGTGCAAATTCGAGTGTAAGGTATTCGGAGGAGAGTTTGCCGCGGCGCATGGTTTTCAGGCCGGTGAAACGCGCGATGCCGTGATCGACGTGGACGACGTGATCGCCGACATCGAGATCAAGGAATGCATCGGAGGCTTGAGTCGTTGAAGTATCGAATGATACCTTGCGCACACGGCGGCGGGTCTCATAGCGGTGGAAGAGTTCGTGGTGAGTGACGAGGTGTAAGATTGATTCGGTGGAGGTCGTTTGTTTTTTGCGACGTTTGGCTTTCTTGCCGGAGAGGGAGACGGGGGCGGTGTTCTTGTTTGTGAGGCCGATCTCGCGGGTGATTTGATCGGTGTGATGCCAAGCGAAGCCGTGGTGGAGTGGGGCGACTGAGAGGTTGATGTTCTCAATGGCGTCGGGGGCTTCTTCGTGTAGTAGGGCGCGGAGGCGGTCGGCTTCGGCTTGTTTGCGGCAGAGAACGTGGACGGTGTTGCTTGGATTGATTGCGAGATTGGCGAGTTGTTGGATGGCGGCTTTGGCGTCTTGTTCGAAGGGGATGAGTTGATCGAGAGGCAGGTCAACACGGTCGTTGATGTCAGTACGGGGGGCGTATTGCGTGACTTCAATGTGGGTTTTGCGGGTGAGCCGGCCGAAGGTTGCGTTGGGTGAGTAGATGCCGTCGGGAGAGGTGAGGCGTTCGAAGTAGCCGCGGGCTTGCTCGGAGAGCTCGACGGTTTCGTGCATGATCACAAGGGTTTTTTCAGGGAGCAGATCGATGAGGTTGGTGGTTTGTTTGTTAGATTGGATTTGTGAGGCGGAGGCACCGAGGATGCGGATGGATTTGTGCCGGGCGCCGGAGCCGAGGGTTTCGATGTCTATCTCGGAGATAGAGTCAATCTCGTCGCCGAAGTAGTCGAGTCGGATGGGCCCGATAGGCTGGTTGGCATCTTTTTCTGTTTGTGCAAAGGAGCCAGCGGGTGGGTAGATGTCGATGATGCCGCCGCGGACGGAGAAGTCGCCGGGTTGATCGATGGCGTCTTGTCGCTGGTAACCTGCGCTGGTGAGCCAATCCATGAGTGCGGAAGGATCAAGTACCAATCCTTCATGTAACTCCTTTGTAAACTCCGGCAGTACCTCCGGCATAGGAACGGATTGCATCAATGCCTGAATCGGTGCGACGAGTATTTGCGGTGATGTTTGTTGCTGCTCCGCAATGGATGAAACAACGGCGAGGCGTTCGCCGAGGAGTTCAAGCGAGATGTTTGATTCGCCGGGGAGAACTTCGAGTGCGCCGAAACGTGAGGCGGTGCCGGGTAGGTCCACGCCGTTTTGTTGCAGCATCTCGAAGTCGTCGAGCGCGTCGTCGGCTTCATCGAGGTGGGCGACGACGAGCAAAACGGGGCGGCTGGTTTTTGTGGCAAGAGCGGCAGCGAGTAGGTTGGTGGAAGAGCCGCGTGAGCCGTTGCAGATGATGCGACCGTTGGTGGGGGGATTGGATGTGAGATCGGTAAGCGCGCGGATTTGCGCGGACTCGAAAAGATCGGCGAGCCATTTGGGGGGCGAATTCATTAGAACTATTGTAGCGATTGGAAGGTGCGATGTGAAAGCGGGAGCATTGCCGATGATGAGACCCCACGGCGTGGAAGCCGTGGGCTTGGAACTATTAAAGTTGAGCTAGATTTGCTTGTTGGGTTGGCCGCTAATTTTGGTTTGCGAGAGAGTGATGGGGATGGTGTAGTTGGCTTGTGGGAGTGATGCGGGATTGGGGGCATGAATCTCGTCGATATCATCAAAGATGATGATCATAGCGATCTCGTCGCAGGCTTGGTTTTTCGGGCAGTTGATACAGACGGACCAAACCTTGAGCGGCAGGGTTTGCCGATCGACGACGGAGAAGCCGAGGGATTCGAAGAATTGTTGCTCATAGGTGAGCGTAATGATCTTCTTGATGGAGAGTTCATGAGCTTCATCGAGGCAGTGCTGGGTGAGTGCTTTGCCGATGCCATGCCCTCTGTAGTTGGGATCGACCGCGAGGGATGAGATTTCGCCCATGTTGGCCCAGATGATGGAAAGGCCGCAGACGCCGATGACTTTGTGTTCATTGTTGGTGGCATCAATGGCCACATGGTACTTACGGATGTTCTCATAGAGGACAGCCAATGATTGCGGGAGCATAAGCCCGAGTTCGGCGCAGTCACCAATGATGCGATGAATGGCGGGGACATCGCTAAGGGTGGCTTTGCGGTAGAGGATTTCGGGTTTATCTGTGGGCATGAAATGTATTTTAGTATTTGTGAGGGTGTGGAGGAAATGGGCGGGTTAATTGTCTGGTTGCTAGGGTGAGGATTGGTTTTGCGGTGGTGGGTGCGGGGGGGATGGGGGGTGTTTTTTCAGGAAGAGATTATGTAGTTCAAAGGTGAGGATGATGATTCCGCCGATTGCGAGGGGGATGAGATAATAGATGCCGCGGAAAAGAATGATGGCGGAGAGTGCAGCGTTGGCATCGAGATAAGGTGAGAGCATGAGCAGAAGGGTGGCATCGAAGACGCCAAGGCCAGCGGGGACATGTGAGGCAATACCGATGAGTTGTGCGATGATGTAAATGGAGAGTACCGTGAAAAAGTGAATCTGATGATGTTCGGGTAGGAGTGTGTAAAGCACGAGTGCGGCAATTGACCAGTCGGCCATACCGATGATGGGTTGGAAGATCGCGAGTCGGAGCTTGGGAAGATATAACCAAATATGGCCGGGCAAACGGACTGCGCGACGTAGTTTGTGGCAGAGGATTAAATAGACCAGTATCGCAATAATGCACAGGATGCCAATCGGCCTGACAAATTGGTCAGGGATATGGATTTGCTCTGGTAACGAGATGGGGTTGATGGTGAGTGATAAGCCAGCTAGAGCAATGATGCCGAGCCAAACAGAAAGCCATGTGAAGCCCACGATGCGAAAGACATTGGTAGGCGAGATTCCCCATGCAGGGTAGAAACGAAAACGCATGGCAGAAGCGCCTAGCAGTGAAAGTCCGATGTTGTTGGAGAAGATGTAGGAGAGCAATGATGCGAAGGCAGTTTTATACCACGGAACTTTACCGCGGATATATAACATCGAGAGGATATCGTACAGGCTGAGAGTGAGGTATGAGCAGAGCGTGAACAGTAGTGCGAGAAGGATTTGATGTGTGGGGATAGCGGTGAGATGCTGTTCGATGCCAGCGAGTGTGAGGTGCTTGATTTGTTTGTGTAGGAGTAAGCCGACCGCGATCAGGATGGCAAGGCCAAACAGCGGCCCGAGGTAGCGAAGGACTTTCGGGTGGGTCTTGGTCGGCATGTCTGTAAGTGTATTCGGATGGAAATAGATAGAAGTTGGGTCGTAGAATTATCGGCAAGAGATGGTCGCTATAAGTTATGAATAGGCTTAATTTATAGGGACTTTTGGATGTGACCGGGACAGACTAGAACAAAGAATCTTGTATGGGCGGTTCCTCACCATTCAGGTTGGCTAGGATGGTCGTTTCATCCCAGATGGCGACGCCGAGTGAGGTTGCTTTATCGAGTTTTGATCCTGCAGAGTCACCGGCTAGAACAAGATCAGTTTTCTTCGAGACCGAAGAAGATACTTTTGCGCCGAGTGCTTTAACTTTGTCAGTGAGTTCTTTGCGGCCAAAGGATTCAAATGTGCCGGTGATGACGACGGTTTTGCCGGCAAAGGGTGAATCGGCAGAGGGCTTAGCACGTTTAGGTGCGGTGAGATCGAGCTTTGCCTCTTTGAGTTCAGCGATGATATGTTGCCCCGATTCATGATGTAGGAAGTGATGGATGGATGCGGCGGTGATGGGGCCGATCTCGTCAATCTCGGCAAGTTCTTCCTCTTTGGCTATAGCAAGGTCGTCAATGTTTCCGTAATGTTCTGCGAGGATTTCCGCTGCACGTGCGCCGATGTGCCGGATACCAAGGCCGGCGAGCACGCGGGCGAGGCCACGCGCTTTGGAAGCTTCGATGCCGGCAAGCATGTTGTCGACTTTTTTCTCACCCATGCGATCCAGTTCGACAAGTTGATCGCGCTTGGTGTAAAGTGCATAGATGTCGCCGAAGGAATGTAGCAGATCCGCATCGAACAATTGGATGATGGCTTTCTCGCCAAGCCCATCAATGTCCATCTGGTTGCGTCCAACAAACCAAATCAATGATTCGCGGAGTTGTGCGGGGCATTCGCGGTTGATGCAGCGGATGTCGACTTCATCTTCGAGTTGCTCGGTGGGCTCGTCGCAAGAGGGACAGGTGGTGGGGATAGGTATTTTTTGCGTATTTTTCAGGCGCTTTTCGGTGACAACGCTGACAACTTGCGGGATGATTTCGCCGGCTTTCTCGATGATCACTGTGTCGCCGATGCGAATATCCTTCTCGGCGATCATGTCTGCGTTATGAAGTGTGGCGTGCTGAACGGTGGTGCCAGCAAGAAAGACAGGCTCCATGGTCGCTCGCGGCGTGAGGCGGCCGGTCTTGCCTACTTGCCATTCGACGTTGAGCAGTTTTGTTTCTGCTTGCTCAGCAGCATACTTAAAGGCGACGCACCATTTTGGAAATTTGGATGTGGTGCCGAGTTGTTCCTGTTGCGCGAAGTTGTCGACTTTGATGACGGCACCGTCGGTTTCATAGTCGAGTTTGGTGCGTGTGGTGTCGAATGAGTCGATGAAGTTGACAGCGTCTTCGATGGAGTTGCCAGAAGTGATGTGTGGGTTAACGGGTAAGCCAAAGGATTTGAGTGCGGTGAGGAATTGGCTAAGCGATGAATAGGGATTGGGATTCATTTGGCCGAAGCCGTGGGCGAAGAAGCGGAGGCCCTTGGCCACTTGTTTGGGGTCTTTGGTTTTTAATGCACCGGCTGTGGCATTGCGGGGATTTGCGAGTGGTTCATCACCTTGCGCTTTTTTTTGCTTGTTGATTACATCAAACGCAGCGGCGGGCATATAGATTTCACCGCGAACTTCGAGGATATCGGGGATGGGATATTTTTTTGTCGCGTGTAGTTGCAGAGGAATGGCAGCAATGGTGCGGACATTGCTTGTGATGTCATCGCCTTTACGGCCATCGCCCCGTGAAAGTGCTTGAGTGAGTTGGCCGTTTTCATAGGTGAGCGATACAGCGACACCATCGATTTTAGGCTCAAATTGCAGGGGGATATGAGCCGTATCTGATTCGGTTAGGCCGAGCCCTTTGAGTACGCGGCCATACCAGGCCCGCAATTCAGCTTCGTCATAAGTGTTGTCGATGGAGAGCATGCGGACTTTGTGGGCGATAGTTTTGAAGCCGTCAATCGGTTCGCCGCCGACGCGCTGCGTGGGAGAGTCGATACGCTTGAATTCTGGATGTTGTTCTTCGAGTGATTCGAGTTGCTTAAGCAGTTCATCGAACTCGCGGTCAGAGATGAGCGATTTTGCATCGACATAGTAGCTGCGAGAATAGGCATTGAGTTTGTCGGTGAGCTTGTCTATTTGCTTTTGCGGCGTATCTGGCATGCTTAAGATTTTATCCGAAGCGACAGGGGAGGGGGAGCGATCTTGAGAAGGTATTCTGTGAAAGCATGCATAAAAAACCGCGCTCAAGGCGCGGTGCGAAAATGTCAAGATGCTGCATCACCGATCAGAGTGCACGGAAGACTTTTTCCATCGCTTCCTTGGCGGCAGGATGCTTGATCTTAGCCGCAAGACTCTTTACTGCGGGAAGCTGTCCCTCGCGTTTGAGTTGTATGACGATAGTTTTGAGGTGCAGATTGCGGTCACGCTCGAAGCGTGGGAAAGCTTGCTCGAGTTCATGCCGGGTGTATTTGGAGAGCGGGTCGTTGAGACTTGTTTGTACGATGGCCCAGTCGATCAGTGACCGAGGTTCAGTGCTGAAACGGAAGGTTTCAAGCGTGGCCACGAGCCGCTCCATGTTACTGAGGAACGGGTCTGAGAGTTTTTCCGGGAGGTCCCAGAGTTCTTTTGCAGTGCTGACACCCGCTGCTTTTTCGAGAGCGCCGAGCCATCCGCCGGATTTTTTTTCTTGTAGTCCTGTTGTGTTCATATCTGTAAAATTCCCCTGTGTCGCAAGTGGTGCAACAGCCGTGTTGATGACAACGCGTCCTTTGTTTGGAAAGTCAATGGAGAGGCGTTGTGCGAGATTCCCTTCATGTGTGATCGTTGTTGCTTGGGCAACAACGCCTTGTCCCCACTCGGGACGTTTTAAGTGAAAAAGCTTATCCCCACGCTGATATTGTTCATGCATTCCCATAACCAACTTCCACCCATGCCCAAGATAAGTTGTCGATGTGAATCGACTTACTTTAAAGCGCTGTGGTTGACTGCGGCTGAATCGCACAAGCAAACTTGCGCGCTATACAACATCTCATGCACAACCGCTGTACTTCAAAATGATCAGCCCCCTACTGTACAAGACATTCCCCTTCGCCAATGTAACGTTATGCTGCAACGCTTAACCACACCTGAACAGGATCAACTGTTACAGATGATTATTCCGGCGAAACCAATGCTATTCATCTTTCATCGCCAACCACGAAAACGTGATTGATACCGCAACATGCTTCAACAATTTGAGTATATCGTTATCGGGCTTTTTCTTGCAAGTGGAAATCAATTTTTCCACATGCATCCTTGCCAATCATTCTTGCTGGGTAGCTGAGCAATTTCAACCCGACGTGTATATCTCATAGCATCGGCTTAGTGTCGTAGTCATGTTTACAAGGTTGCGTGACTTTCTAATGTTTGCGGAAATAGTTTAAATGTGAGTACTTATATGGGTTTTCCACAGGCAGTTAGTCGAATCTACTATAGTACGTAAAAGGCGCTGTTGGTCACTGCTTTTTGAAGTTAATGTTGTATAAGCATATTGGTAGTAATAGCTTAAGATCTATTTGTGTTATAGGTTTCTTATTTAACTTCGATATCATGGCGATCAGAATTGTGTAAGTATTCTCATTCTATATACGGTCTAGGCTATTTCTTATAAATTTATCTAAGTCACACTTTCATCAAAGGTTTACGTAGCATACTTAGAACATTTATAAAAAAAGGGGGTTGCATCAAGAAACTAGGGTGGGTATCTTAAAAGTAACTTGATGAGGGTAAGTCACCCAGAATCAAGTATTAATTTGCCCCCGGAAGCCCGTGTTGCTGCGTTCTGCAGTAGCGCGGGTTTATTGTTTTATTAGGATGAATAATGGGGTTTCTAGATACTTGAGGGCGTTAATGTTAGACCACGCGTTTTGTGATTGTTGCCTTGTTTGGCTATGAAGGCGCAAATGTCTAGTTGTTATATTTTTGTGAACAATGTGAATTGCAGGGTAGTTTGAAGGCTAGGTTCAAAGTGGATCATTCCCGCCGATGCCAGATTGTGATTCTGTGTCATCATCGCCTGTGATGCCATTGAATTCCGACTCTTCGGCTTCACTTTCTTCTGCTGCAAGGATGTCTTCCTGGTCTTGATAGGCGGTGACGGCGGTGGCCTCGAGGAGCTTGTCGATGCGGCGACGCACAAAGAATAAGAATGGCACATGCGGGATGCGGCGCAGCTCGGCGCGGCCGGTAGCGGAGTACACGATCAATGTGCCTGCGCCACAAAGTAAAAGCTCAAACAGGTCTGGATAGGTGCTGCGGAAACGCTTGGCTCCACGCGCGAGTGAATCGTCGGCTCGCCCCCATGAAAAATGTTCAAACTCGTTGTGGGTAATGCGCCACTTATGTTGGATGCGTGACCAAAGGAGCATGACAAGGTAGGGAGGAAGAAGCAGGATACTTAATGCTAACGCAAAGCTGCGGGGGTAAGTCACTTCTAATGAAGCGAAAAAGCGGTAGATATTGCCGAAGAGTGTGAAGTGTTCGTAGTTCTGCAACCACATACCAAGGAAGAAAATGGCAATGAAGACGACACCCCAAAAGGCGGCATGGTTGCGCTCGATATCGACACTGATGGTAAGGACGACTAGGAGTGAGATCATCAGGTAGATCCAGCCGAGCAAAGGCTGAAGGGTGTCGTGGAAAGGATAGAATAGGAAGCCAGTGAGGATGAGCGGCCAGATAAAGACGAGCTTCGGATAGGTATAAAAGATGACCTGTTGTTTGTTGCGCTTGTCATGTTTTGGATTTGGTATCATGGTGAGCACATCTTAACGGGTTGGTGAGTATAGGGCATGAGAAAGTTGCTGGGTTTGGCAATCCTGCGACAATGAATTGAAAAAATTGCACAGATGATTGATTCTTGCGGTTGGTTGTAAGGCAGGGTGGAGCCTTTACAATATGGATTCTGCATTGAGGGGTATCGAACGTTTTAACAAGAAAGAGGATTTGAATGGTAGTGTTACGCGGACTCAAGTGTGTGGGGCTATTACTTTGTGCTGTTGTGATGATAGTTTGTGTTCGGGTTGAAGCGCAGGTTGGACCACAGTTATTACTTTCACCTTGGGCTGAGCATGAACATTGGGTGGCGTCGGATGATCAGCCGGTGTTTATTGTTGGGAACGAAACAGAGGGTGGTGCGGATATTGATATGGTTTATTATCCATCACGTGGGAAGGTGAAGTTTGATAAGGCGAGTAAGGATCCTAAGTGGACACTTGGCTATAAGTTTGATGCGATTGTGGTGGATAATAAGATCGGAATTCCGGGTGACCTAAATGACTTGGCTGTGGCGGTGGGGTATTCGGTGGGTGAGATTGCGGATGACTGGACATTGGATCTTGGTGTAGGCGTGGGAACAGCCAATGATGGGCACTGGGACAATGAAGATTCGTGGTATGCTCTAGCTGATGCTGCGGCAACATGGCGGATGGATGAAAATAAAATCATGGTGGTGGGGTTGTCTTTTGATGGAAATCGTAATGTGTTTCCGGATGCGCCGTTGCCGTTTATTCAGTTTACACATTACTATTCGCAAACATTTCAATATCGGTTGGGTTTGATTAATGGCGTGACATGGCGGCCGCGGAAAGATATTGAATTAAAAGCAGATTTGGGGTCATTGTTTAATGACGAAGTTATTGGTATTGATGCAAAAGCGACGTGGTTCGTGACAGAGAAGTTCCATGTATTTGGCGAGTTTGAAAATGTTCGCAACGGTTTTTACCAAGAAGGCCAAGGGCATGAGCGTATGTTCTATATGGCCAATTTTATTGACGCAGGTGTACGGTACATTGTGAACGAGGGGATTGATCTTTCGGGGGGGATTGGTTGGGCGTTTAACCAGCGTTTTGCGACCGGATTTGATATTCGTGATCTAACAACGGTGGCTGAGCCGGAAGATCATATGCTGTTTTTCTTGCGGTTAAAAGGCACATTCTAAGCCAATGATGATTAGAGGTTGATTTTTACGAGCTGCTTTCGGGCGGCTTTTTTTGTGGCCATATGATGTCAGGTTGTGCCGCATTGTGTTTGGGTTATAACGGCTGCGTGATAGAGGGGACACAGTAATTTGCCAGAATTCGTTACGCGTTATAACCGGAACAGTTTAAAGCGCAAAGCTTGTCACGGTTGCCAAAAGCCACTGGTTTTCCCAGTCATTTCGTTTATGCCGGTGCAGCTGGAAAAAGTTGTGATTAAACACAAGGTAGTGATCAAGGTTGTTTGAGTTGACGAAGTATGATGTAGGTACAGGGTTTCCGGCGGGCAGGCAATGACACGATGAGGTAGGAGCTGGCCATGAAACCCAAACGCATTTTAATTGCCGATGATGATGCTACGTTGGTCCGAATTCTTGAGATGCGCCTGCGGCATATGGGGTTTAACACACAAGCAAGTCATGATGCGATGCATGCACTGACATTGGTGCACCGGGACCCTCCGGATTTGGTGCTACTTGATATCAATATGCCTGCGGGCGATGGTCTCGCGGCGTGTGAAATGCTTGCAAACGATCGAAGATTGCAGCATATTCCTGTGGTGGTTGTGACCGGCCGTTCAGACCAGAAAACGGTGGATCGCTGCCATGAGTTGGGTGTGCCGCTGGTGGTGAAGAATGGTGACGTTTGGAGCAATCTAAAGCATGTGGTGGGTGAAGTGTTCAGCATGGCGGGGGTAGCATAAACATAAAAATCAGATGAAATTGGCGCGGCACTTTTTGTTGTGATGTCGCTCGATTGCTTCTATCCATGTGATAGCCGGTGCTGCGCTATGGTTGCGTAGTGCCGGTTTTTTTGTGAATGGGTTATGTTTCAGGAGGTGCGTCGTCGGGATGGATCGAGACGGCTTGTTTGCTGGTAGTCAGCCAGAAGCGACCTATGGCGATCTCGAATGATTCGTTGTGGTCGAGATCACGCATGTGGTAGACACCTTCCATGGTGCCCCAGTGTGTGGGGAGTTGGCAGAAGCTGGTGTATTTAAATGCGTTACCGGGTTCAAGGATGGGTTGTTCGCCGACAACGCCGTTGCCTTGGACTTCACGACGATCGCCTTCGCCGTCGATGATGTGCCAGTGTCTGGAGAGGAGTTGGACACGCTTGTCACTGTTATTTTGGATGAGTATGCGGTAGCCGAAGAAGTATTGACTTTCATCAGGGTCGGACTCATCAGGGAGGTAGTAGGCGGATGCGCCGACGCGGATATCGTGTGTGGTGGTGTCGGAGAATTCGGGGCATCCCATGCTGGGCTCCTGATGATGATCCTGAAAGGCATGTGCTACGTCATAGGATTGTATCCCGAGATCTGGTTGGTGTGTTAGTGTATCGAGCGATCATGTTTGGGGGTGATAAAAAAGGCTGCCGTGAGCGGGCAGCCTGTGTGAAGTATCGAAATGTAAGTATTTTGATTATGAGGCTTGGCGTTTGCGGCGAGTGAGGGCAATGAGGCCTGTCAATAGCAGTGCGGCAGAAGCGGGTTCCGGGATGGTTGCGATGCTGCCATCGGGATTGTAGGCGACGAGGTCGAGCATGAAGTTGGCGTTGCCGGAGCCTTTGAACATGATGGAATCCATGGTGAGCTGGAGCATGTCGATAGCGCCGTTGCCGCCAGCGAAGCTGTTCCATTGGCTATCATCTTCGAGGTTCCATTCGTAGAGATGCCATTCACCGTCGGCAATGACATTGAGCCAGTTGCCGCGTTCGCCGGTTAAGGGGTCGTCGAGGACGATGGCAGTTTGCATGTTAGCATCGGAAGTTTTCAGCCAGAAGCCGATGAAGCCGCCGGCGAAGAATTCGGTGTTACCTTCGGGGGCAGCAATCTTGCCTTTGCCAGAGACATGACGGAGTGTCCAGTTGCTGTTGCCATCGAAGGATATTTGTTGCGCGCTTGTGCCATATTTGCCACCGGCGACGATGGCGGTTGAACCATTTGAGATGCCGGAGGTCGAGCCGGAGAAGGTGAGTGAGGAATCAAAGTTGGTGCTGCCGTTGTCGAACGATTCAATGGTCATGGCTTCGGCTTTGTCCGCGAGTAGGGCACGGTTGTATTCGCGAATGGCTTGGCCGTAGGCGTTGAGGGTGCCGTTTGAATTGACGAGTGATTCATATGAGAAGATCTGGTAGCCGTTGGCGCCGTTGTTTTTAGCAATATTGATTTGATCGATGGTTCGCTGCGGGGAGCCGGTTGGGCTATCGGCATGGGCGTACGTGCCGATGCCTGCAACGACGGCGGCTTGCCTGTTAGCGCGGTCTGGATACTTCTGAAGATTGCTAAGGAAGGTTGAATTGCTGTTGGTGTAGTTCATGACCATGGTCATATCGGCGGTGCCATCGGCGGCCCAGTCGTCACCGTCTTGCTGGTAGTATGCGGAGCCGGAGATGGGATTGGCCCATGTGTCGGCCGAGAGGACGGCATCGGGTTTTGCAGCATGAAGTGTGTTTTTTGATCGTTCGACAATACCAGTGATCTTGCTGGCGATCCATCGTTCGTATTGATAGCGACCCCATGAAGAACTGAAGTCGGGGGCCGCGCCTTTCTCCGCGGTGTAGATCGCCACAGTAGCGGCATCTCTCATGTAGCCCTCGCTAACTGCGCCGCTGATCATACGGATATAGTCAAGGTTGATACCGTCAACATCATAGTTTGTTGCAATATCATTCACGATATTGTTGATATGATCTTGGAAGGCAGGGAGGGCGGGGTTGCCAGTGACGTAGCCCGATTGTGGGGGTTGCGTAGAACCGTCAGCTTTTTTAAGTCGCCATTCTGGGTGAGCATTCCAAGGATGATTAGGGTCGGAAGGGGGAGTGGAGCCGTTCCAGAGGGGCATGGTATTAATCCAAGCGCTGAGTTTCATATTCATGCCGTGAGATTGATTAATGGCGCGGTCCAGCGCATCAAAGGAATTAACTTGTGGCTCAAAATTAGAGTTGTAGTATGCATCACCTTGTCCGCGGACTTGGAAGGTGACGTCTGAAAAACCCATGTATTTTGAGTTGTAGATAGCCTTGTCGACACTGGCGGAGGAGCCGTACTCAAAGCGTGAAATCCAGATACCGCGGTAGTCGGCGAAGTCGGAATTCTGGTCGATTGCGGAGGCGGTAGTGGCTAGTGTGCCCATCATGCTGGCTGCACAGATCGCCGTTAGCAGGGGGTGCGTCATGGTCATCTCCAAGTATTTGCTTCATTTTTGCGATAAGCCGTAAAAATTGATTCGCTCCTATAGTTATATAACATGACGGCGAATGTGAGAAGAAAAAATACACGCAAATGTGATAACAGCTGTTAATTTGGGGTTTGATCATTATGACGAGGATGGAAAGCGTTTCATATTTGGGTTTTTATATAACTATTGTCATGCCTAGCCGGGTTTTTTGGGAGTGATGTTGCTGGATTGCAAGAAGAAGGATGGCGTGAGGGATCGGTTGCGGATGAACGGTATATAAACAAAAAACCCCGCTGGTGGGCGGGGTGTATGAACATGCGTGAGCGATTGCATGCGGCATCTAATCATGAGTTAGATCTTGTGCGTGTGGTTTACCAAGCGGAGCCGTTTTTCTTAGTGCCGCAGATATTGACCTTCATGCCCATGGCTTTGGCCATGGTAGCTTTGGTGAGCATGGTTAGGTCGGCGGCCTTTTCATCTTTGGCGTAAGCACATTGAATATGATTGGCTTGGTGTTGTGCCATCATTTGATCACGTGAGACACCATAGGTGACGGCGTGCATGATCGGCCACTCGACGGTGGTTTCGTTCCAGCGTCGCTCGGTTTCTTTCTTGGGTAGTTTCACCACGCCACCGCGACCGAGGTCCATGTTGAGCTTGCCGTTTTGGACATAAATACGTGACCAGACGATCTCGCCGGGTTTAGCGATACCGCGCACGGTTGAGCCGCCGTTGGGGAAGTACATAGCTGGCTGACGCAGGCCATCTGTTCCCTTCCAACCGCCGATGTGATGAGCGGGTGGTGCAGAGCCGGAGATGAGGAAGACCCAGACATAATCATCGACGGTACCGGAGGCGTCATAGTCGCCCCAGCGCAGGTCGTGCAGTGTGTTTTCGACCGGTTGGCCGAGTGCTTTGTGAACACGGAAGGTCATGAGTCCATCGAGGCCGGCGCATTCATCGACTTCGTTGAAGTGCGGGATGGCTTGGCCGCGGTAGAGGACGCGCTTGCCATCACGGGACTTCACAGGCGGCCGGTCGGTGTTATTGAGTGTGCCTTCCACAAGATCAGAGGCCGGCATCAAATCCTTTAGGCCCTGTTGATACTGAATGCCGATGGTATCGCAGCCAAAGTCATCGGCGATGCGTACCGCAGCGATGTACATCTTGCACTGTTTGAGGATTTGTTCCTCGGTGAGATCAGTTTTGTGGTTCTTGCCAGTGTGAAAAGTCATGCCTTTTTTCTTGTACCACGCGCGGATTTCTTTGGCTTCTTTGTTGGAAACGGTTGAGGCTTCGTAGAAGAGTGCGGATTGTGAGAGGCGTTCTTTGTAAACGCCGGTGGGGTTTAGGAGGTGATCGGGGATGATGGCGTTGAACATGCCCATACAGCCTTCATCGAAGATACCCATGATGGCTTTATCTTTGATGAGTTCGGCAGCGAGCTTGTTGCCGGTGCTGCTTGCTTTGGTAGGGACTTTGACCTTAGGGAGTGCTTTAACGTGTGATTTGGGGTGAGTGCACTTGCCGGTGGTGAGCCATTTGAGCAGGCGTGAGGTGAAGTATTTGTCGGTGAAATCGTTGGACCAGAGAGTGCCATATTTCACGCCAGCTTTGGTAAGCGAACCGTTGAGGTTGAGCATACCGACGAGGCCAGGCCAAGTACCGGACCAGTTGGCGACGGTCAGAATAGGGCCTTGGTGAGTGATCAATCCGTGGAGGACATGATGTGAGTATTGCCAGACAGCTTCGGCAACGATGAGCGGTGCTTTGGGGTCGATCTTCTTGAAGATATCCATACCTTGCTTTTGAGAAGAGATGAAGCCGTGCTTTTCGTTTTTGTCGTAGGGATGGGCACGTTTGATTTTGTATTTGCCGCCGGAGACATCTTTGACGGCTTGTGTAAGGGCCTGTTCCATTTTCTGTTGGGCTGCCCAACAGTTTTGGTTGGCGGAGAGTCGCAGGTCGCCGTTAGCGATCAGGAGCACTTCTTTTGCTTTGCGTGCGGTTGATTTTTTGGCCATGATTGGTCTTCCCTATGCAGATCGTGGTCTGCATGTTTGTATACAGATTAAAAATAGGTTGAACAGAATGGATGAAGTAACGCGATAGATGAAGAAACAGACCGATCCATTGATCACAGTACGGCTTCGTCAAACGCTTGAAAAGTAGGTAGTTGTCGTAGATCGGCGTGAATAGAAGTGATCACGCGCAGATTTAGAGAATGGGCGGACTCGGACGGTTGGTCCGGTTCATGCCACTTTGCCTTTGTGCCGATCGGCCAAAGACGGAGGTGGGTTCAATTTGATGGGGATCAAACATGCTGAAATTCTACCGCGGTTTGTTGTGTCTGTCACGACTTACTTGAGGTTGGGATACGGTGAGCGAGCCGATGGGTTAGAATACTATATTGGGCTACGTAAATAAATAATAGATGCGGAATCGATGGGAAACAGATCACCAAAAGTGAAGTCGCTGCATAAGAAGGCTCGGTCGCTGCCGAAGGTGCCGGGTGTTTATCTGATGAAGGATGAGAAGGGACGAGTAATTTATGTGGGCAAGGCGGTGCGATTGAATGAGCGTGTATCGTCATATTTCTTGGCGTCGACGGATTTGGGGCTGTACAAATCGAAGATGATCCCGTTGATTGATGATTTCGATGTGATTGAATGCGAGGGTGAGTGGGAGGCGCTGCTGGCGGAGAACCGGCTGATTAAGGATCTGCATCCGCAGTTTAATGTGCGGCTAACAGATGGGAAGAGCTACCCGTATCTAGTCATTACGATGCGTGATGATTTTCCGGGTGTGTTTATTACGCGCGAGCCTAATGCAGAAGAATTTAGGGGCGCGAAGGTGTTCGGCCCGTTTACGAATGTGTATGCGCTGCGGGAATCGGTGCAGTTGTTGCAAAGGATTTTTAAGTTTCGCACGTGCAAGCTGGAGATTCGGGAGGATGATGAGCAGAAGAAATATTTCCGCCCTTGCTTGTTGTATCCGATCAAGCAATGCGCCGCGCCGTGTGCAGCAAAGATTGATCGCGATGCGTACATGGACGATATCCGCAGATTGATTCGATTCTTAGAATCCAAGCGGTCGGTGATGTTACGGGAGATGCGGCAGGAGATGGAGGTAGCGTCGAAAGAGCTTGCGTTTGAGCGGGCTGCGATCTTGCGAGATCAGATCAAAGCGATTGAGAAACTTGATGAGCGTGGGAAGATGTCGCAGGGGTGGCAGCCGGAGAGTGAGAGCTTGATGGCCGATCCCAAGAAGGCGACGACGGCGTTATCGAAGGTGTTGGGATTGGATGAGCCGGTGCGGTGTATGGAGGCGATTGACATCGCGCACCTGCAGGGGAACGAGACGGTGGGATCGAAGGTTTGTTTTGTGGATGGGCGGCCGCTGAAAAATTTGTATCGGCGGTACAAAATCAAGACAGCGGAGAATGACGATTACATGTCAATCCGGGAAGTGGTGAGTCGAAGATATCGTGAGGCGGGGCAGGGGCATGAACTGTATCCAGATGTGATTTTGATTGACGGGGGGCTCGGGCAGTTGCACGCGGCGATGGAGGCGTTTGAGGATTTGGATGTGAAGCCGCCGATGGTGATTTCGCTGGCGAAGAAGGAGGAATTGATCTACACGCAGGCGAAGAGTGAGCCAATCCGGTTGGCGCGAAACAATGTGGCGCTCAAGTTGTGTCAGGCGATCCGCGATGAGGCGCACCGCTTTGCACAGCACTATCACCACATCTTGCGGCGGAAAAAGGTTATCGGAGAATAGCGGGGACTGTGGTGGTGCGGATGGCGAAGCGGAGTAGAAATGTTGATCATCTTTTTCCGGATTGCCGATGGGCGGTTGGATGAATTTTGCGGATTATATGTTGTGATGGTTTGAGAAGAAGTCTGCTTTTATAGGGTTTGGCGGCGATCGCCATCGTGGTGAGTCGATATTCATTGCGTGGATAACAGTAAGCGACGTATTGTGATTTTGTCGGACACGCACATGGGTCGTCCGAAGGCGAAGGTTTGGGGACCCAAGGCGCTGCGCCCGATCTGGCAGCATGCGCGGGCGACGGATGTTATCATCAACGGTGATGTGGCGGAGGTTCATGATCCGATCCACCGAGCGTTAGCTGCGAAGCAGGTGCTTGAGTTGCAAACGCTGTGTGAAGAAGACGGTGTGCGGTTGACATTACTTTCCGGTAATCATGATCCACACCTTACGGATCTGCGGCATCTTTCACTTTATCAGGGAGAGGTTTTTCTGACACATGGCGACATGTTGCACCCGGCGATCTCGCCGTGGAACGATTATGCTCCGCATCTTCGGGCACTTCGAACACATGCGCTGGCGTGTTTGGATGAGGGGGATAAGCCAACGATGTATGCGCATGCCCATGCGGCTCAGCATGCGTCACATGTGAAGTGGGATGAGTTTGCGGCTCATGACATGCCGAAGGTGACTCGGGCGGAGAAATGGTTGAATAAGATGCTCGAGGTACCGCGTGTGTTTTGGTATTGGCATCGCTTGCCGCGGACGGCGAGTGATTTTGCGGCAGAGTATGTGCCGCGTGCACGGTTCTTTATTTTTGGGCATATCCATCGTGCGGGGATTTGGGAGATGGCAGGCCGCACAATCATCAATACGGGGTCGTTTGATTTTCCGCATCAGCCGCGAGCAGTGATCATCAAACGCGATCAGCTTTCGGTGTGGAAGTTGGAGCGGCGCGGAATGTCATATCACTTGGCGGGGATGCCGATGCGGAAGTGGGATCTGAATAATGTGCAGGTGATGCCGGTGGGTGATGGGTTACACGCGGCGTGATGAGGATGGGGTTGACTCTATATTTTTTCTGTTTTGTATGATGGATGATCATGCATGGTAAACGTGCGCGCGGTTGCGGCGGTCGTGTGTGACGGGAATGCCTTGCTTGCGGCGACAGGACGCACGGATCGTGTGGGAGATAAAATGTGTGAGTCCGATGAGCAGGATACCTGAACCAACCGCGAGGATCAGTTCTGTGATGTCAGCGGTCTGTCCGGCACTGATCGTGAGTAGGGTTTGCAGTAGGACAGCGAACAAAGCGATAAATAGGAGGGTGATGCGAGTGTGTTTGCTGGTTCTATGGAGGAGAATAAGCATGATCAATAGACTAATCAGCGCATAGACAATCATACTGCTGCTGATCATGGCGGCGGCCACGTCATAAGAGCGGTTGAATTGTTTGCTGAATGGAATCAGGTTGATGAGTTTGTCTGACTCAGTGCGAGTATGTGGTGCAATGGCGCTTTTAGTTTTGAAGTATAGATGAGTGATGATTGTGGAGGAGATAAGTGCGATTGCGGTAAATGAAGTGATGATGGGGTGAGTGCGGAAGGTGGGAAGCTTGGATTGTAAGGCACGTTGGAGATTGATAATTTTGGTGTAGCTGAAGAAGATGATTTTATTCTTGGATTGACGGAGCCAAAGTGCGAGGGCGGCAGCAAAGCAACTGGGGATGGCGTTGGCGAGAACATCATTGAGTGAAGGCACGCGGCCGGGCAAGAGAGCTTGAGTGCATTCGATGAGGTAGGACGTGGCGAAGATGATGATGCCGCTTGCAAGAATTTGCAGGAGAGGCTGTTTAATACGGCGGCTGAGCGTGAGGCGGACGAGCAGGCCGAGTGGGAGGTAGAGCACCAGATTGAGGCCAAGGTCGGTGAGCCAGGGTGGCAAGCCGAGGGACGAGGTTTCACCCGTGGCAGGAGTCCACGAAGGCGCGAGGAGAAGTGATGTGAGTGCGGCGGTGATGTTGTGTGATTCGAGTAGCGGGGCGAAGTTGAAGTTGAATGGGATGAGCGAGCCGTAGATGATCAGCAGAAGCCAGAGTACAGTAAGGGCGGGTGGGCGCAGCCAGAACGGGCGCGCGTCGATAAGGCTTGGACGGTTCGGGTGATTTGCTTGCGGCCGTTCCGCAGTGAGGATATTTCGGAGCGATGGCGCTTCCGGGGGTTGGGGTGGATCGGTTCCCATGTTACAAAGGTACGATTGCCCCGTCGTAGATGTGGCGGCGGTGCATCGAAATCTTGTGAGAAGCAGTGGTGATGGTTTATGTAGACGGCATAATCGGCAAGGTTTCACATCTGCTAGGATAGAGCTGTTGTGATTTTTGTGATTCTGGGATGTGATGATGAAAGGTAAAGGATGAAACTGTACTGGCGGATTGAATCGTTTCCTGAGTTTGATCATCTGGCGACGTCGGAACGATTGATGTTGTTTGGTGGACAGCGGTTGGGATATTTTTATTTACGGAATATGGTTGTTGCGGGGATTTTAGGCGGGATCGTGAGTATGTTGTGGTTGGATCTTGTTTTTAAAGTCATAGGTGCAGTATTGGGTGGCGCGGTAGCAGTGGCGAGTTTGTTTGGTTTGTGGTGTTTGTGCACAGCTGTAGTGTATCAATGGCAGATGTTGCGATTGCGGGTGCGGATACGTCTGACGATTATGGAGATGAGTACGGGAGAGAAAGTGCCGGCTTGTTTGGCGTGCGGGTTTGATTTGCGGGCGAGTGAAGGTGATCTATGTCCGGAGTGCGGGGCGAATGTGGTGGTGCCTGCGGAGCGTGATGATGGATGAGGTAATGTGCGAAATTGTGAAAGCGGCAGGCGATGATGTTTGGGTGCGATTGAAGGTGGCACCGGGCGCATCACGGACCGAGGTGGTGGGTGTGTTAGGAGACCGGTTGAAGGTAGCGATAAGCGCACCGCCGGAGGACGGGAAGGCGAACAAGATGCTGTGCGAGATGATGGCAAGATTGGTAGGGATAAGGAAGAAGGATTGTGTGGTGGTGAAGGGGCAGACGACGCTACTGAAAACACTGAAAATCAAAGGTGTAAGTGCGCGTGAGGTTTGCCGGGTGATCCTGTTGCAACTAACGACATGAGATACTGAGAAGGCGTTTTCATATCGATTGGCGTATAATACAGCGATGCGAACTGGGTTTGTTTATGACGATCGGTTTTTGATACACGATACCGGGCCGGGCCATCCCGAGCGCGCCGATCGTTTGCTCGCGATCGTTGAAAAGTTTTCGCAACTTCATCTTGATGAACAATTGGTTCGGCTTGCTTTTGAGGCGGCGCCGGTCGAACGTGTGTTGCGTTTGCATGATCCAGCTTATGTGGAGCGTGTTGAGACGGCTTGCCGCATGGATAAGCGGTTCATTGATTCGGATGATTCTGCAATTTGCGAACAGTCCTATGAGATTGCGCTGCTTGCGGTGGGGGGCGTATTGGCGGCGGTAGATGCGGTGATGGCGGGTGAGATTCACAATGCATTTTGTGCGGTGCGTCCGCCGGGGCATCATGCCGAACACGATCGGTCGATGGGGTTCTGCTTGTTTAATAATATCGCCTTGGCGGCAGACTATCTCACAGATAGATATGGCCTAGAGCGTGTGGCAATCATTGATTTTGATGTGCATCACGGTAACGGCACGCAGCATCTGCTCGAGGATCGGCCAGATATTCTGGTGATCAATCTGCATGAGCATCCGATGTCGCTATATCCTGGGACAGGTTTTGCGTATGAGCATGGCAAAGACGCGGGGGAGGGGTACACGCTGAATTTACCGTTGCAGGAAGGGACGTGCAGCGCGGAGTACCGACAGGTTTTCTTGCAGAAGGCGATGCCGAAGCTAGAAGCGTTTGAGCCTGAATTTATCCTGATTTCTGCGGGTTTTGATGCGTCCAAAGATGATCCACTCGCACATCTTGAATTGACGCCATCGGATTTTGATTGGATCACGCGGCGGCTGAAGCAGGCGGCTGCGATTTTTTGCGAAGGACGGATCGTGTCGCTGCTAGAAGGTGGGTATGATTTGCGATCATTGGCAGAATGTGCAGCGGTGCATGTGCAGGCGCTGCTAGCTGATCCTGATGATGATCGGCTGATGATGATGAAGACAGGTTTTTAGATGATCAAGACGTGACAATCGTGACGCGGTGCAGTGGGTATAATGTGCCAACAAATTTTGATGTTTGGACAGGATCATGTGGAAGAAAGATAAGGAAGAATGGTACAGCGATGGTTTGCGTTTCTCGTGCACAATGTGCGGGAACTGTTGTACAGGTGCGCCGGGGTATGTGTGGTTTAATGATAATGAGGCGCATGGCATGGCGGCGCATCTTGGTATGGAAACCGAAGCGTTCCTGAAGCAGTACGCGCACCGCAAGTTTGGCAAGTGGTCGCTCAATGAACAGAAGAACGAGCATGGCGAATATGATTGTGTGTTTCTGATTGAGTTAGAAGGTGGTAAGCGAGGGTGCAAACTTTATAAAAGCCGACCAGCACAGTGCAAAACGTGGCCGTTTTGGCCGGAGAATCTGCGGTCTCCACGCACGTGGCAGCAAGCGTCACGTGATTGTCCGGGCATGGCCGGGGGGGCCGAAGGCGAGGGGACGTTCTATCCCATCGAACAAATCCGCATCATTCTAGACCAGAACGAGTTCTAATCCATGGATAAGCGCAGCGGTATGCCATCGTGTGAGCGGGATGATGATCGTGGGCTTTGGGAAAGCTGGCGACGTGTGGCGGTGCAACCGACATTTTATGATGCAATCACATCGTTGTACCGCTTGGTAGACGAAGAGATCGGTGAACGCGGGCCGAGGTGCGATGCGTCCGGGCGGTGTTGCCAGTTCAATACCTATGGCCATCTGCTGTATGTGACGGGCGTGGAGATTGTGTGGGTGCTTGGGCAGTTAGATCAATCGTCCGAAGAAACATGTAAGGAGCATAGCGGGAAACATGAAGGGTTGTCGTTAACTGTTTTGCAGACGGCGGAGCGGTCGGTTGATGACGCGGGCAGGGGAATGGATGGTTGCGTGTATCAGACAGCGGAAGGCTTGTGCGGCGCACATGCGGTGCGGCCGCTGGGTTGCCGTGTGTATTATTGTGATCCGGAACATCAGGATTGGCAGAATGATCTGTATGAAAAGTATCTGGATGCGTTGAAAAAGTTGCACCAGCAATACGACATGCCTTATCGCTATATGGAATGGCGTGCGGGTTTGGCTGAAGCGTCAAAATACCTGTAAAACAAGCAGTTTCGTAGTGGTTTTGATCGGATGCTAGGCTGTTCAATCGGCGGGCGTATGTGCTAGGTTTGTACGATTAACCTTTCACGGCACCGAGTTGGATGCCAGCAACAAGTTGTTTTTGCAGGATCATGAAGAGGATGACAAGCGGAATGATCGACATAGCGACAGCGGCCATGAGAAGATTGGTTTCTTGTCCTGCGGAAGTGTCGAAAGCGAGGATGCCAATCGGGAGGGTGTATTTATGTTCACTCTTGAGCATGACCAGCGGCCAGAAGAATGATTGATAGTTTCCGAGGAAGGTGAAGATGGTGAGTGTGATCAGACCTGGGCGAGCTAACGGAAGGATAACGTCCCAATACAATCGCCATTTTGAAGCGCCGTCAATTTCTGCCGCCTCGTCGAGTGATGAGGGGATGGACAGCATGAACTGACGGAGAAGAAAGGTACCGAACGCGGTGAAGGCTGCTGGGAGGATTAAGCCGACCATGGTATTGACCAAGCCAAGCGAGACCATGATTTGATAGTTGGGAATCATGAGAACCAAGCCGGGTAGCATCATCGTGGCGAGATAGAGGAAAAACACTTTGTCACGTCCGGGCCATTTGAGCCGAGCAAAACTGAACGCCGCCAGCGAACTTGTGAATACCTGCAAAAAAGTAATCCAGCCCGCAACAAACAGACTGTTCCAGTAGTAAGTCAGAAACGAAATTTTCTCAAAGACCTGTAGATAGTTTTCAAAATGCCACCCACCTTCTGCGGTGGGGAGCCAAGAAGAATTTCCCACATCGCTCAAGTTTTTCAAGCTCGTCAGGATCATCCAAACGAATGGCAAGACCATCAAAAAACTCACCAACGTCAGTGTCAGGTGCAGCATGGATATGCCAAGGAATTTGCGCGCATCACGATTGGATTTGAATGTTGCTTTAGTCGTTGACATATCTATTTCCAAACGTCCAGTTGAACATGGTCATGATGAAGATGAAAAGGAACAGCACCCAAGCGATGGCGGAAGAATATCCGAGTCGTCCGGTTTCAAAACCTTCGGTGTAGATGAAGTAACTCAGTGGTGTGGTTGAGCCAGCTGGGCCACCTTTATTGAGTGTACGCGCCATTTCAAAGCCGCCCTGTAAACCATAGATCACTGCCATCACCGCGATGAAGAAGGTTGTTGGCGCCAGCTGCGGCCAAGTCACATTCCAAAAACGTGCAAACTTGGTTGCGCCGTCAATGTCCGCCGCTTCATAAAGTTGTTTGGGGACATTCGTCAGTGCTGCGATATAAAGCAGCATGTTGTTTGATCCTACCGCTGCCCAAAACGAGATCATAATCATTGATGGTTTTGCCCATTCGTAAGCATAAAGCCATTTAGGAGGTTCAAGCCCAGGTGATTGGGGATCGCTAACCATGGCAGGTAGGTTGTAGAAAACAGCACCAAGGCCGAGCGTCGCAAGGCATGCAACCATCACACCAAGACTCATCAAGAGCGCATTGCCGAAGCCTTCCATGGCTGAGCATGAAAAGAGCTTTTCAGACTTGAAATATAGGATGAATTGAGCCGCGAGGATGATTAAAACCACGCCAGCAAGCGCCCATGCATAGGTACTTGTTTGTCCCCACATCAGGGCAACAACGATTGGGATCATCAAGATAACGATCGCAGGAATAATGGCGATGCTGCCAAGGTCGCCGTCAGACAGCATTGCGCGCAGTTTATTGATGGCGAAGTACAAAAGCAGCGCGATAAGGCAGAGCGCGATAAAGAGTCCTGATTGGACGAGCGATGGTGGCAAACTTTCGACGGTGGCACTGACGTGATCAAGTACTGGTGTGAGCGTGACATTAATAGGCCCGGTACGCGGATTGTACATGTGCTTCCAGAGGATGAAGGTGGGTACGCCGGTGGTAAAGCTTGGCAAGTAGAACAATGTACGGTAGATCGTATTGCCGCCGGTGATCCCACCGATGAGGATCATACCGACGAGCCCTGTGAGGAGGATGATCATGCCCGTACCGACATAGCCGGCAGCAAAGATAATGGCAATTGAGATGCCAAAGATTGCGGAGACGATCAACCAGCGGTAAACGCGTGGGCTGTCAGATCTTGGGTTTTGGCTAAGCAGCAGTGCTGCACAAAGTGATGCACCGATGAAGAACGGGATGCCCATCATCAGATATAGCGTGTTACCAAAGAACTTCCAGAAGTTTGGCTCATTAAACAGGCGGATGAAGTTATCTAGGCCGACAAAGGAAAGCGGCTCGTCTTTGTAGGGATTATGTTGTGTAAGGTCCCAATTTGTGACGGACATGTAGATGGAGAATAGCACTGGGAAGACCACGAAGATGATCACACCGGTGATATTGGGTGAGAGAAATGCGATGCCCGCAAGGAGTTCTCGTCTGGATTTTTTAGATAACAGCATTATTCAACCATGCCCTTGTCCGTGTAGTATTTGAGATAGAAGGGGTTGCGGATGAGATCGCGTGGGATTTTCTTGCCTTGTTGCTTCAGTTCGTCGATTCGTTTTTGATCCTCAACGCGCTGCTTGTAAACTTTTTGAAGTTGTGGCTTTTCGCTTAGTGTTCGTTGGATTTCCTCATTGATTCGCTGTTGCGTTAGCTTTGCCGTTTCTTCCACACTTATACGGTTTTCCATGTACATCGCATGGAATTCGACCTTGAGGCGTTCGACGGTGTAGTCCGCGACGAACGGGCAGAACTCTACGCCGATAGCGATTGTCATCGCCTTTCGATAGAAAACTTCGTGGGTGCCCCACTCGTTGGGATAATCCTTGGGCCGATTGAATGCCTCAAGCTGCGCATACTTCGGATTCGGCGGCAGCGCATCAGCATCATTCACGATCTGCATGTTGTAATCTTCGCTTGCGAGATAAGATAGAAACAATCTTGCAGCTTCCGGGTGCTTACTATCAACATACACGGCACAAGAGCGTGACCGTATGTTGGTGTTTGGGTATCCGCCGTTTGGCTCCTCGACCACTTTCAGGTTCATCGGCGTTGGGAATTCTCGGAGCTGAATCAACATAAACCGTCCGCTGCGGATGATGCCATAG
The DNA here is from genome assembly GCF_050931845.1 of Poriferisphaera sp. WC338. Lineage (GTDB taxonomy): Bacteria > Planctomycetota > Phycisphaerae > Phycisphaerales > Phycisphaeraceae > Poriferisphaera. The sequence goes on from NZ_CP194516.1 coordinate 756,863, forward strand.
TTCCCGTTATACAGGAGCTGTGGTGTTGCACCGCCGTAGCCGGACTGTGTACTGAATGAATGTCTCTCCGCGTCGGTTGGGATCAATCGATCCTCGTACGTCCACTTGTGTATTAGTTTGAGCGCTTTGATGTACCGCGGATCGTCTAGGATGCAGGCAGTCATGGTTTCATTGAACACACCAAGCCCCATGCTGCGGTGGATGGTGAGTGGCTCGAATCCCTGTGCAAAAAAAACAGTTTGTGGTTTGCCTGGTTCGTTCGCCGCAGCTACAAATGCTTTGCCCATGCGTTCAAATTCTTCAAACGTCCATGATTCCGGCGGCAGCGGCTGTCCATATTTCTCAAATGTGTCTTTGTTCACCCAAAGCATGATGTTGCCGACGTTGCTGGGGAAACTATATTGCTTGTCTCCGATCGAGATGGCAGACTTAACGGCAGGATAGGTTTGCGATACATCAAAATTTAGTCGCTTCGCGTCATCTGTCAGATCAGAGATCAATCCCATTTCGGCGAAGTAGCGCACCTCACGGCCACCGAACATGTCCATGTTGTCCCCACCGATACCAGAGACACTTTGGATGATGCGTTTGACCGGTTCAAAGTTCGACGCATCGATTTTGAGTTGAATTGCCGGCTTGCCATCTGCAGTGGTATGGCCATTCTTCACAAGCCAATCACCGAATGTTGCAACTTGTTTGACGCGCGCAGGATTAGGATCAGTCACCCAATAAATCGTCGGCACTTCGCTCTGATTTTCAGGGAAGTTCCAGTACGTGACAATGCTCAGTAGAACCAATAGCGCGCATACAATCAGAAAGATGTATTTCATTGTCTCTATTCACGCGCAGCGATAGCTGCTATGTGTTATGCAAAAAACTTAACCAGAGACATACCACCCGCCACCACGTTTAGAAGGGGTATGCTCACAAATTTTTAAGACAGTAACCAACTGCCCAATTTGCAGTATAGCAAAAAAAGGCCCCAATGTACCACCGTTTCACAAGATTTGTCCGTATGAAAGGTAGAGGTGTTATGATCCGTGAGTGAATACTTGTTGGCCCCTAATCAATCAAGAAAGTCTAGCAATTCCATTGGCTGGTCGATGAGTTGATCTGCGCCGTTCTGCTGCAATTCTTCCCTGTCACGAAAGCCCCATGTCACCCCAACTGTGAACATGCCCGCACTTTTCCCTGTCAGCATATCTACCTTACTGTCGCCAACATAAACACAGTCATTCGGCTCGAGCCCTAATTCTTCAATGATCTTCATTGCTGATGCAGGGTTTGGCTTTGCCGGCATGCCTTCGCGATGTCCACAGACAATTTCAAACGGCCATCGCCCCAGCAGCCGCTTTGTAATATTAGTTGTTGCATCGTGTGGCTTGTTACTGAGAACACATAGCCGAACCTTATGTTCGGTTAAAACATCCAGTAACTCACTTACCCCTGTATACACATCCGTGTGGTCAAATTGATGTACATCGTAGTACATGTGGAATATCTCGATCCCACGATCAGTTAAAGCATCATGTTCAGCACTGCCATCCCCGCCCAGCGCATCGTAAATCAGTCGCCTCAATCCTTGCCCGACAAGATAGCGATACTGGCTTAGTTCATGTACAGGTCGGCCTAGCGTTTGCATTGTGTGATTCACTGCGTCCGCCAAGTCTTGCAAGCTGTTTACCAACGTGCCGTCAAGATCAAAAATGACTGCTTTCTTGCTCATGAATAAAAGATTAGAGTCACCCTTGTATGCCGTCAAACCGCTCAATATCAAGGTCTTATTGGTATACTATCAGGACAATCCGAAAATAGATTGCATCACCCATCCATCGTTCTTATGCTGCTTTTGCAAACTTTACCGGAGGTTTCATGGCTTCAAATATTTCAGAATCATCGCAACCCACCACGCAAGACCAAAACATCGCAGAACAACTCGGCGCGATCCCGTGCGGCACGTATGTGCTCACCGCACAGCATGAAGATCGGCGCATGGGCATGCTCACGTCATGGATTCAGCAAGTCTGTTTTGAGCCGCCCATGATCTGCGTTGCCATTGCAAAAGGTCGGCCGATCATGCCGCTTGTTTCGGAGTCTCGCCACTTCGCACTCTGTCAGCTTACCGCGGACGATAAACTTATCCGCAGAAAATTTTCTGCCCCCGGCGACCTCAAAGAAGACCCATTCCTTGGTCATGATCTGACTGCCGGCTCCATCCCCGGGCTTCCCATTCTCTCCGCCGCTCTTGGCTACATGGAATGTGAAGTTGCCTGCCACATGGATGTTGAAGGCGATCACGATCTTTTTGTGGCTCGGATCATCAGTGCAGGCAAACTCAATGACGGTTCCCCCGAGATTCGTACTCGTGCCACCGGCTTCGAATACTGATCTATCACACCGCTCAATCGTCATCCAACAATCACGGCTACTCCCATGACAAGCTGTCGCATTCGGCAACATTGTCGCACCTGTACGCGCCGAGCTTGATTTGCTTCGACATGATACAATTCGCAGCATGAGTACAGACATGCAAACTCCGACCGGCATCGACGACCCCATCAACGCGCAAATTCTTGCCATTTCCGAGGACAAGATTCAGGGCTTCGTCAAAAACCCCATCGCAGCGATCGCCGAGCAATCCGGCATTAGCACCGATATTGTTATCGCACGCATCCGTGCGATGCTGCAAGCGGGCACGATTCGTCGTGTTCGTCAAACCCTCATGGCCACCAATCTCGCACCCGGTGCATTGGTCGCTTGGAAAGTGCCTGCTGATAATCTGAATGCTGCCTTCGACTACATGTTTGAGAACGATCCCTTCTCCGGGCACGCCGTCCTCCGATCGACCGACAAAGAAACACCCGGCTCTGAATACAAACTTTGGACCACACTTAAAGTCCCCATCGGCTACGACATGTCCAAGCACTGCGACTACCTCGCCTCACGTACTGGTGCTGAAGATTACATCCTTCTTCCAGCCAAGAAAGTTTTTTCACTCGGTGTTGGACACATGCGCCGTCGTAAACTAAATCCTGGCGATCGCACTGATGAACCGGGGCGCGTCCACAATGTTACTGTCACGACTCTTTCAGATCTCGAATGGAAGGTACTCATTGCATTGAAGCGTGAGTTCGAGCCTGATGAACTCAATGAAAATATTTGGGGGCCGCGCGCCAAAGAAGCCGGTGTGTCGCTTGATGAATTCTGTACGATTGCTGAAGACCTCAACGAGCGTCGTGTCATCGGACGGTTCTCCACGTTCCTTGAACACGTTAAGAAACACGCCGATGGCAAAGCCGTCACACGCTACAACGCACTCTACCACTGGGCGGTTCCATCCGGCAAGGAACTTGAAGCCGGCATCGAAGTTGGTCGCCATCACTGCATGACCCATGCTTATTGGCGTGAGGGCGGGCCACAATTTAATAACGTCAATGTCATGGGCGTGTCCCACGGCACCGACAAAGACACTGTCCTCGCACACAAAGCTGCCATTGATGAGCACCTCAAAGAGGCTGGCATCGATATCACATACACCAATGTTTTCTGGGGTGGACGATCTGAAATCAAACCTTCGGAAATTTCTCCGATTGCCTACCTTGATTGGTGTGCGAAGAACAACATCGACCCCGAATCCATGAAAATGTCGTACTGAACCAACGCGGCAAAGCTCATACATCTAAATTATCGCTTAGATTGACTCACCTATGACCGTTCCTGACGCAGACAACCCGGAAAGTTCAGTGAACGCAGGTGGTCTTATGCTGCAACGTTATAAGCTCACTCTCGCTTATGACGGTACAAACTTCCACGGATGGCAAAAACAGGAACCTCCAGACGAAGAACCCCTTCGCACTGTACAAGGTGAAACTGAGTCCGCGCTCCGCCGATTGATCGGCTATCCTCTTATCCTCACCGGTGCTTCTCGCACCGATGCTGGTGTCCATGCCGTCGGGCAAGTTGCTCACTTCGATGCGGTTGTGCGTATCCCATTTGATCGCATGTTGCATGCGATCAACACTCGTCTTCCCGACGATATTGATGCTCGCCATATCGAAATCGTTTCTCCTACTTTTGAATCCATTTCAGGAGCCGTCAGTAAACAGTATCGCTATCGTCTCTACAACAGCACACAAAAACCACTCGCTCTTCGACACCACGTCTACCACTGCTGGGTGCCACTCGATTTAGACAATATGTTAAGTGCAGCTCAACGCCTCATCGGCCAGCACGACTTCGCGGGTTTTGCTGCTGCCGGGCATGGACGCGAATCTACTGTACGTATCATTCACGATTGCACCGTTGAACGTCATGGCGATGAAGTTCACATTGTTGTTTCCGGGAGTGGCTTCCTTTGGAATATGGTGCGCATCATTGCTGGTACGCTCGTCGAAATTGGTCGCGGTCACTTCCAGCCTTCCCGAATTAACGACATCATCAAGCACGCTGACCGACAACTTGCGGGGCCGACCCTTCCGCCTACGGGCCTATGCCTCGAATGGATCAAGTACGGCCTCGATTTAAAGGCCAAGCCGAAAGTGATAAGTGCGAAACTTGATGCTGGCATGAACGATAAGCATGACGCAACAGGGAAGGGGGAGGGACGCTCATGAAGATCATGCATATCATCACTCGGCTCATTCAGGGCGGAGCGCAACAGAACACTGTGATTTCTTGCCGTGCGCAGGTTGCTGCCGGGCATACGGTCACGCTTGTCTTTGGCCCCATCCACGGTCCTGAAGGTTCGCTACTCGAAGAAGCCAAACTGACCGGTGCTAAGATCATCATTCTGCCTGAGATGGTTCGTGAACTGAATCCGCTCAAAGATTTCAAGTGCTATCGTGCCCTTCGCAAACTTATCCGAACTGAGAAGCCTGATATCGTTCATACGCATTCCTCCAAGGCCGGTATCATCGGCCGCGCCGCCTCGTGGAAAGAGAACACCCCGGCGGTCATTCACACCGTGCACGGCCTTCCGTTTCACGATCATCAATCCAAACTCATCCATAATCTCTACGTCTACCTTGAACAGTTTGCTGCTAAGCGATGTCATCATCTTATTGCCATTACTCCTGCCATGGTGCAGGCTTTTGCCAAAAAGAAGATCGCTTCACCTGAAAAGTTTTCCGTCATACCTTCTGGCGTTGATCTGTCGCGTTTTCGTCTTCAGCCTAACTGGCGACTAGAGTCCCGCGCCATGATGAAAATTCCTCAGTCGGTGCCGGTCATTGCTAATCTTGCTCGACTCGATGCACTGAAAGGCCATGATGACCTGCTCGATATCTATCCCGATCTTGCCACTGCACTCGGCCCTGAGACACGCCTGCTCTTCATCGGTGATGGCTACAACCGCGAGCATCTTGAGAACAAGATCGCCTCGCTCGGTTTCTCCGACCGTGTCATTATCACCGGTTACATCCCACATAAAGAAATTGCTCGTACTCTCTCCGCAGCCGATGTAAAAGTGCTGCCCTCCTACCAGGAAGGTCAGTCGCGTACGTTGGTTGAAGCGCTGCTTTGTAAAATTCCCATCATCGGCTACAACGTTGGCGGCATTCCATCCATTTGCATCGACCATGTTACCGGCAGGCTCGTTCCTCTCGGCGACAAATCAGCGTTGGCTGAGACGATCATCGAAACCCTCAAGAACCCGGAAAAAACTAGAAAATTAACCGACGAGGGAAGAAAATTTGTCACTAAACAGTACTCCTCACAGGCCATGACGGATGCGCTGGAGCACCTCTATCAATCGCTCCGCAACCGTGATCAGTTTATTGGCCTATGATCCTGCTATATTGCTTGCACCACACAGACGAAAGTATCTAATCAAAGGTTAGACTTATGGCAAACATCCTCGTCGTCGGCCCACACCCCGATGATCAAGAACTCGGTATGGGCGGTACCATCATCAATCTTGCCCAGCAAGGCCACAATATTCTCCTCCTCGATGTGACCAACGGTGAGCCCACGCCTTACGGCACACCTGAGCAACGCAAAATCGAATGGGATAATGCCGCAAAAATTCTCGGTGTCAAACGTCAACTACTCGGCTTAAAAAACCGCGAAGTACAACACACTCTCGAAGCCCGTCACGCTATGGCCGCGGTGATTCGGCAGCATCAAGCAGACATCATTTTTCTTCCTTTTGAGGAGGATGCGCATCCTGATCATCGTGCGGTGACGCGCATTGTTGAGGATGCGCGTTTTGATGCCAAGCTCACACAAACAGATATCCCCGGCGAGCCGATCTACCCACGCTGGCTCATCTACTACTACTGTACGCATTTACGCTGGGTTGCCGATCCTACCTTCTGCCTTGACATAACTCCGCATATTGAACAGAAGATCGAATCAATTAAAGCTTACGGAACACAGTTCGTCATCCCTGAGAAAAATCGCAAGATTGTCGATTGGCTCCGCAATATGAATGCTTACATGGGGTCGCGCATTGGTACGGAGTATGCTGAGCCGTTCTTCACAAAAGAACCGCTCGGACTTACAGGCATTGATCAAATGATTGGCGTCTGATTCTCCCCGGAAGTTCACGCTGGCGGTTTGTTCTGTAAACGCAAACCTATTTGTACTCAATCTCTTGAACCAACTTGCCGCCAGGTCCTTTGGACCATGTCAGCATCGGTTCAGGATCAAGTCCCGGTGCGATGATCCGTGGCGGCAAATCATTGCGAGAGGCATCTAGAAGTTCAAACACTTCCTCTCGGCCCTGATACGGGTACATATATAGTGAATCATCATTTGCCTTGATGGTGCGCTTGCGTCCGTTGATCGTCCATGTTACTTCAAACTGGTATCGCAACAGCAGCTTTTTGAGTTCACGTACTGTTTTGGGGATCTTGTGCTTTTGTTCATGTAGATGCTTGAGCGCCACTGCAAGATATTTCATTCGCTCCACTGCAGTGTTCACCGGATGGCTTTCCAGTTCTTTGGCATAGACCCGCCACCGCCACTTCAACGTTTCCCAACTCACAGCAAAGGCTTTCTTAAAAGCTTCTTCGCCGTCTTCGCCTCGGCTGATCATGGTTAGATATCGATTCAATGACTTTGCATACCGCCCGTTGTCCGCGTGTATCAGAAAATATGCGACTGACCATGCCTGTGCGTATAGGCGATTAGCTTTGTCGGCATTGGTTCGCAGCATTACTGCCCAATCATCATTGTCCAGCCGGGTCATCTCCGCAAAGGGGATGATTCTTCCCTTAGCGATCATCTCGCGCACCAGCCGCGAACGGTGCGCATCGGCGAGGCCGGTTGAAAGCTCATTGCCGGTGATGACCGCATCTTCAAAATATTGTGCTAAACCTTCATTCATCCACACCGGCAATTCAATCCCAAGATAATGCCATGCAAACTGATGAAAGCCTTCGTGTTGTAATGTACTCAGCACATCACGCAGCGGCTTGTCACCGATCCAAGCTGCGAGGAATTGTTCGTTGCCTTTGTAGACGAACATGCCGCCGCTGTTGCTGGTGATCACACCTTTGCTTTGCAGAAAGGTTTGGTACGCGCGTTCTGTCTCGAACAGGTACAAGACCATTTCGGACATTTCGCCTTTCATGAGACCGCCGAAGCGTTGCTCATACAAAACGAACATGCGATCGAGATGTTGTCCAATCGGCACGACCCTTTTTTGTGACAGCTTGGTATGGATCACATAGTGCTTGGACTTGTACCGCTTGGCGCCTTTATATTTGCTTTCACCCTCAGCATGGATCACCACACGCCCGCTGCTTTTGTTACTTTGTGCAGAGACACCTTTGACGCGCTCGTAAGCTCGCCGAAGTTTATCGTTTGCTTCTGTTGTCCCCGTCATCGTGAGGATGGCGAATAGCACCACGCCGAGCGAGATCGATCCCCGCGCAAGCCCATTGTCCATAATCAATCTGCGTTCCGCCATACCTCTCCTTCATCGGCCAGACCCGCGTTTCGCCGCACATATCCTTGTTTTTCCACAGGCTCAACCCGTGAGAGTCCCCCGCTTATTCCCTACAGATACACCATTTAGCCAACCCGAAGCTCACCGTTATGTGAAGGAGCGTTTGCCCGATGAGGTCCGTGTGATGCAATCAGAATAATAGGCGGCAAATATGTTCCTATAAAAAAAGCACCACCGTATGGTGATGCTTGTGTGTTACATTTTGATGTGGTGATGGAAGGATTATTTGCCAGCGTAGTCAATCAGCCGTGCGATCTCGCTCCGCAGATCTTTGCGGTGGACAACACGATCGACAAAGCCTTTTTGCAGCAGGAACTCCGCCCGTTGAAATCCTTCCGGCAAGTCCTGTCGCACCGTATTCGCAATCACGCGCGGCCCGGCAAAACCAATCAGCGCCTTCGGCTCGGCCAAGATCACATCGCCCAACATCGCAAAGCTCGCGGTGACGCCGCCGGTGGTCGGGTCGGTCAGCACACTGATAAACAAGCCGCCCATGTCGTCGAAGCGCGCGAGTGCCGCACTTGTTTTTGCCATTTGCGCGAGTGACAGGGATGACTCCTGCATGCGCGCTCCGCCGGAGGCATTGATGATGATGAACGGACGATCGGTTTCGGTGGCGAGCTCAATGCAGCGTGTGATCTTTTCGCCGACCACGCTACCCATCGACGCCATCATGAATCGTGTATCCATGACAGCCAGCACCACGCCGCGGCCTTTGATGAAACCCTTGCCACAGATCAGTGCATCTTTGTTTCCTGTCTTCTTTTGTTCTTTTACGATGCGCTCTGCATAGGGAATCCGGTCTACAAATTCCAGCGGATCGGTCGGTGCCAAATCTTCCCAAAGCGGTTCGAAGCTGCCGGGGTCTAAAACTTGCTTTACGCGCTCGTCCCCACCGATGCGGTAATGATGATCACATTCAGGGCAGACGTGCCGATTCTCAGCGACTTGCTTCTTGAAGCTCATCGCTTCACAGTTTGGGCATCGCATCCACAGCCCCTCAGGCACATCGCTGCTCTTGAGGTCCTGCCAGGTCTTCGGGCTGGTGGTATCATGTTTATCTGTTGAGTTCGATGACGGCTCAGTGGCCTGCTCAGAACTCGCTTGCTGGTTCGCCAATGATGACTCCCTTCATTGCAACACGGATCGTTCCTCATGGGATCGCGGAATTATAACCGTTTTCTCACCCGCAGGAGAACTTCATGAAAATCGTACGCTTCTCGGATGATGATGGTAACTGCCATTATGGTAAATATTTAGATCAAGAATCGGCTGAGATATTCACAGCTCCAGCGGCGGATGCTGATCAGGGTATGCTCCACCAAACCGCCGATTGGGTCCCCACAGGGCAGGTCGCCCGCATCAAGACGTTGCTTGCGCCGCTTTTGCCGGCCAACATTTATTGCATCGGCCGCAACTATGCTGAGCACGCCAAAGAAGGCGGTGCAGAAATCCCAACCTCGCCCGTCGTCTTCATGAAGCCCACATCTGCCGTCACCGATCCCGGTTCTCCTGTGGTTATCCCCGCCTGTTCTTCTGAGAAGGGCGAAGTTGATTATGAAGCCGAGTTGGCCGTCGTGATTGGAATCCAAGGCAAGAATATTTCCGAAGCAGCCGCGCTTGACCATGTTCTAGGCTACACCATTGCCAATGACATCTCTGCGCGCAAATGGCAGAAGCACTCCGGCGGAGGGCAATGGATTCGCGGCAAATCCTTCGATACTTTTTGTCCACTTGGTCCCATACTCGTGACTGCCGACGAAATCACCGATCCACAAAATCTCAGCATCTCACTCACACTCAATGGCAATACTATGCAGGAAGACACAACAGCCAACATGATGTTCAGTGTGGCGAAGTTGATCTCATTTATTTCGCAGGACACCACGCTGTTGCCTGGTACGATCATTCTCACCGGCACGCCTGCCGGCGTTGGTTTTGCTCGCACCCCGCCAGTATGGCTCCAACCCGGCGACACCGTTTCTGCCACCATTGAAAATATCGGCACGCTCACCAACCACGTTGCCGCACCTTGAACAACATCATGGAACAGTTCATTTCAGAACCCATCACCCCGCGAGCCGGGTCATTCGACACCCGTGCGATTGCGCGCGGCGAACCCGGCCTGCCCACGCACTTCACTTGGCGCAAAACCGAATACCGCGTCCATGAAGTTCTCGAAGTCTGGACCACCTCCACCGTTGACATGGGCGAAGCCTATCTCGCGCGACACTGGTGGCGTATTCGAACCACATCTATGCACACCATGAAAATCTATTGCGAACGGCAAACCAAGCACAAAAACCCCAAGGCTCGCTGGTATCTCTATACCATGACCGATCCTGAAGGTTAATTATCTTTCGCATCCAGTGAACGAACGGTATGACGGTACAATGCATACACGCTGTTTTGTGGCTTACGTTGGGAGGTATCATGATGAAGAGACGCAATTATAGATCATCATTATGGCTGTTGATGTTGTTGTTCATGATGACGAGCTGTACTTCTGGAGGGGAGAATCCATCTTTTTCTATCAGTATGAAGCAGGCAAGCAAGGCGCTAGAGGACATGTCTGTTGATCCGGCTGTGCCAGATCGTCCAGTACTGGTTTTGAGCGGTTGGATGGTACCGCGGTCGTTTTCGCAAGGTATGGCAGACGACATTTGCAAAGGTATAGATAGGAAGCACGTTGTACCTTTGTCATTTTTTGGTACAGCTTCTTTCAATGATTCCGCAAATACTGTTGTGCAGACGTTGGAAAAGAGATTTCCGTCAGACGATGAGTACGAAACCGTTGAGGTTGACGTCGTCGCTTTTTCGATGGGCGGGCTGATTGCCCGCTATGCCGCCATTCCACCAACAGATGCGCCGATGACCGCAACGTTTGCCGGCAAGAAATCCTCTTCCTTACGCAAACGGTTGAACATCAATCGTCTCTACACCATCTGTACACCTCACAAGGGCGCGCAACTCGCTCCGTTTGGTATGTTAGATCCCAGTGCTCGCGACATGATCACCGATAGCGATTTACTTCAAGCGTTAGATCAGGATTATGCTGTCAATCATCGTTTTGATCTGAAAGCGTATGCGCGGTTGCACGATCTGATCGTTGGCGAACAGAACACCGCACCCGAAGGTGAACCCATCTGGTGGGTAGGTCGTACCTTTTCAGGCATCGGCCATGTTTTCGCAAACCGTGATCCACGCATCTTGGCCGATATTCTTCGAGAACTGCGGCAAGAGCAGGGATTCACGCGCCCGCCCGCATCGCCTATACCAAACTGAATCATCGTTATCTCAAGGTGTACTGGTGACAGGATTGATCTCAACTTCGCCCGAGTTCGCATCAACCCAAATCTTCAGATACAGCCCATTTTTAGTGAGTGTGATCGATTGGTCCAGTGTTTCATCAAGTTGTCCGTAAAGCCCAAAGCTAAGCTCGTCATCATCGTCGAATGAATGAGCGTGGATTTGAACGCCCGAAAGTGTTCCCGCGCGTCCTTTACCAAACTCAACCACATAGTCTTTTTGGTCGGCTGGGTTTTTGATGGGTATGGTCGTGTCACTTGCCTTAGCGAGATGATATTTATGATCTGTGGCATCAAACACCGCCACACATAGATCATCACCATGACTGATCGATTCGATCTGTGCAAAAGCAAGATCAGCTGCGATTAAACGAGCAGCCGCTTTAAGCTGATCGCTATCGGTGCTGCTGAACATGGGGGCAGCTAGTGCGCCGACGATACCCAAGATCATGACAACCATCATCAACTCGATAAGCGTAAAGCCATGCGCGCAAGTTGTCCGTGTCTGTTGTCTCACCATCCGTTTATCGACGTTTTTAACGTTGTATCCGATCGGATGATGAAGGATCATTTGAGTGTTGAGGCAGCGCTGTTAAATCATACGGTTTATAGCGATTAACATACGGCATAAATACAGAGACAGCTTTTCCAAAATAGTGATATTAAGCGGATTTCCTGTGGGAATCATGTTGCTGTGGGCTTAACAAAGATGATGAACGATCCGATATGTATTGATAGTTGCGCACCCGTTCTGCGCAGCGGGAGGCAGGAGAAGCATGATAACACCCACACAAAAAACATTATCCCTCAGGCGATCACGACGCGTTTGTGCGTTTAGCTTGCCAGAGGTTTTGATCGCCTCGGTGATTTTGGCGTTCATTGTGGCGGCGCTGACGCAAGCAGTCGTTGCGGGGCAGATGCAGACATATGCTTCGATTCATGAGAAACATGCAATTGAGCTTGCTGAGTCGCTGTTAGATGAAGTGCTTGCATTGGATTATGACGATCCGGAGGGTGCGACAACGTTTGGCCCGGATGCCGGCGAATCAAGTGTTGCTGACTTCGACAACATTGACGACTATCACAATTACACGCAGGCTGCGGATGATATCCGCGATATAGCCAATGTGTTGCTGCCAGATAAATTTCAATCCTTCTCACGTACAGTGACGGTAGCCGAAGAAACATTGTCTGTGCCTACACTCGGCGGCGATCATGAGGGGCTCCGTCTTACGGTAACGGTGGTCGATGTAGATGGTCGTACGTGGACGCTTGCAAGGTGGGTCGCGAAGCCTACAGGATCATAATAATGGGGATAAAGATGTTCATACGTCAACAACACGTTCGTCGTCATAGATGCTTTGGCCTGACCATGATTGAACTTATGCTTGCGATTTCAGCAACGGGGCTTATCGGCGCGGCGATTGCCTCAATGTTGTCAGCTGTGACCTATGGCACCTCCAGTACCAAGGACATGCGATCACTTGTTGCTACTAACAAGCGTATCACCACCCGCCTTTCAGCCATGATGCGATCGTCACGTATGGTGCTTGATACCGCTTCAGATGGTTCTTGGCTGGTGCTATGGCATGCTGATAAAGATGAATCTGGCACTCCCAATACAAATGAGCTTCGCATGGTACTGTACGACGACAGTACTGATCGACTGATCGTGTTGCGCCCGGCGGATGATTCATTGACTACGGAGTTAGCATTAGATGCGAATTTCTTCATGATTATTTCAGGGCACTCGAATGATGATGATTTTACGTTCGAACCTTGGGCGAAGAATGTTACGGATTTTCACTTTTCATTGAGTGATGCGAATGTGCAGAATGCTCGTTTATTCTCATGCAGCATGGATACGAGCGTTGGTGATATGACTGATTCAACCGTATTTAGTGTTCGTCTAAGAAATGCCAATTGATTCTATTATGAACAGCACCTTTATTTACAATTCCAATCCTCGTTCACATGGCATTGCGATGCTGTTGGTGATGTTTGCGCTGGTCATTGGCTCGATTTTGGCGGCTACTTTTATTGCGACTTCATCGACGAGTGTTGGTATTGCGCAGAATGTCTCCAAGCATGCAACCGCACGATCTGTTGCAGAGTCTGGCCTTGAGCTTGCAATTAACTATGTGAAGACTGATGCCGATTGGCGAACGACGTATGCTTCCGGACAATGGATTGCGGACGAATCTTTCGCAGGTGGTACCTTCTCTGTTTATGGCACGGACGAAGATGGCGATCTTAGTGATGATGCGAGTGATAAGATTACCTTGCGTGTGGTGGGTACATTCGGCGGAGTGACTCATGAAGTATCCGCCAACATTCAACCCGGTGGTGAAGAACCTAAGAGCGATACGATCCTGTTCGTTGTGTATGATGCTGACTCGCTAGATGGTATGGAGTACGCACGCAAAGAAATGCTTGAAGAACTTGGTTTTACAGTAAATTTGATTGATCGATACGCATCGCAATCAGTTTATGATGCAGCTTTTGCAGAGAATGCTTGTGTCTACGTGCCATACTCATACATGAATTCAACAGTAGCAGGACGAGTAAAGGATGCGCCAATAGGTGTAGTGTATGACTATCCAGATACGAATAGTACGATAGGGATTGCGCATACAGGCCGACAGTTATACATGTCCGGGACTTATATCTACATCACAAATAATTCACATCCGATTACTTCGTCTTTCAGTACTGGATATCTTCAGATCAAGGATGATGGTAGTTATGTGACCTCTGCGAATTATCCTGCGGATGATGCGGTTTCGTTGGGGTTATCGCATACGACCACGCCGCAGGATTTCTGTATTGTGACGTTGGAAAAAGGGAAAGATGATATAGATGGAAACGCCGTGGCGGGAAGACGTGTGTTGACGCCGTATGGCGATTCAATGATGGATCTGACCACGGATGGTAAAACACTCTTAAAGAATATTCTGATCTGGGCATCAGATGGCGGAGAAATATCGTATCCGCCAGTGCCGATTGTTGCCTACGATTTTACTAAACCTTCCGATGTTACCACGCAACTCGTTGGTCACTGGAAGTTAGATGAAGATGTAGGCGGGATTCCTTCTTTCACATTGGTATCGGGCCTACGTGTTCAGAATGAGATTGAGCTTTGGGATGACATTAAAATTGAAAGTAAGGGAAGCAAAGATAATGCTTTTGTCGCAACTAACAGCACGGTAGATTCGATCTTTGAAATGAGTGGGAAGGCAGAGATTAAAGGTTCGGGATACTGTGGTGTTGGCGGCGATCCTTATACAGCGATCCGCTTATGGGATAGTTCAAAAATTAAGGAAACGCGTGGTGCATTAAGTGCTTTGATGGATTTGCCTGTTGGGGTTGCTGTGCCAGATGATCTTCCAGCAAGCTCAGGAGCCCTTGAGCTTGGAGATAAGGATCATTACGATGTTCCCGAAGAATTTGGCCCCGGCGTATTTGATGTGACCTATAGCTCGTTGACGCTTACTGAGGATGCAAAATTTCACGTTAAAGATGATATACGTGTTCACGTGACAGGTGATCTTATCATAAGCGCGAAAGCAGAGATTGATGTTTCAAGCCATGCTTCAGTTGTATTTTATGTAGGTGGGGACGTTAGTGTTTATGATGAGGCAGAAATTGGAAAGAAAGATAAGCCAGAGCAATGTGTGATATTGATGTATGGCAACGATAAGAAAGCGATATTCTCAGGGGATAAAAAGAGCAAGATTTATGCATTGCTGGCAAATCCAAAAGGTGGTGTTGAAATATGGGAAGATACGGAATTTGATGGCGCGATTACTGCGGAGAGTTTTAAAGGTGGGGGTAAAGTTAAGATAAAACTAAGGGATGATGTTTCTTACGACGTTGACGGATCGGATAGTTCGACGACGATTGCGACTGATAGCAGTACGGCCGGAAATGACGGCATATATAATGGCGCAAAATCATATGCCTCAGGTAAGATTAACGGCGCAATCGAATTTAATGGGGTTTCTGATTACATCGCCATTCCGCATGTGGGCGAATACCTGCTTGATCATGGTACGGTGAGTTTTTGGTTCAAGACTGACACGGTTTCGCCGAACTATCAGGGTTTGTTTACCAAAGATTTGAGTTCGTACGGTAACGGCGGATTGATGAGTGTTATTCTGCAGGAAAACTATATCCGGCTATTGATTAAGACCGACCAAGAAACTGTTTATACCGATGCATCTTCGATTCCGACGGTACCCGGTACTTGGTATCACGTAGCGGCTTGTTGGGGTGATGATGGTACAAGGTTATATGTGAATGGCGTGCAACGTTACTACGTACCGTACTATGGTGGTTTGGGAGAAACTTCTGGCGGGACAGGCAATACTGAATCGATCATGATCGGTGCGAATGGTGGAGACCGCAATACATCGAGCGATATTCCTCTGTACTATTACTTCAATGGGGTTATGGATGATATTCGTGTTTATGATGGAGTACTTGATGGCAATCAGATTGCGAACCTTTACAATCTGAATGAGCCTGGCCCACGTACTGCACCTCCGTCTGTCATCGAAGACATTTCAAATTATGGAGATCCTGCAGATCTTCACGTTCATGACAGTACCAAGGTGGCTTGGGTTCCTGAAATTTTTTCTGGTCCAACAAACAGTCTGAGGATTAACGACAACACACTTGCTACGACGGATATCATTCACAAAACCGCGAGTAAGCTCCATGATGCGATCCAGCTTACAAGAGAGTTTTCCGCGGAGATTCAATTTACGCCGACGAACTTGACCAATGATCAGAACATGCTCGCATTTTCGGAAAACAGTAACCAGCGTGCTTTTGCGGTTGGGCAACATAGTGATCAGTTTGCGATGATGCTCCGTACTGCGGATACTTCTTCTCGAGGTGTGCCCGATATGTATCCAAGTGTATTTCTCAATACGGCCAAGCAACACTATGTCGTGACGTATGACGGAACTGATGTCAAGATGTATCAAAATGGTACGCTGGTTTATAATGAGCCACGTACAGGTAGCATTAACGTGTGGGACGTAGACAATGTTCTTGCGTTGGCAGGCGACTATGAAGAAAACACTGCATGGAAGGGAACCTTCCATCGCGTCGCAATCTACAATGTGGCGTTAAATGCTGATCAGGTTGATGATGTGTTTAATGGCCTCCCACCTCGTGAGGAAAGTTCGGGGTCAGGTACGTTTGAAGCGGTTTGGGTCGAGCAAGAATAATCTTTTCTCGTACATGGACATGCAATCAATCTCGTTGCCCCTTGGAGCATAAGCCAACAGTGGTTTGAGCTTTTTCGTGTCACAGTTATCATGATCATATGGATGAGAAACTCATTGATTGTGTGGTGTGCGGATCTTGCGTTGCGGACATTCTATGTGGTCCGGTACCATTGGACGTGCCGCTTGGTGAGGGGCAGTTGCATCATGTCAACCCGATCCAGCTCATCGGTGGAGGTATTACTTCTAACTCTGGTATCACTTTGGCCAAGCTTGGTCGGTCCGTTAAAGTTTTCACTTATATCGGTAATGATTCTTTTGGCCAAATGCTTACTGATATGTTTGAACGTAGCGGCGTTGATACCTCTTCGCTCTTAGTTCATCCAGAAGCGCCAACATCTACAACGGCGGTACTTGTTTCAGAATCTGGTGAGCGCACCTTCCTTCATGCCAACGGTGCACCCAAAAAGATGGACATGCGTCACTATTACAAACATATTGAAACACTTGAACAAGCCCGCGTGTTTCTTTGGGGTTACTATGGCCTGAACCCGAATATTGAATCGGATCTTCCTAAACTACTTGAAGAACTCCGTGCCAGAAAGACGCGCACCGTGATTGATTCGGCTGGCGATGGTGGATCGTTATCTCCTTTAGACAAAATGTTGCCACACCTTGACCTTTATGTCCCATCACTCATAGAGGCACAGAATCAAACGGGTTTAAAAGATCCGGATAAGATCATTGAGAAGTATCGATCGCTTGGCGCACCGGGGATACTTGGTGTGAAGCTCGGTGAGAAAGGAGCACTGCTGTCAAGTTTGCCGAATCAGTATCTTGAAGTGGCTGCCATCAAGCCACCGGGTGAGGTGATCGACACCACTGGGGCGGGGGATTCATTCCTCGCGGGATTAATTTCTGGTTTACTCGAAAATCTTTCGCTTGAAGAATGCGGCAAGCTTGCAGTTGCGGCCGGTGCATGTGCGGTTACGACTGTCGGCGGATGGTGTGGATCAAAAGACCGTGCAGCCGTTGGTGAACTGGCTGGCATCAAAACCAAATCGAAATAATATTATCTGCAGGTGTGAGCTATGATGATGAACATTGAATTGCGCATTGAAAAAGCCCGACGTGTTGCCGGGCTTTTTTGTTTGTGTGATCTGGATTAGAGATCGGATGGATCGTAACACCATGTGTCCAAGGTACGGCTGTAATCGAGGGTGCCTTCTGGGAACCAGAGTGCAAGTTCACGTTCAGCGGATTCGAGGCTGTCTGAACCGTGGATCATGTTGAAGCCGCCGGACATGCCGAAGTCACCACGGATAGTACCAGGGTCTGCTTTTTGTCCGTTGGTGGCGCCGATGAGTGTGCGACAGACGGTGACGGCGTTTACGCCGCGGATCGCGATCGCGAGGACGGGTGAGCTGGTGACGAACTTGATCAGGCCGTCGTAGAAGGGCTTGCCTTCGTGTTCGGCATAATGCTTTTTAGCGAGGTCGGTGGGGACGCTCATGAGTTTGGTGCCGACGATTTGGAGGCCTTTGCGTTCGAAGCGGCCGAGGATTTGCCCCATGAGTCCGCGCTGGACGGCGTCTGGCTTGATGAAGATGAAGGTGGTTTCCATGATCGAATTCTCCGGTGTTTGCCGCCGGCGGGGTGCGCTTGGCGGAGGTAACTGCTGTCACCATCTGGTGTTGCAAAAGCGCTATGGGGATAGCGCCAGAGGGATTTATCTGCGTGTTATCACTGATTGTGGGCGATATTGCAAATCATGCCTTTTTGACGTGGAATGGTATCAGATTCGTTGACTTAAGCTATTGCTTGCCTATGGTTTATACGTACGGGACAAGGTTTGGACATGTCTGGGGCGTGAGGGGGATATCAGGAAAGTTAATAAATCGAGTTTATCCTTAAGTGTAAAGCACGTGGAGCTAATAAATATGCATAAGATCAGTCATGCAATAGACATAACGGGGCATGACATGAACAAGGGTGATACAGTTGCGACGTTGAATGGGCAGCTGACCGCCCGTGTTTGTGATATTGCTCAAGACGACGAGGAAGTTAATTTTGTTTGCCTAAGGCCAATTCATCAGCCGTATGCCCGGGGGATCTGGTATGCGGAAGATCAGGTGATGTGGGTGAGTAAAGGCAGGAAGCGTAAGACGTTAGAATCAGAAGCAGAGAAGGCGAAGGAGGGGAAAGCGGCGCTGGTTGGCAGCGCGAAGTAGCTATTTTGGGGCGCGGTTGCACGCACGGTTGCAAGCTGCGCTTTTGGGCACAATGGACACCCCAGACCACGGTTTTGGGGTGTTTTTATGCGCCGCTGGGGTATTTGTGCGCATGAGCGGTATATAAAAATGACTTATGTAATCCTTGCAACTTTTTGGTTATGGGAACATGATCGTGTAGGATTGTTTCTCATAAGACGCGGCCAAGGACGGCGACGATGAAGATTCATGGGTGTCATGGATGGCGAGACACTATTGAGTATGTCATTTGGAGAGAGACGTGAGCCGCTTAGATGGAGAGGCAGTACGGGAGAATGGTATGGGTGTGTCGCTGACGGCGGTGCTGTCGGTGGTGGTTGCATTTCTATTGTTGGGTGGGGTTCTCTTAATGAAATTATATGAAGGGGTTGGTAGGTTGCCTCGGCCGATCAGTGCGGTGAGTCTGATGGCGGTTGCGCCAAGTCCGGTGCATGTAGAGCCATCCGCGGACAATGTTTTTAGTTACGACATGATTGATGTTGTGGATAAGTCTAACCATGAGATAGATGCACGTGAGATTGATACTGATTGGGCAGATGAATCGCTGGTGTATGGGGCGGATCTGGTTTCGAGTGGGTTGTCTAATCATGAGTTAGAGAATATGTCGACAGAGGTAGCATTTGAAAATGAAGCCTTTGACGATGATGTTTTGTATTACGGGGATCGTCCGCTACGGAAAGTGGGAACGCGGACGATGGTCGTGACGGCGTACAGCCCGGATGCGCGGAGTTGCGGGAAGTGGGCGGATGGGATTACAGCAAGCGGCAAAAGTGTGTGGACCAATGGGATGAAATTGGTGGCGGCGGACAAGCGGCTGTTTAAATTTGGAACGATTTTAACGGTGCCAGGCTATAACGGGGAGCGTCCAGTACCTGTGTTGGATCGTGGCGGAGCGATCAAGGGGAACAAGCTGGATGTGCTGTATCCAACGCATGAGATCGCCAAACAGTGGGGCGTACAGAAGCTTGAAGTAACGGTATGGGAATACGCGGATTAAGCTTGAGCACAAGTGAAGAAGAGATGATTGCAGACCACTCTTTAGAGTGGTTTGTTTTATTGTGTGGTGAGCAGCAGGAGATTGGTTTATGCTTAGGGTGAGAGTCTTTGGAGGTATGGTATGAGGCTGTTTTATCGAGAATACAAGGGGAAGTATTTACATCAGAAGAAGATAGGGATGCGGTGGGCAGATTATGCGTATGTGATGGAGATAGCGGGGGTAACGCCGCGGAAGAAGCAGGAGATAAAGAGGGGTGCTGTATGGTGGCGACTTTTTATGTGGATTATTGGATTTACGATATTGGGGGTGCTTGTGTATGGGGTGTATTGGATTATGACTGAGGGGGAGGGGTTCTTAGCTTTAGTGGTTGGTGTGGGGTTGTTTATGTTGCTAATCTTTGGGGAGGTTTTTGTTGCGATTGGGGGTTATGTGATTAAGTGGATAGCGAAGTCCAGACGGGGGGCGCATTTGGATGATTCCAGTATTGTTCTACCGTTTTGTGAGGCGGTGAATTTGCGGCGGTATCGGGTGAAGCTGTGTCTAGTTTGCGGGTATGACTTGCGGCATATGAATGGAGGTGAGTGTCCGGAATGTGGGCAGTGGTATGCGGGTGAGTGTGAGGATAAAGAGGAGAGGGAAGAGATTGAAAGAAAGCGGGCAGAGGAAAAGGCTTTGCTGAAGCGGATTGGTCGGATCAGTACGGTTAAGACATTGGCGGTATTAGCTCCGGTGCTGCTGTTATGCTTTTGGGGTTTTGAGTCAGCGGCAGATGGCTATGTTTTTTATAAAGAGCCGACGTTTATCATGTCGTGTGTATTGTTATTGGTGACAGTAGTTGTGATGTGCGCGATATATTTTCGAAGGCTGTCTCAATTGTTGCGTGAGAGTCAAAAAATTTGGGAGGAGATGTCGTGTGACACGATGAGTAGAATTCCGTGATTGCTGTGATTTGTGGCGATAACTGGAAGGACTACAAAATGTATTACCATGTAAAAGCGAAGTTGAAGGCGGATCAAGCGGGGGCGTTGCTAAGAAAACTAGAGAGTGGAGAGATTGCTACGCAGAAGCCAGATGGAGGTGAGATTGTTAAGGGGTTGGAGGGAGCTGTCGTAAATGAAGCTGGTGAAGCGGAGTGGAGTACGGTGTGCTATTGTTCTACACCATTAGCTCATGAGCGAGCAACGGTATTGGATGAGTATTTTGAGGATTTGACGACGGAGGTTGTAGATGGATATGAGCTATATGAAGGACAATCGTTTATAGCCTACTTGCAGCGTGTGGCTGAAAAATGAAGTGGTAATGATGTTTATTCGCTTTCGTGATGAGAGATCGATAGCAGGATGCTAGTCGAGTGTTTTGTTGAGTGCGGGTACTTCGGGGCAGAGCTTGGTGACAATGGCTTGGAGGATTTGATTGTTTTCTTCAGCGTTCCAGGGGATACGTTTGGCGATGAGTAGGGAGGCGAAGCCGTGCATGGCGATCCAAAGATTACGTGAGGTGTTTTCGACGATGTCTTTGATTTGTTCTTCGGGCACGCCGCGAGCGGCATAGTCGTCGTAGATTTCTTTTTCCCATTCGTCGAAGTGCGATTGGATCTGAGCGAGGTCTTGCTCATCAAGTGGGTGGGCAAACATGAGGTTGTAGAGGTTGGGGTGGCTGACGGCAAAGTCGAGATAGGCGGAACACCCAGCGATCCAGTCTCCGGTGTGCTTGGCTTCTTTGTCACAGTTTTCACCCATTTTCTCGAAGCCGCGGTCGATGAGGGCGGTTCGGAGGCCTTGCTGGCCGTCGATATAGGTGTAGAGGGTCATGGCACCGACGCCGATTTGAGAGGCGACACGGCGGATGGTGACGTGATCGATGCCTTTTGTGGTGAGAATGTCATAAGCAACGTCGATGATGAGATCACGACGCTGGTCGGGCTCTGCCTTGTCCCAAGTGGCTTTGTGGGGCTTGGCGGATATTCGGGATTTTGGTGATTTTGGGGCCATTGTAAAAAAGCTGATTATATTGTTTTTTTACAGGTTTGACCTGAACAGCACATCTTCGTACAGTGTACTAACTGTATCGTACAGCGCACGGGGAATCAAGCGTTGTTTGATGAACAGTTCTGCGAGAGCAGGCCAGCCGTTTTTTGGGGGAATCGAATAGTCATTTATTGATTGATAGAGGACACATGGGCATGACGCATCAAACAGGTCATTCAACGGTTAAAGTATTTTGGGTATCCATGATTACGTGCTTGGTGGGCGTGGTGTTGGGTGGGCTGATCGTGGGTGCGGTGTATCAGTTTGTGATTACCAAATTCGCTGAGGAAGGCATTGCTCAGTACAAGACGATGCTGAAAGAGCAGGCGGAAGCTGGAATGCCGCCGGCAAACGTGCGTGTAGCAGATGTGCAATTGGAGAACGTGCAGGATCGATTTGATGTTGTAGGACGTCTTGAAGAATTGCAGATGTCGAAGGTGGCGAGTGAAGTTGAGGGGAAGATCAAACATGTTCCGGTGCGTGAAGGCGATGTAGTGAAGGGTGGAGAAACAGTCATTGCAGAAGTTGATGGGACATGGGTGCAGCTTGCATTTGAGAGTGCTAAAGCGGATGAGGCGGCGCGGCGTGCGACGTTGGATCAGAGCATGCGTGATTTGACGATGCTTGAAGCATTGGAGAAAGCACGGAGTGCAAAGCCGAAGGAAGTTGCTGATGCACGTGCCAAAGTGAAGAGTGACTCGGCTAGTTTGGAAGCAGCACAGGCTGCGGTGCGTCGAGCGGAAGAGCAATTGTCGCGACTGAATATTATTGCACCGTTTGATGGTGTGGTGATTAGTCGTGATACGGAAGAAGGGCAGTGGGTGAATCCGGGAGCAGGAATTGCGTCATTGATTTCTAGTGGAACGATTGATGCGGTGGTGAATGTGCCGGAGCGATACATTAATCAGATCAAAGTTGGCGATGAAGTTGTATTGTCGATGGATGCGATGCACGAAGAGGTAAAGGGGAACGTAGTGAGTGTAACGCCGATGGGAAGTAGTAGCTCACGGACGTTCCCGGTGAAGGTTCGCATGAGTGATGAGAATGGGCGGCTGTTGCCGGGGATGAGTGTGACGGCACGATTACCGATTGGTGAACCACGCGAGCAGGTCACTGTGAGCAAGGATGCGATTCTACAAACGGTGAAGGGGCCGGTGATTTGGGTTGCGATGCCAAATCCAAAGGGTGAGGGGATGCCGATGGCTATGAGTGTGCCAGTGAAGCTTCTGTTCGGTTTGGGTGACCGGATGGTGGTTGAACCTGTATCGCCGACTGGGAAGGCCATGCTAGGTAGCGGGACGCAAGTGGTGGTGATGGGTGCTGAGCGAATCTTCATGCCGGGCCAACCGCTGATGATCGACGGTGGCGCGATGCCAGGTTCTGATGTTAAGCAGGTCGAGCATCGTACGGCTGGTGAAACGGGCGAAGCAAAAGACGCAGGTTAATTTATGGGGCTAATCATCGATTAGATGAATGCTTGCGGATCAAGTTAGACAAAAAAGAAAACAACAAATAGATGCGGGTCTGAATATGGATATTATCGGTTTTGCAATCAAGAATCCGGTGAAAGTTAGTGTTGGCGTGCTGCTGATTTTATTGTTTGGCGTGATTTCGCTGACACAGATTCCGATTCAGTTGACGCCGGATGTTGATAAGCCCCAGATCACCGTGACGACGAGTTGGATCGGTCGTAGTCCTGAAGAGATTGAGAAGGAGATCATCGATCGGCAGGAAGATAAGCTTAAGGGTGTATCAAATCTTCGGAAGATGACAGCGAATGCGCGGCAGGGTAGCGGGACAATCAAGCTTGAGTTTTATGTGGGGACAGATATCAAACAGGCGCGTACGGAGGTAAGCGATAAGCTGCGTGAGGTGCCGGACTATCCGGATGATGTAGATGAGCCGGTGATCAGTGAGACGGAAGAGGGCGGGAGTGATGCGATCGCGTGGCTGGTGATCACGAGCAGTGATCCTGATCTGGATATACAGAGTTTTTACGATCAGGTTGACGAGCGGGTGAAGCCAGAGCTTGAGCGTGTTTCAGGTGTGGACGAGGTGCAGATTTATGGCGGCCGTGAGCGAGAAGTTCATGTTCAGATTGATCCACAGGAAATGGCTCGTCGTGGCGTGACCTTTAACTCATTGATTGGTGCCCTACGTGGTGAGAACATCAATGTGAGTGCGGGTGAGATCGAAGAGGGACGGCTTGATGTTCGTGTACGCACAGTAGGTCAGTATGAAGATCTGGATGCGATTCGTGAGACGATCGTAGCGTATGACGATTCAGGACCGGTGCGCGTAAAAGATATCGGCGATGCAGAACTGACATTAGAGAAACGCCGGGACTTTGTGCACAGCAAAGGGCAGCAAGCGATGGCGCTCCCAGTGACGCGTGAGAGTGGCTCGAATGTAATGCAGGTAATGGAACGTCTGCGAGATCGCGTTGAGCGGATTAATGAAAGTGTCTTGCCAAGTATTGATAAGACGTTGAGCATGGAACAGGTTTATGATCAGACGATCTATATCAGTGATGCCGTGCAGTTGGTGCAATCGAATCTGGTGATTGGCGGTACGCTAGCGGGATTTGTGTTGTTGGTGTTTTTGCGGACGATTCGGCCGACTGTCATCGTGATGATGGCGATCCCGATTTCGGTGATTGGCACGTTTGTGGTGATGACCGCTTCGGGTCGAAGCTTGAACGTGATTAGTTTGGCAGGGCTTGCGTTTGCAGTGGGTATGGTGGTGGATGCGGCGATTGTGGTGCTTGAAAACATCGATCGTCATATCGGGATGGGCAAGGATCCGATGCGTGCTGCTTATGACGGTGCGAAAGAGGTTTGGGGCGCAATCTTGGCGTCGGTGTTGACGACTGTGATTGTGTTTGTGCCGGTGATCTTTATGCAAGAAGAAGCGGGGCAGCTGTTCCGCGATATTTCAATCGCAATCTGCGCGGCAGTGATGTTGTCGATGCTGGTTTCGATCACTGTGATCCCGGCAGCGGGGGCGCGTTTCCTGACCAGTAAAGAGAAGGAACACAAGCACTGGGGCTTTACAAGTAAGATCAAAGGGTTGTTTGGTGTGGCGGCACTTGCGGGTTGGATTACAGAAAAATTTGCGAATGGGATGTATTGGGTGGTGGCAGAGATGCCGGCGCGTTTTGTGATGCGTGTTGCTCTGGTGGGAGTGTTTACGGTCTTTAGCTTGCTGGGTGCGTGGTTCTTGATGCCGCCGAGTAGTTATTTGCCGAGTGGGAACAATAACTTTGTGTTCGGGATGATGTTGAATCCTCCGGGGTACACGATCCCGTTCCAGGAAGGGATGGCACGTGAGCTTGAAGATGCGTTTCGTCCATACTGGGAAGCAAAGAGTTATGACGAATTAGAAGGTTTGCCGCCTGTAATGAATCCGATGCCGATGGGGCCGGATGATGCAGTGGTGAAGAATATACCACCCATTGAACACTTTTTTGATGTGGCGTACCCGGGGGGCATGATCATGGGTGCGAAAAGTTCGGATCGTCAGAATGTTGCACCGCTTGCGAAGCTACTGACAGCACGTATGTTCGGTATGCCTGGCTCGATGGGTTTTGGTATGCAGATGCCGATTTTTGGTGAGGCGACTGAGTCGAGTGATTCGATTGATGTTGAAGTGATCGCGAATGATATGGAAGACCTGCAGAAAGTGGGCGGGGCGATGATGCAGGCGATGATGCAGGAGTTTGGTGGTTTTACGCAGATCATTCCGAATCCGATGAACTTTAATTTGCTCGGGCCAGAGGTTCAGTTGAAAGTGAATCGTGTGGCAGCGGCGGATATGGGGATTGATGTAAATGAGATGGGGACAGCGGTGCAAGCGTTGGTTGACGGTGCAATCATTGGCGATTACCGCATCGGTGGGGAGACTGTTGATTTGAAGCTGATTCGTTCGCCGCAGATTCCGCTTGAAGTGGATCTGATTGAGAGCGTGCCAGTGAGTGTGCTTGATCGTAAATCAGGGAACATGGAGGTTGTGCCGCTATCATCGATCGCGGACGTGAAGCGTGTGCAGTCGCCACAAGAGATTAAACGGATTGAGCGGCGGCGTGCAGTGAGTTTGAACGTAACGCCGCCAGAGGGAATGGCGCTTGAGACTGCGATTGCGAAAGTGAATGAGATCGCATCGTCCATGTTGAGCGGTATGAAAGCAAGCGGACAGATCGCACCGGATGTTGAAGTGCAAATCGCAGGTACGGCAGACAAGCTGACGGAAGTGCGTGGTGCGTTGCTTGGCAAGTGGGATGGCGGCGTGATTGAAACACTATTGAGCTTGCTGACAAGCCGATTGTTCCTAGCGCTGCTTGTGGTGTATCTACTCATGGCGGCACTTTTTGAAAGCTTCTTATATCCAGCTGTAATCATGTTTACAGTGCCGCTGGCAACGGTAGGTGGTTTCTTTGGTTTGCGTATTGTGAATGTGATCGATCCTAATCAACAGTTAGATGTGCTAACGATGCTTGGTTTTGTGATCTTGATCGGTATTGTGGTGAACAATGCAATCTTGATCGTGCACCAGGCATTGAACTTCATGAAGGGGATCGGTGAGAGCGCGATGGATAAGGTTGAGAAGCTTGAGCCACACCGCGCGATTCAAGAGAGCGTGCGGACACGTATGCGTCCGATTTTCATGACGACAGCGACAAGCGTGTTCGGTATGTTGCCACTGGTGCTATTTAGCGGTGCAGGTAGTGAATTGTATAAAGGGTTAGGCAGTGTTGTGGTGGGTGGATTAATCGTGTCGACAGCATTTACGCTGGTGGTGGTGCCAGTACTGTTTAGCTTGGTGCTTGATATGAAGAGTTGGGTCTATAGGCAAATGGGTTGGGAGCTTGGCGAGACGTTGAACGACCAAGATATGGAGCAGGTTTTGCATTCTGATTGATAGGGATATGCGGATTTGGGGCGAGATTAAAAAAAACAGGAAAAAACAGTTCTGGGTATATAAAACATTAACGGCCTGCCGCTGGAACAGTGGCAGGCCTTTTTGTGGCGATAAATATGAGGCGGCAGAAGTATTATTGCAAGAGTCAATAAAGGCGCGAGGGTGGCAAGTCGATGTGAGAATGGAGGGGTTGTATGGATGGTAGGGGGGATAGGGGTATGCGTGTTAGGGGATAATGGTGTTTAGAAAAAAGGCGGCCAGAGAAAATGCTGGCCGATGATAAAGAATGGAAATAGACGCAGGGGGGTAAAGGGTTAAGCACAGGGCGAAGGGAGCCCGGCAAGGTACGACTGACCATCGAATAACAAAGGAGTAACACAGGATATAGGCAAAACCGCGGGTCGATTAGAGGTTGACTTGTGAGATAGCCGTCGAATAATTCCTTGTGTTACCTTAGAGAAACAGGAATCGAGCCATGCCTTTTAATGAAGCATCAGTTAAGTCTGCGGAAGCACCTTTAAGTGGTAAGAAGTACTTCACACTTGAAGAAGCGAATCAATCTTTGTCATACGTTCGTCGTGTGGTTGAAGACATTCAAGGTGTTTATGGCAAGATTGTTGAGATACGCCATCGCCTTGAAGAACTGGGTGAAAGTCAATTCAGCTTGAGTCCAGATAGCGAATATGAACGGTTGATGGACCGTCTTGGCGAGCTTGTTGATGAAGTTCACTTCATGGGCGCTGAACTAAAGGACTTTGAAAAAGGTTTGGTTGATTTTCCTGCGGTACATGAAGATCGTGAGATTTTATTGTGCTGGAAACATGGTGAGGGCGTGATTGGATATTGGCATGAATTAGATGCTGGATATGGTGGCAGGCAATCGGTTGATCTGCTTGCAGCGGGCTAAAAGATTTTTTTGCAACATGATGTTGCAAGACACTTTGTTACCCAACTGGTAACGCAGGCCGAGTAAGGTCTGCAAAAAAACAAACACCAGAGCGAAGCGCGTTCGTGCTTCGCTTTTTTTATTTTGGTTTATATGTCAGGATGAGCTTGAAGATGGTGGTGATGATTTTATAACCGGCTCGGACAGAGCCGATGATGGAGCCGGAGATTTTTGAGGTGCCGGCATTTCGATTGTGATACGGGAGGTCAATCTGAAGGGTGCGTAGTTTTGATTTGGCAGCTTTGTATTGCATTTCGACAGTCCAGCCCCAAGTGGGGTCGGACATATCCAGTGAGAGCAGTGCGGGGAAAGTGATGGCGCGGAGCGGGCCGAGGTCGGTATAGATAGATCGTGTGGTGAGATTGATGAGTGTGGCTGCAAGCCGTGAACCGAAACGTTGTGTGGAGTTAAGTGCGCCGGGGTCCGCATGTTTGTCGCGTTGAGCGATTACAAAGTCCGCGCGATCTTGGAGGATTGGCGTGATGATATGTGGGATATTGGCGGGATCGTCAGAGAGGTCCGCATCGAGGAATGCGACGATACGTGGTTGGTCTTGCGGGGGAAGTGAGGTGAGATAGTTGATGGCAGCTAGGCAGGCAGATCCATAGCCACGGACGGGCTGATGGAGTACGGTGAAGTTATGAGCAGCGGCGAGGGCGGGGGTGTCATCGGATGAATGGTTGTCGACAAGAATGATACGCCTGAGTAGATCGGGGTGGGCTGCTGATAGGGCTTGGAGTGCGGCAGCTAGGGCAGGGATATTTTCGGATTCATTGTAGGCAGGAATGATGATGTCGAGAGGTGCAGGCAAGCGGGAAGTATCCTCGGCACGTGCGTTGGGCCTTGATTCGGGCGAATGGGTCATGTCTGACAGAGTAACGTAATTTGGTGCTTGGTAAATCATACTGGCGTGTAACGGATAGAGAAGTCCGAGTATTTCAGTGAGATATGCTGAGAGGTGGATTGGGTTGAAGGGTAAGGCGGCGGCGAGTATGATTAATTATCCGTTCATCCGGATATAAGGATGAATCTTGTTTCGGGGTGTTTGATCATCACGATCAAGGTTAGGATGGTAGGGCAAGGATTGAACTTAGGAAGGAAGCCTGGATGCACATTACGGACATATTTGCGAGTCACCGAACGACATTTTCGTTTGAGTTTTTTCCGCCGAAGAGCGCTGTTGGTGCGGAGAATTTGTTTGGGGTGATCCGTGAATTGGAGGCATTGAAGCCGACGTTTGTATCGGTGACGTATGGTGCGGGCGGGAGCACACGTGAGCTGACCAATGAGCTAGTGTGCCGGATTAAGAATGAGACATCGATTACGACAGTGCCGCACCTGACGTGTGTGTGTCACAGCGAGCAAGATATTGAGGATATTTTGACGCGGTATGCGGGTGAGGGGATCTGTAACATTTTGGCGCTGGGTGGGGATCCGCCTGCTGACCAGGATGGATGGGATCGGAGTCAGGATGCGTTTCGGTATGCGGCTGATTTGGTGGGATATATCAAAAAGTTTAACAATGCTGGGCAGCATCCAAGTGAGACAAAGGGTTTTGGGATTGGTGTAGCAGGTTTTCCAGAGGGGCATCCGGGTACGCCGAATCGGTTGTTGGAGATGGACTATCTGAAGGCAAAAGTAGATGCGGGAGCGGATTATATCTGCACGCAATTGTTCTTTGAGAATCGGGATTTTTATGATTTCCGGGAGCGATGTGAGCTTGCAGGAATTGACGTGCCGATCATTGCGGGGATCATGCCGATTTCAAGTGTGAAGGGGATGCGGCGGATGGCAGAGTTAGCGGCAGGAGCTCGTTTCCCGGCTCGGATGCTCAAAGCGCTGAACCGCGCGGAGGAAGATGAGGAAGCGGTAAAACGTGTGGGGATTCATTGGGCGACGGAACAGTGTCGGGATTTGTTGGACAATGATGTGCGGGGGATTCATTTCTATACACTCAATAAATCGGATGCGACGCGAGAGATTTATAAGTCGCTGGGCGCGCGGGATAGCGAAGTTCTGGGTAAATAGGTGATGTGAAATAATTGATAGGTTAGGTGGGTTAGCTTTGCTGTAGCAGGAGGGATCGTTTTCACGTAGCCGTATGGCTGAAGATGGGAAAAGCTGCGTGAAAGATCGGTTTATGGACAAGCACGAAAGGAGATTTCGTATGGTTTCTGTGTTGCAGGGTATTGTTGCGGTTGTGGGGCGATTGATGTTGGTTGCTATTTTTTTGATGAGTGCGTTGGGCAACAAGATCCCGAATTTTGAGGCGACCACGCAGTTCATGGCTAGTGAAGGCATGCCGATGCCAAAATTGATGCTGGCAGGCGGGATCGTGTTTTTGATTCTTGGCGGATTGTCGATTTTGGTGGGGTTCAAGGCCCGGATTGGTGCGGCCATGCTGATCGCATTTCTGGTGTTGGCGACGTATTACTTCCATGATTTTTGGACGATTGCAGATGCGCAGGCTCGTGAGATGGAGATGATCGGATTCATGAAGAATTTGGCGCTGATTGGCGCGATGACGTTTGTTTTTGCAAATGGTGCTGGTGTGTGGAGTTTGGATAAACTGCTGTGCAAGTCATGCTGCAAGGATGGGAAGTGTGAGACGAAAAAGGAAGAAGTGGCGGCTTAGCAGAGTATCTTATACAGATAAATGGGATTATGAAGAGCTCAGGTAAGGTGCCTGAGCTTTTTTGTGAGCTTAGGAAGTGAGCGAGGGGGTGCTGGATAGGGGGCATTCGGGTATCATTTAGGATGAATGATCCGTGTATGAACTCCACCTAGCCGCTCGGCGCTACGTGGAAGTCTAAAAAATGAGTCGAGCGACATGATGATGATTGATTGACCTGTTTGCGGCGAGGCTGTTGGGGGGGTAGGGGTCTTGCGCACTTGTGTTTATTGGATTGGACACGCGCGAACAGGTTTGAAGATACACGGAGACCTATCTGATGGCTGGAAGCATTACGCCGCTACCGATTATGTTGGAAGAAGAGGACCGTAAGGCTTATGAGAAGCTGGAGGCTCCGAAGACGATTGTGGTGCGCTATGGGTATCAGAAGAAGATCGCGGAGTTGGCGTATGACGGGACGGCGAAGCCGGGCTGTGGCTCAAAGGTCGTGATTCGAACAGATCGTGGGACAGAGATTGCGGAGATGTTGACGACGACGTGTCCGAATAGCGGTTGCGCGAAGTCAGTAACTCGTAAAGAAATGTTGTCGTATATCGATCGGTCCGGTGGAAAAGATTTTCCGTTTACGAGCAAGGGGAAGGTGCTGCGTGTTGCGACGATCGAGGACATGAACGAGCAGTCGAAGCTGGATAATGAAAAGCGCGGACTGATCAAGAAAGCGCATGAGCATATTGCCGAGCTTGATCTTGAGATGAAGTTGATCGAGGTGGAACCGCTGCTGGGTGCGGAGCGTGTCATTTTTTATTATGTAGCTGAGGATTGGGTGGATTTTCGTGAGCTGGTGAAGAAGCTGGCAAGCGAGATGCAGATGCGCATTGAAATGTGTCAGGTGAACGCGCGGGATGAGGCGCGGATCGTGGCGGATTATGAAAAGTGTGGGCAGCAGTGTTGTTGTAAGCAGTTTTTGAAGGTGCTCAAGCCGGTATCGATGCGAAGTGCGAAGGTGCAGAAGGCAACGCTGGACCCGCAGAAGATTTCGGGTCGGTGTGGGCGGTTGATGTGTTGTTTGCGGTATGAGGATAAGACGTATAGTGAGTTGAAGAAAAACTTACCGCCGCGGAAGAGTGTGGTGGAGGTTGAGGACGGGATCGGGATTGTTTTAGATTCGCAGATCTTGACGCAGTTGTCATTGGTGAAGATTGGAGTGAACCCGCCGGCGGCATATCCGATTGAATCGCTTCGTATTTTGGATAAGGATGAGGCAAAGGCGTGGCGTGATGCAGAGAAGGAGCGACAAGAAGCAGCAGCGGCTAGCTGGCAAAAT
Source organism: Poriferisphaera sp. WC338 (assembly GCF_050931845.1). Taxonomy (GTDB): domain Bacteria; phylum Planctomycetota; class Phycisphaerae; order Phycisphaerales; family Phycisphaeraceae; genus Poriferisphaera. The sequence goes on from NZ_CP194516.1 coordinate 788,469, forward strand.
CGACGACGTGGCGGTGGGCGTCGTGATGATGGGAAGAAGAAGGAAGAGAAGTCGCTAACGGATCAAGTGTTGGACGGGTCGCTTAAGCGAGAGAAGAAAGAAGAAGGAACGCGTGGGGAAACACGTGGTAGTGGTGAGAAACGTAGTCGGAGTCGAAGGGGTGGGCGGTCACGCCGAGATGATGGCGGGGGCTATCGTGGGAAGGATAATCAGGCGAAACAACAAGAGGGACAGGTTGAGAGGAATGACGCACAGGTTGAAGGAAATAAAGATGGCGAGGGCAAGGGAGATAATCCTGCGGGATATGTGAGTCGCGTGGGACAGGGCAAGAGTCGACGTCGTCGTGGTGGCAGAAGAGGCGGTAAGCCACGTGGCGAGGGGGAACGTCAAGGTGATAGTGAGGCAAGAGAGGGAGGCGATCAAGCTCAAGGTCAGGCTGGTAGTCAGGGTGAAGGGAGTGAGAAGAAGCGTCGTCGTCGTGGCGGCAGGCGTAGACGTCGTGGTGGTGGCGGTGAAGGCGGGGGAGGAGACGGTGGTGGCACCCCGTCGAGTGGCGGAGATGCCGGTAGCAACGAGTAAAATGCTAATTAGTTAGTGTGACTGTTATATGCACTAGTTTGTGCAGAGTGTAGCTTTCAAGATATCTAGTATTGTTTATAGGCCATGGCATTTGGGAGAGAGTATTTATAATCTCTACCATGCGATCATATATATATGGCACTCTTCATCGTGTGGGAAAAGCAAAGCTAGAGAGTAAAGGTTTTCTATGGTGTGTTTTAGCATGAAGGTATCCATTCCGCTTTTTTGCGGGCTGCTATTTTTCTCTTCGTTTTCATATGCAGGGCATCAAACGAAAGAGGAACAAGATGCTGTGCGGATTGATGGGTTTTGGAAACAACATATCAAGATGCTGGTTGAAAATTGGTTGCCGCATTGCATTAAGCAGGTAGAGATCGGTGGTGCGAGTGAAGATCTGGCCAATCTGATTAATGCAGGGAAGATGATTCAAAGCCATGGGGCGATGGTAAGGGTTCCTTTTGATCAGTATCAAGGTGCAGACGCATTTTTATACAACATTTATGAATCCATGTGTATGGCTTTAAGGTTTGATGCTTCAGGCGATCCGTCTTTTGGGAACGCGCAAGACTATCTGAGAAGTAAGATTCACGCTTGGACCGACATAATCCTGAAAGCGCAGTGTGAAGATGGATATATTCAGTCTTATCATACGTTGACAGGATTGGCGAGATTTTATGATAAAGATTCACATGAACTGTATAACATGGGTTATTTTATCGAGGCAGGGATCGAGCACTACAAAACATTTGGCGAATCTGATCGTCGAATGTATGACGCGGTGAAGAAGTGCGCGGATTATTTGTATTCAGCAATTGGGCCAGACGCAGATAAGCTTTGGATTCATGGGCACCCTGGCATTGGTTATGCGTTATGCCGTTTGGGGCGTTTGGTTAATGAGGTTGAAGGGGATGGCAGGGGTAGTAAGTATGTTACGCTTGCGAAACACCTTTTGGATAATCGACATAATGGCAATTATAAAACTGAGTATCATTTGACGCACATGCCCGTGATTGATTTTGATGAGCCGGTAGGCCATGCGGTTCGAGCAGTTTATTTGTATACAGCGATGGCAGACATTGCGGAGCTGAAGGGCGACCGTGCATATTTGGCGGCCTCTGATCGACTCTGGGATCGGACGGTGAATCGTAAGTACTATCTCACGGGGGGGGTTGGAGCTTTATATGAGGGTGAAGCTTTTTCAGGGGATTATGATTTACCTAACAGCAGTTATTGTGAGTCATGTGCGGGAAGCGGGATGATTTTCTGGGCAGACCGTATGTCAAAGATCCATCGTGATGGACACTATCAGGATGTGCTTGAGCGTGTGAATTATAATGTTGTGCTGGGTGCGATTGATGCTGAAGGGAGAAACTTTTACTACCAGAACCCATTAGATTCAAGTGCGCCACGTTACTCATGGCATGTATGCCCATGTTGTGTTGGGAATGTGCCGCGGACTATTTTTGGGTATTTATTGAATCAGGTTTATCAGGTTGAGAATGACACGCTGTATGTTCATCAATATGTGGCAGGAGAGAGCCATGAGATTCGAATTGGTGGTAGCACGTTGAAGGTCAAACAGAGAACCGCATACCCTTGGAATGGGGAAATTGATATTGTAATGCGTATGAGGGGGTCATCCCGTTTTACTGTGAAGTTACGTGTGCCAGATCGTGAAGAGAGCCGTATATATCAAATGGTTCCGGCCGGCGGCGGCTGCCGTGTTTATGTCAATAGCCAAGAACAGCATATGCAATCGAAGAAAGGTTATCTTAGTTTGACAAGGCGATGGGAGTCGGGAGATGTGATTAAGCTTGTGTTACCGATGAAGGTTCAGCGTATTTATAGCATCGAAAAAGTGAAGGAGAATCGTGGACGTGTTGCGTTTCAGCGTGGCCCGATTGTTTATAACTTTGAAGAGATTGATCAGGCGAAGCCAGAGATGTTGCACGAAGAGATCAGTCGCGATGTTGATTTTGATGTGGTATGGAATCAGCAGTTTCTTGGGGGTGTGATGACATTGGTATCATCGGATGGTAGGCTGACAGGTATTCCAAACTACCGAAGGCTGCATCGTGGGAAATCGTCACAGGTGTGGATGATTGAGGATCGTAGCAAGGTACATAATAATCGGCTAGTACGACCTGAGTTAGATAGTCGAACATTAGACCAAGTATACATTGGTGACTCGTATTCCGAATCAATGCATGGATTTAAAGGGCATTTTTCGGAAAGCGGTCGTTTTGATCAGCATTTCTGGCGGCATGCTGGTGTTGATGGGTGGTTCTCATATACGTTTGATGTTGCGGATTATCATCGAGGGATGCCAGTTTCTTTGCTGTGTACGTACTGGGGTAGTGAATCGGGGCATCGTGAGTTTGAAATTTTTGTGGATGATCAAAGGATTGGTACGCAGAAGTTGATGCAGGATAAACCGGAAGAATTTTTTGATGTTGAGTATCGAATTCCGGAGACGTTGTTTGAAGGCAAGCAACAGATTACGGTGAAAATTCAATCCATTCACGGCGGTCTGGCAGGGGCTCTGTATGATCTGCGTCTTGTGAAGTAGAAGAAATAACTATATCTACATTGAAAAAACACCTATGTGAAATGCATTGGTATTTTTTGTTTGGTTTAGTTGGCAGTCTAACTTGTCGGTTAGATATTTGCGGTCTTGCGGCGGGTAAGGAAAGGGAGAGTTGTAAGTGAAAAGAGTACGAGTGATGTGGGTTCAGGGATGCTTTTGGCTGAGAATGTAACGAAGCTTTTGGCTTGTGTTGCAGCGGGGTATGAGAATGAGACGGATCCGATGTGTGATGAGACGGCATCTGAGCCTTGTGCGGTGGTCATATCGCCGAATGCGCGAAACTCATTGAAGTTGTTGTTTAGAGTGAAAACTTGGAAGGGGATCATGAAGCTATCAGAGTTGCTGTTGCCGAAGATGCTGTATGTGGTGTCGAGTGCGGCGATGATTTGATTGGCGGCGCTAATCGCACCGGCGCTGTTACCGAGGAAGGTAGGTGTAAATTCGCCGACATCATTGAAATCGTCGTCGGTGTTATGGTTCCAGATATCATTGAATGTTGAGGCGTTGTGAAAGGTTGCGGTGTAGGTAGTGCCGTTGATGTTGATGTCGTTAATACCGACGGCAAGGTTGACGTTGCTGGCGGAGGTGATGACGGTGGGTGCGGCATGGGTATGAGCTGCGGCAAATGTGAGCGCAGCGACAACAGGCAGGCATACTGCTTGAATCATGATGAGGATCTTTCTCTCTAATAAAAACAAGAATGATAGAATAGAACTGTGAGCAGTTTAATGGCTTCGTGGAGACTCGCCACCAAAGGACATCAATATTCTATATATGCGACAACAAGAGAGATAATGTGTAAAAGTTCTCATTTACCAGCCTCAGAGGCGGAGGATTGATATTGCGTATTGACGGATGGGTTTGCGTCACGCAGACCAACGATGAGAATAGTTTGGATCGGAACTTTGGTGTAGTTTCCAGTGAACAAAGCACGGCCTAGATTGTTCTGCAAGTTTGGTGGTGTGACATCAGGGGGGAGGTCAGCTTGTGATGTAATAGGGCCGGGGTCGATGTCGTTAGGATTGATGTCTTGTGCGGATGATACTTTGGTAGAGGATTTGCCCGCGGCCTGTTGTTTGTGGCGTTGTTCTGCGTGACGCATCTTGCGTTCGTATGCTTTAAGTGCAGCGAGGTCTTTGGCTTTTTTGATTTGTGATTCCCACGGCCAGTACAAGCCAATGATCAACAGCTTGTCTTCGGGGAGATCAATATTTACGGCAAGCTGTTTATAGATGTCACCTTCAAGTGCGGATTGCAGTGGTGAAGGCATGCCGGGTTGGCCGGCGCGGACGGCATCGACTTGTCTGCGGAGGATTGACTTCGTCTTGTAATGGTGTGGCGTAAGCTGAAGTGAATTGCTGTCTCCATCATGAACGAGTTTGGCGAGGAGTTGGAGGCGGCCACCTTTAGCGCGGGTTTCATTAATAGCATAGGGAGGTGTGGTGAGATCAATGACGACGGGTTTGCGAAGACGAGGCGAGGTTCGGATTGGCGTCGGGTATTCCGTGGCGGAGAGTGCGGTTTGGAACGAGCCAAGAGGTGTAGGGAGTGCGTCGATGAAGTCGTTAAGCTCGTGTTCGGAGATGATGCTGACGCGCAGACCATTAGCCGCCCACATAGCGCGCGGGACGGACGGGATGGCAGATTGGTTCGTTTGTGACCAGATGTGATCAAGCGATCGGTAGAGCGGGAGATGGTAGCGCGCGATAACAGCTGTTTTTAGACGATCGGGTTGAACATCCAAAACGGTGGGGAGATGACGGGGGGTGGCAGGATCGTGGATGTCTCGGAGAGTGACGTCTTCACGAGGCAGATTGTTTTGTTTTGGTGGGGAGCTACAGGCGGCGAGGTGGAGTACGGTTGCGATCACGCAGAGACTGCGAGCATATTTGGCGAGGGATGGCCATAAGGCAGTTTTGGGATGATCGTCGGGTTGGGTAGGCAAGTGTGATACCATTTCTATTGATTCGTATAAAACGGCTAGTACGTTCGCCGAGTTGGAGGGAAACGGCTGGAAAAGCTGTTTTGCAGAGGTAGATGTCAGGCATCATGTTGGCGATGCGATGACAGTCGGGTGGGGATATTATCGTAACAGGCCGTGGATGGTTGATAAAGGATAATGTGAGGTGGAGGATTGGAAAAGTATGGCCTTGCGGTATGTAAGCTGGGGATGGTCGAACTACGAAATGAGGAGCAATCAATGACTAAGGGTGAGATGCTGAGACAGTGTTGTTGTGGTTTGGTTGTGATGCTGCTGTTTGTGATGGTGGGTGTGGTGAATGCGCAGGACGATTCGTCAGCGAAGATGCAGGCGGTGGAGCAGCTTCAGAAGCATGCGGCACTTGGGGGGATGGAGGTTGAGCTTGGCGAGATGACTTCGGGGCGCGTGACGGTGTTCTATGACAAGGAAGCGTATGGGAAGCAATCGCGAGACATCGGCAAGTTTGCAGTGGCGGTGAATGAACAGATGCGGCAAGCACAAGAAGATGCAGCGGCGCTGCAGGGGAAGATGGAGAAGGTGGCGGCGCGGATTGATGAGCTTGTGGGGGGCGGCAATTTTGCGAAGAAGATGTGGGCGGGCAATGCGGGGAGATTTTTTGGAAAGTTTATTGGGCAACGTGGCGTAGTGAGTGTTGTTGATGGTGAGGTTGTGGTGTATTTCTTGCCACAGGAAAAAGTGCGAGCGTTTTTGGCGAAGGGTGGGAAGATCAAAGGGCATGTGTACGATGAAAAAACGGGCCAGGTAGCGGTGAATATTGAGTATGGAAAAAGCCATAAAGGAGGGGCGGAGATAAGGGATGGAGATTTGGTGGCGGTGTTGCCTGTGCGGCCGGTGAATGAAGCAAAGGAAGGGGCGCTAAGGGGTGGCTTGGATTCAATGTTGGATAGGTCATTGAATCCGCTGACGCGTGGTGAGGGATTAGATATGACAGGGTTGGCGGTGCATGAACTGGTAGAGGGCACGATTCTTGCGGGGCGATTGAAGCCGAAGGATCCAAGGTTTCGCTGGTTTAGTGATGGTGCGGCGAATGCGATCACGGAGATTGTGTTGCGGGAGCAGTTTGGTGATGAAAAAGCGGATGAGTTTGTGAGTGGTTGGGATGATGCGATGAAAAAATTTGCGAAAGTGCATGTGGGGCTTGGCCGGTGGGAGGGCAAGGGATATCAGATTGAGACGGGTTTAGAAGCGCAGAAGGAATTGGAATTGGCGCGGTATGGGTATGCAACCGAAGAGATGCGGCGGGTGGTGAAAGAAAAGGGCGAAGGCGCGGTAAAGGAGATGATTGATCGGATGTTGGTGCGGAGTGGCGGCGAGCGGGTGAGTGGTGAGGATGTGTTGGGGGGCGTGGGAGATGTTGAGCCAGGGATTTATAAGCGGCTTGCGGCGTATGAAAAATATGATTCACGAGAGAATACCGCACGTGGGTATTTTGATGTGATGATGAAGGCGCGTGACGAGGGGCGGTATGATGATGCGGTGATGGCGATGTTGCGGATCAAGGAGCAGCGCGATGGGCCGGAGCCGCAGGATTATTATTTTATTGCGAAGCTATTGCGTGCTGGGGGGCATCAGAAGGAAGCGGATGCGGTATTGCCTGGGTTGATGGGGAAGGTGAGCGGGAAAAACAAAGTGAATGTTGGAAAGTATTTGGTGGCGTATGAATTGGAATCAAAGCATCCGGAGCGGGTGTATGACGTAGCGGAGTTGGTGCTGGCTTATGAGCCGGAGCATGTGCCGTCGCTGGTGGTACGGATGGTGCGGCAGATGAAGATGGGAAAATTGAATCAGGCGGGCGTGACCGCGAAGCGGATCATGGTGCTTGAGCCGAACGAATCGAGCAAGGTGCACCAGATGGCAAAGCAGGTGCGTGAAAGTGTGATGGCGACGGTTGGGCCAGTGGAGTAGGTGTGTTTGTTGCGGTGGATATGAGTTGGAAACACATGAAGTAGATTCCAAGTGAATTCACGAAAGATAGGTGCATAAAGAAACCTCTGGTCATCGGGCGACCAGAGGTTTGAGGTTTGTCACGGTGTTAACCCATTGAGGAAACTTGAGTTTCCTAGGGCGGTTGCGGCATGGTCAATGTCATGCCGCATGTGCATTCATAAAGAATGCATTTAGCAGGCCAAGTCGTCATGTTACACAAGGTTAATGTGTGGGAGACTGGATGACTTGCTGAGGTACCGAAAGGAGGGTCTTAGCTGACCATTTCCTTGAGGTTCTTGAGTGGACGAATTTTGACCTGCTTGGAGGCTGGCTTCGCCTTAAACATCATTTCTTCACCAGTGAAGGGGTTGATACCCTTGCGTGCCTTGGTGGCTGGTTTCTTCTTGACGACCATCTTGGCCATGCCCGGCATGGTGAACTGGCCATGCTTCTTGAGGTTGGCGCCGACGATGGCTTGCATGGATTCGAAGACGTTTGCGACGTCTTTCTTGGAAAGTTCAGTGCGATCAGCGATGGTAGCAAACAGTTCGCTCTTGGTTGGCGGGGTGGCGCCAGCGCGAACAGCAGGAGCCTTCTTCGCAGCGGCCTTCTTACGGACTACTTTTTTCTTTGCAACTTTCTTCTTCGCAGCTTTTTTCTTGGTAGCTTTCTTTTTAGCCATGGTGCTCTCCTTGCGGAATATCAGGTGTAAACTTCTTCCGTGACAAACATTGATCTCGAAAAACCCTGTAAAAACAGTAGGTTTGCGAGGTATATCGCAATTCTGGTCTATATGTCTGCAATTTTCAACGTGTTATTTTGAAGAAAGTGCATTTTTTTACTGTATTTTTAGGGTTTTTGAGTTTTTGGGGTGAAATAGGGGTGTTTTAGCTCTGAAAAACCAGTGTTTTTTACATTTCGACAAAAAAGCGTGGTAAAAAGTTCTTGGAAATAAGGGGTTTTTGACGTCAGATGTTTGTGGATATCTTTATCTGTGGGAAAAACAGAGTGCTTGTATCATGCAATCGAGCGGTTTTGGATAGACAACTTGAGTGAGGAGATGATCGATCTTTTTTTGGCAGAGGTTGTTTGTGGCAGGAATTGATTGGTGTTTATGTGGTGATAGGTAACAGAAGGGGACGGTGGGAGGGGACGATGAGGGGATAAATGTGGAGTATATATGCCCAGTATTTAGCATACGGGGAATAGGGATTAGCAACTGGAGGTAGGCAGCCAAATTGGCAGGAAAAGGGGGTTGGTGAGATGTGATGGCAGATTATGGCGGTGGAGAAGGGCGATTGTGGGTCGTGGGTGGGGTTTTTGTGTGAGGTAAAGGTTGGCACGTGGCTTGCGGTAATGATAGGTGAGCAGGCCTGTGTGCGGGTCTGTTCGGTGAGGACGATTTGCTGCAATATGCTGATTTCCTCCCAAGAACCGCGTCACGGGAGCACAGGTGTTTCTGGGGACTGTGGGCGGCATGTGTAACAGATGAATATATGAAATGAGGTAATTGATATGGCTAAGACAATTGGCATTGACCTTGGAACCACGAACTCAGTGGTGGCCGTGATGGAAGGCGGCTCGCCGAAGGTTTTGATTAATAGTTCGGGTAACCGGACGACACCGTCGATCGTAGCATTTACGGATAAGGGTGAGCGTTTGGTCGGGCAGCCTGCGAAGCACCAGCAGGTGACGAATCCGACGAACACAGTTTATTCGATCAAGCGATTCATGGGGCGTCGTCATAGTGAAGTGCACAGCGAAGAGAAGATCGTGCCTTACGGTGTGACGGGCGGCGAGGATGAATTGGTGAAGGTAAAGGTGGGTGACAAAGAGTACACACCACAAGAAATCAGTGCGATGGTGCTGCAAAACTTGAAGAAGACGGCTGAGGATTATCTTGGTGAGTCAGTCGATCAGGCTGTGATCACGGTGCCAGCGTATTTTAATGACTCGCAGCGTCAGGCGACGAAGGAAGCTGGTGAGATCGCAGGTTTGAAGGTTGATCGCATTATCAACGAGCCGACAGCGGCGGCGTTGGCGTATGGCCTTGATAAAAAGAACAATGAGAAAGTTGCTGTGTTCGACCTTGGTGGCGGTACATTTGACATCTCGATCCTCGATGTGGGTGACGGCGTGTTTGAAGTGCTGAGCACGAATGGCGACACGCACTTGGGTGGTGATGACTGGGACCAGTGCTTGATTGATTATCTTGCGGATGAATTCAAGAAGCAGGAAGGGATCGATCTTCGCGATGATGCGATGGCTTTGCAGCGATTGAAGGAAGCCGCGGAGAAGGCAAAGTGTGAGCTTTCGACGATGCAGGAAACGACGGTGAACTTGCCGTTTATTACTGCGACGAATGAAGGACCTAAGCACTTGCAGTTGACCATTACAAGAGCGAAGTATGAGCAGGTTGCGGCGAGTTTGTTTGAGCGGATTTCGCCACCAGTTTTGCAGGCACTTAAGGATGCGAAGTTGTCGCCGAGTGATGTGAATGAGGTGGTGTTGGTAGGTGGATCAACACGCATGCCGAAGGTTCAAGAGATTGCTCAGGAGATCTTTAAGAGAGAACCGAACAAAACGGTGAACCCTGATGAGGTTGTGGCCCTTGGTGCGGCGATTCAGGGTGGTGTGTTGCAAGGCGAAGTGAAGGATGTGTTGCTTCTGGACGTGACGCCACTGACACTTGGTATTGAAACCATGGGTAGTGTGATGTCACCACTGATTCCGAAGAACACGACGATCCCGACGAGTAAGAAGGAAGTTTACTCGACGGCGGCGGACAATCAGACAGAAGTTACGATCCATGTGTTGCAAGGTGAACGCGAGTTTGCAGCGGACAACAGAACGCTTGGACGTTTTAACTTAGCGGGGATTGCACCGGCACCGAGAGGTATGCCACAGATCGAAGTTGAGTTTTCGATTGATGCGAACGGTATCCTGAATGTTGCTGCAACTGATAAGGGTACTGGTAAGACACAGAATATTGAGATTCAAGGTTCGAGTGGTTTGAGTGATGACGAAGTTGAAAAGATGAAGGCAGATGCAGAAGCGCATGCGGCTGATGATAAGAAGAAGCGTGAGCTTGTCGATACGCGAAACCAAGCAGATTCCATCGTGTTCCAGATGAAGAAGCAGCTTGAAGAGCATGGTGAGAAGGTCAGTGCTGAGATCCGCGGTAAGATTGAATCATCGATCAGCAACCTTGAAGACAAGGTGAAGGGCGACGATGTTGATGCGATCAAGGCTGCACTTGAACAGCTTAATAAGGATGCTCAGGAGCTTGGCAAAGCGGTCTATGAAGCATCTGGTGGCCAGCCGGGCGCTGATGCAGCGAGTGCTACAGCAGGCGCAGCGGGTGCGGCTGCTGGTGGTGACGCAGGTGGTGCTTCCGGCGGTGCTGACGAGGACGTGATTGATGCGGACTTTGAAGTGAAGGATTGATCGCAGAATTAAGCTGATTTTATTGGAAGAAATCAAGCCCACGTACCTATTATTTGGTGCGTGGGTTTTTCTATGCATTAAACATAAAGACATTGGTAGTTGTATGTGATTGGTTAGCAGATTACTGGTCGTGATGGGGAGTCTGGATCAAGTCGATGTGGGGTAGGGGAACCGATTTGGGTTTTTGGGTGGTGATGCTTATGGGTGAAGGGTTTGGGCGATTTGATGATTGTGGAGATTTGATTGAACAGGGTGATGTAGATGGTGTGCGCGCGATGTTTTCCGGGGCGCATGAGGCAGAGGTGGCAGAAAAACTTTCGTGGATGGATGAGCGGCAGGTGTGGTATGTGCTAGGGGTATTGGATGGTGAGGATGCGGCAGATGTGTTTGGCTATTTTGATGTTGAATTACAGGTAAGATTGGCGAGCGGGGCACATCGTCAGATGATGGCGAAATTACTTGAAGCGATGGATCATGATGACCGTGTGGATTTGGTGCAGCGGCTAGATGCGAAGGTGAGAGAGCGGTTGTTGCCGCTGGTTGCGCGGGCAGACCGAGAAGATATACGTCGGCTGGCGACATATGAACGTGGGACGAGCGGCGCGATCATGAGTAGTGATTATGCGATGGTTCGGCCGAGCATGACGGCAGGGGATGCCATCGAGAAGTTGCGAGAGGAGGCGCCGGATAAGGAGACGATTTATTATGTCTATGTGGTAGACGAGGCACGGAAGCTGATAGGATTTGTGGCGCTTAAGGATTTGATTCTGGGGAGGCCTAATCAGCGAATAGATGAATTGATGAAGGGGGATGTGATCAGTGTGAATCTAAAAACGGATCAGGAAGAAACGGTAGGACTGATTGAGAAATATGACCTAATAGCGCTTCCTGTGGTGGATGATGCGGGCATGCTTGTGGGGATTGTGACGTATGACGATGCGATGGATGTGATGCGGCAGGAGCAAACGGAGGATATGGAAAAATTCATGGCGATTGGGGGTGGGCATGAACTATCGACCTATTTGAAGACAGGGTCGGTTCAGCATTTTAATAAGCGAGTGTATTGGATCGTGGCACTTGCGGCTCTTGAACTCGTGTCTGGTGTGGTGATCCATCATTTTGAAGGGACGTTGGCGACGTTGGTGATCCTAGCGTTATATATGCCAATGATTACCGATACAGGAGGTAACACGGGAAGCCAGAGCGCGACAGTGGTGATTCGGGCGATGGCGCTTGGTGAAGTAAAGGCGGATTGGTGGGGTATGCTGCGCGTGTTTTGGAAAGAGTTCCGTGTGTCGGTGATGATGGCGGTGGTATTGATGGTACTCAGTTTTGGGAAGGTATTGTTTTTATCACATAGTGCAGTTTTACCGATGGGCTTTAGCTTTTGGCAGATTGGTGTGGTGATTTCGTTAGCACTTGGGATGCAGGCGGTGAGTGCGACGATGATCGGAGCGATGCTGCCGATGCTTGCGGCTAAGGCAAAGTTAGATCCAGCGGTTGTTGCGAGTCCCGCATTGACAACGGTGGTGGATATTACAGGGTTGCTGATCTATTTCTTGACTGCGCGGATGATGTTGGGCGTATGAATAAAAACCCCGCCATTAAGACGGGGTATTGTGGGGTGAAGCGATACGATGCAAGATGAATCGTATTCGCTTCATTGTGGTGGGTAGGGCTAGATTAAGGTTTGTCCAGAAGCTTGACGGCGTCTTTGGCCATGATAGTGACAATGGCGCGGTCACGAGCAGAGGTGCGAGGCATGACTTCTTTCTGGAAGAAACTGACGATTTTGACTTGTTTTTCAGGGGTTAATGGATCATTAAGTTGTTTACGGCGTTTGTCACGTTCGAGCGGTCCAGGAGCAGCCTTGAGACCACCCATTGAACGCCAAAATTGGATACGCTTCTTGAGCCAAGGCATACGCTGTTCTTCGGGAAGTTGTGTATAAAGGCTGGCTTCCCGAACTGCGAAATCTTTCCAAACCATGATCATGCGTTCCTTCATTTGATCAGGATTGTTTTCGTTCATTTTGTGAAAATATTGTTCGGCTACTTCACGTTGTTCGGGTGACAATTCATAGTAACGTTTGGCCATGGCGAGGATGTATTTTTGACGTTCTGATTGAGGGAGGTTGGCAAAGTGTTTCGAGACAAGAAAACCGAGAATATCGTCATTGTTTGCAGTGAGGGGATCAGGGGGGATGGCGGCATAGTGATCATGGATGAGATACGAGCCATAGGAGAGCATTAAAGCAGCGAGGACGAGAAGGACGATCGTTTTGCGTCGCGACCTTTGTTTGGTTTGTTTTTGCTGTGGCATGTTGTATTCGCCTTTTTGATTGTGTTAACTGCCGGGGACACCCGGGATGCTGGAGAGATCGTCGAGGATGAACCAGTCAGCGTGTCCGTCTAGGTAGAGCGCGTTACGCCGGACACCAGATGGACCTTTGGTATGGTTGTCTTCGGCATCAATGTTGACGAAAACGAGGGATGGGGATTGTTTGAAGAACGTATCGAGTTGCTTTTGTTGAGCGGGAGTACCGGCAAAGAGGAGGTAATAGCCGAGGTAGTATTCATAGGAGGTACCGAAGGAGGGAAAGTTGTCGGAATCATCGGAAGGACATTCCCAGACAAGCTTGCTATCGATATATGGTTTGAGGACATCCATCAAGGAGGGGTCGAGGGAGCTGACAGGGAAGGTGGAGACTGGCGGGTGCTCATCGTCCCAGTCTTGGACATAGGTTTGTAACGCGAGACCTTGCTGACGAAGATTAGAAAGGCATTGCACACGCTGGGCGGCAATATGCGCGTTCTTGAGTGCTGGCAAAAGGAGACCAATCAGCAGTGCGATGATACTAATGACAACTAGCAGTTCAATAAGTGTAAACGCGGGGGTTTGGGATTGTATTGTTTTATGTTTTGCCATGTCCATATCTCGGTGAGGTTGTATCAATGTCGTAGATATATTCGATGGTGCGATTGAATTTCCTGTATCGGAATCAATTTTGTCGCTAATTTACGAAATGAATCACAGGTCAGGGAGCGATGAATTTTGTAATTTCGTCAGAGGGGATGTCTTGGATAGTTAGGTCGGTAAAGATGAGGCGGATGGTATCGGAAGATTCGTACCAATAGAGCAGAGGCTTGGGTTGGTTGGTGGCGGAATATTTGGCGCCGAGATAGTGGGGATGTTTATTTTCAATGATGAGTTTGAGGAAGAACGCACCGCCAGCGAGGGCGCTGTTGAAATGTTCAGGAGGGATACTGAGGGTGGCGGGGTAGGTATTGGATGATGATTGGAGATCGAAAATAAGAGCAGCAATGATGGGATAGGTTTGTGGGTGGCCGGGGTAGTATCCGCCGGTACGGTCCGCACAGGCTTTGAGTGTGTCGAGCAATGCTGTTTGCGAGGGTGAGGGGATGTCATGAAGACTGGCCGTGGTGTAGTCAGTGGGTGCCTTGAGGTTGATCGTGCCAGGAGTTAGGGGGAGGTTCCACTGGAAATTGGTGAGATTGAGTTGGAGTTTGCCAAATGATGCGGAAGGGAAGATGTAGGTGACTTTAAGAAGGAACTGAGTGTCCGGGTCGATCCAAGCAGTGAGGGAGGTATTGTCTGGGAGCTGAATATGTTTGCTGCTCAGAATGAATCCAGGAGCGGACTTGCCGTTGATCGTGATGGGGTCGGTTGGTTCAGCATCGATTGCGATTTTACTTCGAAGGCGAGTGATGAGCCGGGTGGGGTCAAACTGCATGAGTTTGTTTTGAGTATCGAGGTGCGGCTTGATGAGTGTTTTCGTTTGTGTGACGTGATTCAGAACGAGAGTAGGTTGATCCCATTGTGAGCACGCTTGGAGGAAGGTGGTGTTGAATATTTTAAGGTCGGTGCGAATGCCAAGGTCTGCGTCGAACCATGATTGGGTGCTGAGGATGGGGTTGGGCAAAGGCGAATTAGGTGCGATCAGTTGCATGTCGAAGGAAACAGTACGGGAACGACGGATTTGAGACTGGACATCAGCAAAGGAGATCGAGTTGGTGGGGGTGATAAAGATAAGAATGAGGGTGAGGGCGATGATAGCGGCGGCGGAAGAGCCTGCGATAAGTGAACGGGTAGTCCAGCGGGAGCGATGCTGAAGCTTAAAAGGATTACGGGCCGTATTCGCGTTCTGCAATCGGATTTCAAGCGCATTGATGAATTGATCATCCGGCGCGGGGGTGGGATGATCTTTGAGTTGATCAAGAATGGCGTCTGTGTTGTGTTCTGTGGGGTCAGTCATGACGGTTCTCGGTGGTGATATAAGGTGAGGTTTTGTCGAGGCGGTTGTAGTGATGTTTAAATCTGGCTCGGGCTCGATAGATGAGGTTCTCAGCTGCTTTGTTGGTACGGTTTAATTTCTCTGCGATCTGTTTGATGGTGAGTTTGTGTTTGTATTTCCATAGGAGGATCTGTTGTTCTTGAGGGGTAAGGTTTTCGAGTGTGACGGTGATGAGTTCAGTTTCTTCGAGTGTTTGTTGGTGTTGCGGTTCAAAAGCGGGATGAGGTGTGGTGTGGATAGGGACAATGTTGCGGTTTTTGTTTCGGTAATGTTTGCGTAAGTGATCGGCAATTTTATTTCGTGCGATTGTGTAGAGCCAAGTTTCAAATGAGGCTTGCTTGGGATCGAAGCGGTGGATCGAAGTGACGACAGCGAGGAAGATGGTGCTGGTGAGTTCGTCGGCGGCGTCATGATTGCGGAAGGTGCGGTAGTAAGCGAATTGCCAGATGTCGGTGACGTAAGCACGGTACATTTGGGAGAGGGCGTGGGCGTCCTGCTCCTTGAGCTTATTGATGATGTCGGTTGAGAGTGATGCGGTCACAGTTTCGTTGGGTCTTTCTGGAGAGGTATTCGCTTAGAGCGAGGGCTTTCCCCTCTGTAATTTAAAGAAAATTGCAGGAAGATGACAGGGGTTTGATTGTGAGGGGGTAGCGGCGATATCCAGAGAGGGGGTGAGTATAAAAAAAGCCTGCACGCGGCAGGCTTGGAACAGTCGCTTTTGTTTATGTGCTGAGAAAATTAGCGGTGTGGGTTAGCCATGTAATAGAAGTAGCCATCTTCAGCACCGACGATGAGTTCCTCGACGCCGTCTGAGTTGAGGTCGATCATATCGGGGAAAGTTGAATGTCCGCCGATTTTGCGGGAATCGACTCGGCCCATATCTTGGAGTGTGATGAAGTCGGCGCCGGGCTTGGTAACGTTCTTGAAAAAGTTAACGTTGTAGGAGTCAACAAGGAGGTCAACTTTGCCGTCATGGTCCCAATCGGTGAAGCAGATTTTACGTCGGCCTGAGGAGCCTGCGGTACCGTCATTGAGTTGCAGATAGCCGGATTTGTTGGAGATCGCAGTGTGTTTTTTGTTGTAGATGGATGAGCCTTCAGCGTAAAAGAAACGTTTGGGAGGGAGGAGTTGAAGATTGCCGTGCTCATCTTTGGTGCGTTCTAAGAGGCAGAGATAGCCTTCAGCGTCAAGGATGACAAGGTCGCTTAGATTGTCTCCAGTGAGATCGATGATGACGGGACGGGTGCGCCATTGTGTAACAAGATTATCGCCTTCCGGGTCCCACCAGTTCCACGCGGGCTTGTGCTTGATACCGTTCCATTGGACGGTGATTGGCTGAGCGGCTGCCAGTTTGGGCTCGGTTTTTGTGCCGATGTTTTTATACCAGACAATTTTTCCGAAGATGGAGTTGATGATAATGTCGTGGAGGCCATCGTGATCCCAGTCGGCTACATCAAGGCAGGTATATCCCCATTTTTCTTCTGCGGGGCCTTGAATAGAACCGTTGTATCCTGAAAGGATAAGAATAGTTTCACCGTCAGCTTCTAGATGAACTGGTGGTTTCCATTTGGGCACTTTAGGTGTGCCGATGTTCTCGATAAGACCAATGTTGCCAGCAGTGTTGCCGGTGATGATATCTTGATCGCCATCGTTATCCCAGTCGATACCGACAGGTGTGGTGAGGACGCCATATTTCACAAACTCTGCATTCTGCTGGAAATATAGGGGTTTATTGAAAACGGGGAGTCCATTTGCGACCGAGCCGGTGTGCTCAAGAAAGATGACGCGGCCGTCTTCTTGGCCGACGATGAGGTCGGTGTCGCCATCACGATCCCAGTCAATGGCAGTGGGGACCATCATGCAGAGATCGAATTGCAGGTTCTTGCCGTCTAGTTGAATGAAACGAGCAGGGGCGTACTTCGGATTGGTGCGTGAACCGATATTTTCGAAGTAGTTGAGTTTGTCGATGAACTCGCCGGTGAGGATGTCAAGGTCGCCGTCATTGTCGAAGTCGGCGAAGTTTGGAGAAGGCATGCCGTAGACATCGAGATCTTTGCCGTCAGCTTGGATGCGCTGGGGGGTGGCATAGTTTGGTTTGTCGTCGGTGCCATTGTTAATGGCAATATAGACCCAACCATGGAGAGGGCCATTGGTCCACTTGCCTTCTTTGTTGAAAGCATTGTCCCAGCCGTAGTCGGTCCAATCGCCGATGCCGATGGCGATGTCATGATTGCCATCACCGTTGTAGTCGACGTACTTCCATTGATCAGCACGGGTCTTTTTAAACTTATGTGGGATACGAATGTTTAATTTAGTTTTTTTGTCAAATTGTGTTTGTGTGAAGTTGTTGTACTCGTAGTTGGGGGAGAGAACGCGGGGTTTGCCATCAATGTATGAGACAGAGACATTCATTTTGCGGTTGGCAACGAGGACGCCGGGCTTAAAGACAGGCATCTTTTGGTCAGGGGATGTGTTTTCGAAGAAGAAATGTCCTTTGTAGGCACCTGAAGAACCAATGACGAGGTCATAATCACCATCGTTGTCGTAGTCCATGGGGAGCGGCCATGCCCAAAGCCCGACACCGAGGTCAACGACGAGATCAGGTTGGTCGTAGCGAAGGCGTTTGAGTTGATCTTCGGCGTGAACACAAGATGTGGCGAAAATGATCAGTAGCAGGAAGGTGAATAAGCGTAAAACCGGCATATGATGGCTCCTAAATATGACTGACATACTATCTGTATATCAGTATAGATGCCTTTTTGCAAGTGGGTTTTATTGGATTGGAACATTTGCGACAAGCAGATCAAATTGGCCGGTCATATAGGCGAGATCGAGGACAGTGAAGCGACGGCGGATGAGCCGGGCTTGATGGTACGATTGACGGAGGCGGTAGTCGTCGATGCCGATCTGTTGCGGTGTGTATGGGGCTGCAACGTGTTTAAGGCGGTTAGCGATTTCGGTTGCAGGGAGGAGCTGATCTTGCAGGCGAAGGCGCAGATCAGGCCAACAGGATTGAAGATGCTCAAGTTTCCTATGGAGTGTTTGTGTGGGAATATACTTGGCCGCAAGTTCAGCATGGGCAAGATCGATGATGGGCTTAAGGGTGAAGGTTTGGTTGGCGGCTTGTTGCATGGTTTGCAGTGAGGGCCAGTGTGCAGTGATGTGTCCGATGTTGAGTGAGGGGATGTCCAGTTGCAACAGTGTTTCATAGAGACGAGTGGACGCAATGGTGCCGATGCCGACTTTGAACCCGTGCGATGGTGAGACACCTTGATGAGTATGATGCTGCATGTCCCACAAATGACTAAATTGATGTTCAGCACCGCTGGCGGGTCTGGAGGATGCATGAGCTTGCATGGCAAAGCCGCTCATGAGTAGGCCAATGGTGAGAGCCCGGATGGCTTTAGGGTTGCGATTTGAAATGCCTTCGGCATTGGCGACTGCATGATGTAGATTGTGCTGAATGATGTTCCATGCGGTCTTGTTGATGGGCTCGATACCAAGTGCGTCTGCGAGAATCCAATCTGCTCCAGCGGGGATTTTTGCAAGCAGGTCGGCGTAGCCAGAAGCGTTCATGTCGGATGGCGCGTTGCAAAGAATATCCATATCAGCGAGGACACATTGTGGTGCATGGCAGAAATAAGTCTGTTTAGTGCCATGGTTAGTAATAGAGGCGCCGAAAGCGGTGTAGCCATCCATTGAAGCTGCGGTTGTGACACACATGTATGGGCGATTGGTGTTATATGCTGCAAGCTTAGTGAGATCATTGATCGTGCCGGCACCAACCGCAATGGGTATGTGGTCGTGAGCGGCAAGATGCTGTTGAAGATGATCGACGTGTTTTTGCTCAGCATAAAGATGAGGATCATCAAGGATGAGAGTGGGGCTGGCAAGTAGATTGTGTTGTTGAAGATGATCGGCGATTTGCTTGCCAGCGATATGGAAGGTGGTACGGTCAGCGATAAGGACCGCTTTACGTTTTGGGAATTGCTCCGCAAACATGAATGGTGCAGATAATAATGCATCATGATCAAGGATGAGGGCATGCGTATGTGTGGCATGTGAGAGTGCGGATTGTAGTGTGGGGTCTTGTTGAGCGGTCATGATATCACTTGATTAGTATTGTTTTGGAACAACTTCATATGATTATATGTGGAAGGGTTCTGCAAGGCTGAGTGTACTTGTGGGGATGTTGCATGGGGTTGCGACGGGGTGCTATAATGGCCGGACTGATGCGGGTGTAGCTCAGTTGGTAGAGCGTCAGCTTCCCAAGCTGAATGTCGAGAGTTCGAGCCTCTTCACCCGCTTTGAATGATAAAGACCTACGCAAAGTGCGCGGGTCTTTTTTTATATGGTTGGTTATAGAAAAACCCACCGAGGCGGCGGGTTTTTATGTGATTGGATTATTGAGGTGGCAGCATTATTTTTTTACGATGCCTTGATTTTTGAGTTGTTGTCGAAGATCGGTGGCTTCTTGGGTCATGTCAGCCTGTTCGTAAATTTTGAGAAGGTTTACGCGCCAAAGCGGGTTGTTGGGGTCGCTGTTGACGGCACGTTTTTGTGTGGCAATAGCAGTGGTGTAGTCTCCTTCACCCGCTTGAATGGCGGCGAGAGTATCGAGGAAACTGGGATTAGAGGGTGATGCGTTGACGGCTTGTTCAGCAAGTGTGAGTGCTTGCGCAGTATCTTTGTTTTGGGTATGGAGGATGAAGGCGAGGTTGTTCTTGGCGGGGGCGAAGTTGGGGTTGAGTTTGATGGTTTCTCGGTAGCTTTCAGCCGCATCAGTGAGGTTACCAGAGGATTCATTGATCACGCCACGAACAAACCAAGCATTCGCGGGAGCGCCTTGTTGAGAGACGATTTGATCGATGATGTCATTGGCTCGTTGCTTGTCTGCTGGTAAGTCGAAGCGGTTAGCGATGGTGAAGAGTGCTTCTGCAAAGGTTGCTCGTTCTGCGAGCTCAGTTTGTGGAATGGCTTGAAGGATTTGATCCATCCAAGCGATGAGTGGTTTAGGGTGTTTAGTGACACTTGAAGCCGCTCGCATTGCTACGATACGCCACGTTGCATTTTCAGTGATCAGTGGTTTGAAGAATGCTTCGGCTTCGTCGATACGGTTATCGCTCGCAAGGGCTTGTCCGTAGAACTGGATGATCTGTGGGAATTCATCGGGCTGTTCAGTGGCTTGTTGGGCATAAGGTCGAAGGGTACGGATAGCGTTATAAGGTTGTTTGAGTGCGAGTTGCGCGGCTGCGATGCGGAGTGACGCTTCGATCTTGCTGTCAGGTGAGCGAGTGATCCACTGATTTGCAGTGACGATGGCATCGTTCCAGTTGCCAAGGGCCATTTCTGCATCGGTGGCGATGCGTGCAGCTTCGGCGGATCTTGGGAAGTTGGCCATGACAAGCTTGGCTGTTTCTGCGGCTTGCTGGAAGCGTCCAGTTTTAAGATCGATCTCCGCAAGAAGGATCTGGATTGCAAGGTTGTCCGGATATTTTTTGGCGAGCGGCCTGATTTTATCTGCGAAAACCGTTGCTTTTTCCTCAGTGAGTCTGCTAGATGCGATGATGGTCAGCATGCGATCCGAGGCGGTACGTGATTCGGGATCTCGGAGCAGGCCGATGATAATGGCGCGGTAGATTGGTTGGTCGGTGATTTGTTTTATGACTGCTTCGTGTTGCACAATGGCTTGTAGAGAAGCTTGGTTCGGTAGATGAGTTAAGCCACGTTTCGCGGTGGCGATGGCATCGTCGGCATCACCTAATGTGAGGTAACGGGTGATCAAACGATTCCAACTGCCTGGATTATTAGGTTGCTGTTCGGTGAGCTGGATATCATATTCAATCGCTTTATCGATACCTTCATGACGGGCAGCATAGTTGGATAGCATTTGTGCACGCTGTGTTTCAGGGATGTCCATGCGTTTGAGTGCATCAATCATCTGTTCAGCTTTAGCTTTATCGCCCTTGTCTGCATAGTAGTCAGCTCGCCATGCGAGATTGTTTGGTGTGGGGTCTTTCTCCATCATGGTGATGAGTGGTTGAACTTGTGCATCAAGATTTTGTCGTTCATAGAGAGCAGCTACTAGGAGCAGGTCTTGGTCTTGGTAGTTGCCGGTAGCATCTTTAAGACGTTGCACGGTTTCGATGGCGAGCGCATCTTCATTTTGTGCAGCGTACATTTGAACTGCTTGGCGGATCTGCTCAGGTGTAGCGGTTTTGGATTGACGTACGGTGTTGAGTTGATCAGCAGCAAGTTCAAAGGCTTTGATTGATTGATAGGTTCGTGCCAGATCAATGGCGATACCGGGGTTGTTGGGGTTGTTCTTGGCGATGTTGGATAGTTCTTTGAGTGCGAGTGAGTTTTGGCCGGTTTCTTGGTAAGCACGGGCAATAAGTAAGTGTGGTGTGATGGCAGAGGGTGATTGCTCGATGAGTTTTTGGAGGATGGCGATTGCTTTTTGTGGATCGCGGTTTGCGGAGTTGGCTAGGAGCAAGAGGCGAGCTTGTTCAAGCATAACACTTGGGTTGGTGTTGCCGGTGAGGGATTCGAGTCGCATGAGTGCTTGTTGAACGGATGCAGAAGCTGCTGGTGTATTGCTGAGTGCGCGGATGGTGAGCTGTTGTACAGATGCATTTTTGGGGTTTTGTTCGGCGAGTATTTCCCATGCCTGTACGGCTTGTGGATCATTGATCGTTGAGAGGTATGTGGCCCATGTGATTTCCCAATTGATGGGATCTTTGTCTTGGTACTGTGATTTTAATTGTTTGAGGAGGTTGAGCCCTTCTTCCGTTTTACCTTGTGAGGTAAGGAAGTGTGCTTTGGCGAGTGCAAGTTGTGGGGTCATGCCATAGAGTGTTTGATACTTATCAAGGATCTGATCAGTAAGATCGAGCTTCATAGCACGTGAAAGCTCAGCCATGCTGAGAAGGATTGGCTGGGTGAGATCTTTGGTATCTTCTTTTGCGAGTGCTTCAGTGATGATGGTTTTAGCTTGAGCGGTATCACCTGTTTTCTCAAGTAAGCGAAGCTTCATCTCCATCAGACGACCACCTTGCACGCCTCTGTTTTCAAGTCGCTGAATGACATCAAGGATTCGTTCTGCGGCGGCGGTGTCACCGGGTTGTAAGTTGGCGGAAGAAGCAAGTACCCATGTGCCTGCAATATTTGGATTACTGTTGTCACGTGCGGCGGCGGCAGTAGCATAGGCTTGCGCTTCTTTGAAATTTTTCTCTCTGAGTTCAAGCAGTGCGAGTTGCATGAAAGGTTGGGCCCAAGACGAACGCAATCGAGCTGCGGCTTGCCATTCTTCAGTCGCCTTTTCAGTATTGCCGGTCTCTGCATAGGCATCACCGAGGAACAGGTGGAGGTATGCGAACTGTGGATGAAGCTTGATTGCTTCTTCAGTCGTCTTAATGATCAAAATAGGATCGTGGTTTTCACGATCAAAGATGGCGCTAAGTGCTTTCGCAAGTGTGGTTGCAGCGGGAACATTCTTGCGGTCTTCGAGTGCATCAATATCTTTTTGTGCCAGATCTCGTTGGTTGGTTAGGTTATAGGCGATGACCTGATACATGATCACGCGGTAGCTGATTGAGGGGTCGGTCGGATCGATATCGCCGATGAGTTTGAGAGCGTCCTGATAGCGTGCGTGCTCCATGTAACGTGTGATGAGTTCACTGGTGATGAGTGGATTGTCGGATTCGGTCGAAACCTTTTGTAGCACCTCAAGCGAGTTGCTGAAGCGATTGTTGGTGTCGAGGAACTGGATGAGTGTGTTGATGTACTTGTCATCAGGAACGGGGTTGGCGATGGCTTTGGTGAGGTATTCATCGACCTTATCGCTGTCCTGCGCGTTCTGATAGGCGAGTGCGAGGATAACGTTGT
Source organism: Poriferisphaera sp. WC338 (assembly GCF_050931845.1). Lineage (GTDB taxonomy): Bacteria > Planctomycetota > Phycisphaerae > Phycisphaerales > Phycisphaeraceae > Poriferisphaera. The sequence goes on from NZ_CP194516.1 coordinate 811,212, forward strand.
AGCGAGGGTCATCGGGGAATTTGGCGGCAAGCGCGTTGGCTTCTTCAATCATCTTTGCAGGTGGCGTTTCGAGTTGGCTTTGAATCTTAATTCGCAGCAGCTCAATCTCGAAGTCATCTGGTTTCAATGCGATGATTTTGTCGGTGGCTTCGAGGGCTTTGTCGAAGTGACGAAGGCGGGCTTGTGTGATCGCCTGTGCGCGGAGTGCTTCGATGTTATTAGGATCGCGTTCAAGCATGTCGCCTGAAAGGATCAGCGCTTCATCAGTTTGTTGATATTGCAGATAGTATCCGAGCAGCTTGTCGGCAGAATCTTTATAGCCAGGATCTTGGTTGACGATTTGCTTGAGGAAGAAGATGGCATTGCCGATGTTGCGGCCATCAGCAGAAGGGACATTCTCATACACATCGACCAGTTTGTACATGGCTGGGATGTCAGTGCGGTCACGCCTCGCATAGCGTTCAAGTGGTTCAAGTGCTTGGTGATAGTCGCCTTGTTCGTAGAAGGCGAGGCCTTCCTGTCGGTCTTTAGCTAGGTCATCCTGGCGTTCATTTTGCCTGTAGAGCCAGATGCCGGCGAGTGCGAGGCAGATGGCAACGGTGATAGTGACGACGATCGCGATACGTTTTTTAGCGGTTGCGTGCAAAGCCATGATGAAAATCCTTGCTGATATGGGTTCAGCTTGTTGGTATGACTGCGGATCCCCCAAGGGTCTCGCGGTGATTGGGTTTCGTTTTGTCCGTATCTGATGGTGTGGTTTGTTCAGTATCATCGGAGACGCCGTGGATGAGCGTGTTGATGATGTCGACGTTGCTACCGATCAGTTCATTGAAGATCTGTTGTCGTTGTTTGTCCGTGATTTGTGGTGCGGTGACAAGTTGGAGTTGTGCGGCACCATAGAAGTGGCGGGTGTAGTCTGCGGCGGTTTTATCAAGTTCGTTCATATCCCTGACGATGCGGCCAGAGGGGAGGAGGATGAAGTTGGCAACGTTAACTTTCCCAACATTCGTGTTGCCTTGTCGCATGACGAAGGTGTAGTCCATGCCGGTCATGTTGAGGTTGTCTGCAGGCCAATCGATTTTTGCGGCACTGATTTGCTTGTATCCATTGGCAGGATAGCAGACAGGAGGATAGTGCCCGAGCATATCGCGTGCATCTTTGGTGTAGATTAGCAGGAGTGCAGCAGAGAGGCCGGTCTTGTTATTGACATAGGTGCGCGAGATGATGTCGTTGGTATTGAGTAGTTTAATTGCGGCGGCAGGGATCTCTTGTGATTTACTGGACCAGTCCCCGATCTGTTTGGGGAGTGAAAGGACCGCTTGGCCTGCAAGTGCGTGAAAAGCAGATGCATCTTGTGGCTTGGGGCGCATGGCAGTAGTGATGCCAACACCGACGAGTACTGCGATCGCTATGATGACGATCAGTGTGTTTTTGATGTGACTAGGTTTAGCCATATGATGCCTTTGTTGCATACGAGATAGCGTTTGTTATTTTACGCTTTGTTTTTCGTGGTTTTCTTAGTTTCAGGGTAGACCGGCAGTTGAACCCAATCGAGAATTCGGACGAGGCCGAAGAGCATACCGAGCGCGACCAGCAACATAAACCAGCCAGTATAGTCGTGGAAGATTTCAGCGATATCCTCGGGATATTGGCCATAGACATATACGGTGGGGACGAGGCGGATGACGTTGCAGATGATGGCAACGACGGGACTGATCAGGATGATAAGGATGCGGACCCATGTACGGAGTGAGGTGCCGAAGGCAAAAGCGAATGAGACGAGCATGAGAGCGAAGATCATACGCATGCCGTTGCATGCTTCGGCGACGGCGACATCGACGCCGTTGTATGACATGACGTTGCCATTACGTTCGATGAACATGCCAAAGATTTCAGCGAGGAATGTTGCGAGCAGGGCAGTGATTGATTGCATAGGGAGTGAGAATTCGAGTCGGATGAGGCCGGGTACAGGGACGAGGAAGCCGAGGACGACAAAGGCGGGCCAGAAGCGGCGGATAAAATCCCATCCAGTTACGGTGACGAACGCGCCGGTGACGACGAGGATAGCGCCGAGGTGTAGGAAGGATTGGACGGCAAAGTTGAAGCCATAGGTCGAGATTGCCCAGCCAACTGCGATGATGAGTGGTCCAAGCGGGCTGATAGTGAGCTTGCATTTGGAAAGCTGATCTTTGCGGGCATGGATGAGCCAAGCGACAATGATCGGGACCAAGAAGATATGGGATGCTTCTTCGTCGGCTTGTGCAATCTTGAAGATATCCGCCCAAGCATCGAAAGTTACCGCAAAGGCACCGAGCATCAATATAATGCCGAGCACTGTGCGCGATGCAATGGACATTGATGCGGTTGGCTCTGAAAGAGCAGCCACGTGGGATTGTTCCGGATTAGTGTTGATGTCTGTTTTTCCCGCCAAATGCTGTTCCCTGCGTCTGTTCTAGAATTGGCTTGTGGTCTTAATCATCATTGGTGTGAGCGAACGTACGGGGTATCAGGTATATTCCCAAGGACCATGCGCCACCGGAGCGAATATCGACATATCCACATGAATGACATGACGGTTATGATAATCTAAGCGGTGGGAATTGGGCAGTGTTGTGGGTTATATGCATTATGCGCTTCGACGAGTCGAGATGGGTCCGATAAGTAGATCGTAAAACAAGCGATTTTGTGAGTTAAATTGATGTTTATGCAAGAGAGTAATCATGCGTGAAGAGGACATTCAAGATGCTGATAAGTTGAGGGAGATTCAGGTTGGGGCAAAAAGTTCGCAGCGTGTGATCCGGGTTGTGGAGAGTGAGCGGCTCGATCTTGTGTTGGCCGGTGCGATTGGGCTGAGCCGCGGGCAGGTAAAACGGCTGTTGGAAGCTGGAGCAGTTTGGCATGCGGGTAGGCAAATGAAGTTGAGGAATAAGGGGACGATGTTGGCGGTAGGTGATGAGGTGTGTGTGGAGATGCGGTATCTTGGCGGTAAGGGCGCTGCGATGGAAGAACGGGTCACAGCTGAACCAGGCGCACTCTCGAGGATATTGATTGTCCAAGGTGATGGGTATGTGATCGTGAATAAGCCCGCGGGCATGCCGGTGCATCCTTTGCAACTTGATGAAGCGGGGACAGTTTTGAATGCGGTGGCTGGTGCGTATCCACAGGTGCAGGGAGTCGGGGAGGGCGGCTTGCGCAGTGGTGTGGTGCATCGATTAGATGTGACAACATCGGGAGCAATGTATGTGGCGATAAAACAAGGGGTGTGGGAACAAGCGCGGAAAGCTTTTACGGAACATCAAACCAAGAAACAGTATGTTGCAGTAGTGAAGGGCAGGCCGAGTGGAGTGGGGGAGCGATGTGAATGGTTGAAGATCACTCAGCATCGGCCGGCGAAGGTATCGGTGTTGAATCGTGACATGGGGAAGCAAGATCAAGATGCACGGCTGTGCGATCTGACATGGCGAGTTATCGATCAGGTGGATGGTTATGCGTTTTTAAGTGTGCAGCTTGGGACAGGGTTTCTGCATCAGATCCGTGTGATGTTGGCGCATGCGGGGTGGCCGCTCTTGGGAGATGTGATGTATGGGGGTGAAGCAGAAGTGGTTGCACAAGATGGCGATAAGTTTGTAGTTGATCGACCAATGCTGCACGCGGCGGAGTTGTGTGTGTGTGAAGCGTACGCTGAAGCACCATTGCCAGAAGATATATTGTTGGTGATGAAACGTCTTGAATTGCAGTATGAACGGTCATGAAAAAAAGCGGCTAAGATTAGCCGCTTGATATGTTGGTTGATGCTGTGAGAGATGGAAGGTTTATCCTTCAGGCGATGCAGCCGAACGCGTACCTTCGGGCATACGGATGATACTGGATTGTTTGTCGTTGAGGCGTTCCATGACTTTTTTGCGGGTTTGCATGCGTTGGGTGAAGTCGTCCATGAGATACCAGTCCCGCCAGTTGGTGATGCCGGCTTTACGTGCTGCCATCGGATTGAGCGTGCGGCCTTTGGAGACCGTGCCAGTTTTGGGGTTCACCAAACCGGCACCGAGCTGCACGGACTTGCCAGTTTCAAAGGCATTTTTATAAGCGAGCTGGGTTTTAGTTAGCTTCTCAGTTTCAGTATCGTTGGCTGCTGTAGTCGCGATGGGTTTACTGGAACGAATATTGCTCCGTGGTGCGGCGATAGGCTTGGTTTGTTGGGTATTTGCTGCAAGAGTTGGTTGTTCGACCAGTTGCAGTGCGAACCGTGTTTGGGATAGGCCGGACCGGATTTCAGAGCGGATGGTTTCACGCAAAGCTTGATCGGTGGTTTCGCTTTGTTTTTGTAATTGATCGAGGATGGTCGCGAGGACGGCTGTGTCAGTGGGTTGGCCTGCCTTTTCAGTTTTGTTCTGCAGTAGCGCAAGGATTTCGTTGAGTGTAGCGTTGGTGGGAGTCGTGTCGGTGTTGGCTGCAATACTCCGTATATCGCGGCGAAGTGCTTCGATTGGCTCACGGTTCTGTAATTCAGCCAGTACTTCATCCAACATTTGAGCGGTAATATCCAACGTTTTGTTTTGATCTGATGAGGCCAGTTCGCTCTTGTCAGAAACCTGATTGATCATGCTTTGGAGAGCATCGATCTTCTCTGCTAATTTGAGATCGTGTTCGCTTTGCACATTATCAATGGCGGCGAGCAAATCGTCGGCGGTCATTTGTTGATCAAGTGCGGTGGCGAGTTTATCAATGCGTGGGCTTAACGCAGCAGTCTGTTGGGCCAGTGCCGTGTCGATGAGTTGGGTGATCTTCTCTGCTGAAAGTGATTGATCGGTTGAACTCGCCATCGATAAGTTAATTGTACGGCTAAATTTTTGTGTTTGTGCTTCAAGTGCATTTTGCATCATAGCCGTAAGTTGATCGAAAGATGGCTGAGCTTCGAGCTTGGCTGCGAGTTGTTCAAGCACAGGTGAGGATGATGTATTAGAAGCGAGGATTTGTCGGAATGTGGCAGCGAGTTGATCGGTGCTGAGCTGCTGATCTAGTTTGCGGTTAAGCTGAGCGAGCAGCGATTCCATTTCTCTTGGTGTGGCTTTAGTGGTGGCTGACACAGCGGCAGCAAGTTGTTCAGTCGAGGGCTGTGATTCGAGTTGCTCCATCACGTGGTCAAGTTTTGTCGATAAATCTTGCGGTAGGTTTTTGCGGATCTGATTCACCGCGGCGTAAACCTGATCGACATCGACCACACTGTTTTGAGATTGCATCTGCTTGATGAGTGATTCAAGGCGGTTTGGCTGCGCATCGATCGACTCACGTAACGCAGCAAGTTGGTCAAGTGCTGAGGCAAGCTGCGATTGGACAGGTTTTGCGTCCAATTGCGAGAGGACTTGCTTGACCAAGGTTTGAGTTTGCTCGTTGGACTGCATGGCGGAGACGATCGCATCCGTCATACGCTGGGATCGTTCGGTATTTTGTGTGCTGATCTGTTCGAGCAGTGGCGAGTCCGCCAGCGAACTCAGCACGGTTTGCAGTTTGTTGGCAAGATCGAGTGAAGGAAATTCACCGACACCTTGCAGCGTGGTTTCGAGTTTGGCGAGTTGGGTTTGGCTGGCTTTCATCATCTCGCGGTTGCTGAGGATCTCATCATGAATAGCCGCGAGTGCGTCGTCATAATCCGACATATCTTCGACACGATCAATGATTTGAACTGCAAGTTTATCGAGCATCGGACCAGTCGCTTCGGTTTGTTCAGACAGTGCGAGCCGAACCTGTTCGATGAGTTGTTCGTTTTTTTGCGGATCATTGACTGCCGCCAAAACCTTATTCAGCAGCGGTGCGAGGGCATCATCCTTAGCATCAAGTTTTGTAGCAAAGCTGATAAGCTCATCGCTCTTTTCGAGTGAGGCGGTCGTTGTGGTTTGCAATTTTGAAATCTGATCACTGAGATTGTCATCAGCTTGTTGAGTTTGCATGAACTGATATATGTTCAAACCAACGAGCGAGCCAAGAAGCACAATCGCAGCGGCAGTGAGGAGGGAGGCACGTTTAGATTTTTGTGGTGTGGCGGTGGTAGTAAATTCAAGGCGTGATTCGATACTTTTGAGATTGTTCTGAATATCAGCGAATTGTTCGGCGTCGATGCCGGCGGTTGCGGCAGTCTGTGCGGTACTAAGCATATGTGCTGCAGAATCGTCACTGACGTTCCCAGCGAGTTCGGCAAGGACGAAAACGGTTTTGCCAATCTGGATACGGTCGCCAGAGTGGAGAGGGCAGTGGCCGTGGATGGATTCTTTGTTGACGAGTGTGCCGTGCCGTGAGCCGAGGTCGGTGATGTGCCATGTGCCGTCTTCGAAATAAATCTTGGCATGGCGGCGAGATGCTTTGGCATCATGCACTTTGATCTGGCGGCTTTCGCGACCAATCTCAGCTGAGTTGGATTGGCTCAGGCGATGAAGTTGCCCCTTATCGGGCCCACTGGCAATGATCAAAATCAGCACGTTCTTGCCCTCTCAAAGCAGCTATGGTGGCGGATTAGCGCGGGGTTGTGTCACAAGGGAAGGAACATTAAGTTACGAAATGACAGGGGTTTGGTCAAGATTTTACATAATGTCAAAAGGCTATTTCGATCGCTTGCGATCATGGGGAGTGTGGTAAACTGTAATGTGCATCTTGCTGGTAATAAAGCAGTTAGGGCAGCGGGATTTGAACCATGTTCATCTGGTGGTGTGGTAAGTCCCTTGTTGTAGTGGGATAGGGCCGCGCGGGAATGGGAAAGCTAGGGTGGCTACCGTTTTATCGCCACGAGGTAGGCGACCCAATCCTCACGGGTCGGATAGACAGTTGCGGGTTGGTAGTGGCCGTCGGATTGTTGGCTTTCTGGATCGTATGTGTCGCACCAGACTTCGGACGATGCAAAGCCGGCTTCAAGGATCAACTCCTGTAATGCTTGGAGTGACCATAGTCGCCAGTCATAGATAAATGCGTTCTCAATTTCACGTTCGTCGTCTAACTTGAAATGAATGCGACAGTCTATGCGCTGATTAGACGGGTCATAGCACTTCTGATCCCAGATGTACATTGCGTCGATTTCATGATTGTGATCTGCATGCCATGTGAAGCGGCGACTTTGCTGTTGGATTTGGGTTGCGCCTTTGCCACCGAAGAGATCAAGCACAACAATCCCCTGATCGGTTAAGCATTGCCGTGCATGTGTGAGATATGTCAGCATGCCTTGTCGCGTGTGATAGATCAATGTTGAAAAATTCAAAGAAGCAACGATATCTACCTTAGGCTCAGAAATATTCATCACATCGTCAAGCAGAATAATGACATCCTCTGTGCGTTCGCCAAGTGAATGACATATTTGTTTGTCAGCCCAGACTGCGGTGGGCTCATCAATCTCAACGGCAAGAGCGCGGTTGTCTTCATCGAGCATAACCCACGCGGTAGAAATAGCGCATGTGCCGGCAAAATCTTCCCGCAAAAGTGTCGGCCGAGTATCACAAAAGTAGTGCATATAGGCACGCTCAAGGAAGGCCGCTTCCGCTTCAGGATGCTGAACCGCTGCCTGATAGAGCGATAAACACGTTGCTTTAGAGATTTTGCCTTTGGGGTGCATGAAGGGATTTTAGAGGGACTGATGAAAGATACAAACAATGTGCATCGCGATAAGTTGGAATCATTCCGTCTACGAGCGTGTTCCATGGATACCTATGGCAGGGTTCAAAATGCCTCTTTTATTGGAAACTGTCATCAAATAGGTGATTATGCCGATTTCACTTGTGAAGGTACGCCAACACGGAGAAGCCGATGCCGAATGGCAATAATGCCGAGTTCCAACGACTCAAGGAAGATGAAACGCGCCTAAAGAACTGGAAGCGGTGGGGGACTTATCTTGCGGAACGGCAGTGGGGGACGGTACGTGAGGATTATTCTGCGGATGGGAACGTCTGGGACTATTTGACGCATGACGATGCACGCAGCCGGGCATATCGCTGGGGGGAAGATGGGATTCTTGGCTGGTGTGACCGCGAATGTCGTTTGTGTTTTGGGCTCGCGATGTGGAACGAGAAGGATCCCATCCTGAAGGAACGCTTGTTTGGTCTGGGTGGCAATGAAGGTAATCACGGGGAAGATGTTAAGGAACTTTATTATTACCTTGATGCGATGCCAACGCATACTTATGCCAAGGGGTTGTATAAGTATCCGCAAACTGCATTTCCGTATGATGATTTAGTCAGTGAAAATGCGCGTCGCGACAAGACGATGCTTGAATATGAATTGACCGATACAGGGATATTTGACAATAATCATTACTTTGACGTCTTTGCAGAATACGCAAAAAAATCTCCTAATGACACACTGATTCGTATTACGGTAAAGAACCACAGTGATGAGGATGCACCACTGCATTTACTCCCACAAATCTGGTTCCGGAATACGTGGGTGTGGGGTTGCACACACGAAGGTTGTACGCTTCGACCGCAGATGAAGGCAATCAGCCCTAGCATGATTCAGATGGATCATGAAACATTAGGACGAATGTACTTTGAGATAGGGCTAGATTCATATGGCAACAAGCCCGAGTTGCTCTTCACGGACAATGAAACAAACACACAGCGTTTGTTCGATACGCCTAATGCTTCTCGGTATGTTAAGGATGGGATCAATGATTACGTGGTTAACGATCAACGAGAAGCAGTAAACCCGCAACGCCAAGGTACAAAAGCGGCAGCTTGGTATCAGTTGCAGGTACCTGCACACGAAGAAGTCGTCTTGAAGCTGCGATTATATGCGGAAGATGAAAAGCCAAAACAAGCTTTAGGTTCTGATTTTGAAGGTGTATTTAAGCAACGAAAGCAAGAATGCGATGATTTTTATCGTGTTATTATTCCAGGTGCCATCACAAGCGAGGAAGCGGAGGTGATGCGCCAATCATATGCAGGTTTATTGTGGACAAAACAGTTTTACCATTATGTGGTACGTGATTGGCTGCAGGGTGATCCAAATATGCCTGGCCCACCTGAGGAGCGTGAAGAGGATACACGGAACCGAGATTGGACACATGTGTTTAGCCGCGATGTGCTGTCGATGCCTGACAAATGGGAATATCCATGGTTTGCAGCTTGGGATCTTGCGTTTCACATGATTCCGTTTGCAAAGATAGACCCACATTTTGCAAAACGTCAGCTCGAGTTAATGTTGCGTGAATGGTATATGCACCCAAATGGTCAGATCCCTGCTTATGAATTCGCATTCAATGATGTGAATCCCCCGGTACATGCTTGGGCATGTTGGCGTGTTTATAAAATGACAGGCGCAAAGGGTAGCCGTGATCGTGCCTTTTTGGCGAGAACTTTTCAAAAACTTTTGATGAATTTTACATGGTGGGTCAATCGTAAGGATCCGATGGGGGATAATCTGTTTACGGGTGGCTTTCTTGGATTGGATAACATCGGTGTGTTTGATCGTTCAAGGCCTTTGCCGCAAGGAGAGAAGTTAAACCAAGCGGATGGTACTGCTTGGATGGCGTTCTATGCTGCAGTGATGTTGGGGATGGGTTTGGAATTGGCACATAATGATGTTGCGTATGAAGATTTGGCTTCAAAATTCTTCGAGCATTTTTGTGCAATCATCGACGCGATTAATAACTTCGGGGGCACAGGACTATGGGATGATCAAGATGGATTTTATTACGATCAGTTGCTAGTTGATGGCAAGCCGCAGCCGATGCGTATTCGGTCTTTGGTTGGTTTGATTCCCCTGTTTGCGGTGTTGGTGATTGATGATGTGGTGATACAGAAAACCAAAGGCTTCGAAAAACGCATGCGGTGGTTTATGGACAATCGTCCTGATTTGTCTCGCCATATTATTAGGAAAGCAGATGCAACAACAGGTGCAGTGAAATATCTGTTAGCTATTCCACCTCGTGAACGTATGGAAAGTATGCTCAAGTATTTATTAGATCCAGAAGAGTTTTTGTCACCTTATGGTATTCGATCAATGTCAAAGATACATCGAAAAAACCCATTTCATTTAAAACTCAAGAATCACGATTATCGTGTTGATTATGAGCCTGGCGAATCACGATCGAGTATGTTTGGCGGAAATTCGAATTGGCGTGGCCCGATCTGGTTTCCGTTGAACTATCTGATTATCGAGTCACTTCAACGGTATGATTTCTATTATGGCGATGATTTTCTCGTTGAATGCCCAACAGGATCTGGACAGATGATGACGCTTGGTGAGGTTGCGATTGAGCTTGAGAAGCGGCTAGCTTCCTTGTTTCTTAAAAATCAACACGGTATTAGGCCATGCCATGGACACGATACACCATATCAACAAGCAGAAGGTTTTGATCATCTCGTACTTTTCCATGAGTATTTCCATGGTGATTCTGGGAGAGGGCTTGGGGCGTCACACCAGACAGGTTGGACGGCAATTGTAGCTAAAATATTCGAGAGTATTTCATCAAATCGATCGGGGCCGAATTATCTGTAGTATTTGATATCGGTGTATACCGACCTGTTTTGCATGAGTGGTGGATATTAGATTGTATGTGGGTATCATCATGACGCATTTCTTGCGGCGAGAACCTTTCTAATAATGATTTTATAGCTTGTCTGGCACCGATCTCCTTTATATCCTTACAGCACATCAGCGGTATGTGATAATTATGAAAACTTAGAGGTGCCAGGATATGGTCAAGGTAGGCGTTATTGGTTTGGGCATGATGGGTTTGACTCATCTCGAAGCGTACAGCAAACGCGACGATGTGGTTGTAGCTGCGATTGCGGATCAGGACTCTAAACGCTTGTCAGGTGAATCACTGGCCGAGGGCAACCTGGATGGTTTGGCCAAAGGGGGTTTTGATTACACTTCGGTAAAAAAATATACCAACGCAATGGATCTGATCGAAGATACTGAGATCGATTTGGTGGATATATGTTTGCCGACGCCATTGCACAAACTGTTTATGGAAGCTGCGGTTCAGGCTGGCAAGCATGTTTTGATAGAGAAACCATTGGCAAGGACAAGTACGGATGCGTTTGAAATGGTGCGTTTATCTGAGCAGAGCAATCAAGTGATCATGCCAGCGATGTGTATGCGGTTCTGGCCGGGTTGGGATTGGCTCAAGAATGCAATCGACAATGGAACATACGGCAAAGTTTTGTCAGCTAATTTTCGAAGACTTGGTCAACAACCTGCTGGAGCCTTCTATGAAAATGGCGATTTGAATGGAGGTGGGTTATTGGATATTCATATTCACGATACAGATTTTATCCATCACTGTTTTGGTATGCCAAAAGCAGTTTATTCGCAAGGCTACTGCTCAAGGACCAATGAAGTTGATCATGTCATTACGCAGTATATTTATGATGAAATACCGTTAGTGGTTGCAGAAGGTGGTTGGTGGCCTATAGATAATTGTCCATTCGTGATGACGTTTACTGTGACGTTTGAGAAGGCAGTGGCTTACTTTGACATTGCAGATGGGAATAATATTCGGTTGGTAGAGCAGGGGGCAGAGCCGCATGTTTTAGAAATGTCGAATGATATGGGGTATGACGGCGAGATCGCGTATATGATTGAGTGCATACAATCTAAAAAGAAGCCGGTACGTGTGACGATGTTACAAGCCGCAAACACGATGTTAATTTCAGAGGCAGAGCGATTAAGTGTGAGAACGGGGCAGCTGGCGCTAGTGAATCCGTCCAAATAGATACAAAGTTGATAGTGTCACGTGACGCGCGGTATGATTTGCTCGATTGCGGGTGTAGCTCAGTTGGATAGAGCGCCGGTTTCCGGAACCGAAGGTCAGAGGTTCGAGCCCTCTCATCCGCATTTTTGTAAAATCTCTTCTAGTCCTGCATTATAGTAAAAACGTAGTAACCAACTTTTTGAGGCAAGTATGGAGAACACCGTTTACGTCTGCCCCCCAGGAGTGTACTTGCTTGTGGTATGGCCTTGTGACTCAGGTTGGTGACACTTTCTTCCAGAAATGGCTGTATGTAAGTATTTGTACAAATATGCAGCTAGTTGCTACGGAATTCTTTATTCGTTGCCTGAGAACATTTCATTGATTCTATTGACAAGATTCTTTTCAAGAATTTCAATTTCCTCACGAGTAAGTTCACTATTTTTCTTGGACAATTCTAAGCCGGTGATTCGTAGTAAGGTGTCTATCTTTTTTCTTCAGAGTTCTTGGTCTGTTTCTTCGCTGAGTGTGTAGCGATGTTCCACAATGAACCTTGGAATGCCTCGCGATAGCCGTAGGTCAGCGTTTTAAATGCAAGTTTGCGAACTTTAACATCTGGATCATTTGCCGAAGAGTTTGCTGCGATGGGGTAAAGAGCTGTATAGAAAGGCGATCCATAAATCGCATATAGTGCTGCAATTCGATCATCTGTACTAGTCGAATTACTGTCTATGTGGTCCGGATCTAAAACATGCCATAGTGTATACATTCCTTCAAGTGTTTCAGCTAAGTCATGTGCTTTATCTTGTCGATTTTGAATATATTGATTTGAGTTTGCTCTATCAGGAGAAAAAATGTTACATAGAAGGCTGTACAAACAATAACAAAGATTAATACAAGCGAAATGATTCTGGTTTTTCTATTTAGTTTTAGCATGTTGTTACGAATTTATTTCATAGTATTACTATAAACATATTGTCGTTATAGAATCTGATAAGACGAAAAATAGATAAAGCCCACTTTCAAACATTTATAAAAATTTGCAATCATAGCAAGGGTTATAGCCGCTCGCATGACATTCACCAACGTCAAGGACAATGGCAGGCACTGGAAGTAGGTTTCGCGGCGCGCCTATCCGTTGCCCCGAATCTCTTGCAACAAACCAGCAATCTCTCTTGTCCTTGATTACATTGAAAAACATGATCGTCTTGCCATGAGCACTGGCAGAGTAGATTTTAAACGCGACATATTTTATTCACCCTATCTCGGAAGTTGTAATTGCTGGTTTAAGTGGGTGGGATTTGGTTGTCGATGCGGTTGTACACGGAAGGCTTTGTTTTGCAAAATTAACGTTCGTTTGTTGTCGTATAAGCTGGAGGTATTGATCTGTTGTATCAGAGCCTTTCCCGGGTTTGGCATCTTTTGCCCATTTGGACCAATTGGCATATGCGGCTTTGTTTTCTTTTGTGGCATGGCACTTGTCAACATGATCTGTTGCAGTGCTGGCGTTTCTGATTTGTAGCTACATAACTGGGCGGTATTCACGAACCACGTGCTAAAGCATGGCCTGTGGTTGTCATAACGAAACGCGTTTTCATAACAGCGGGCGGCAAAAGCGTACTGTCCTACATCCATTGCATGGTGGCCACGTGCAGCCATGAACTGAGCAAACTCTTCGGCAGAATCAAGAGATTTCAGATAACCATTTGCTTCAATTTCTTTAGTAGTCAATTTCTTTGGCCATATACGGTAGTAGTCATCATTGTAACGGTTAAAACCATTAGTTGTTTCGATGTTGAATCGTTCCTGCTTCAGCTCCCGAAACCTGGAGTTTACATACCAATCCGTGTTCTCACTATCCCAACGAACGAAGATGTGCGATTCAGTTGTCACGAGCTTGAGCGGGTAGCCAAGGCGTCTGCCAACTGCGACGTAAAGTATTGGTATAGAAACACATGTTCCACCCGGTGTATTTGCGGTTGTATTTCCTGAGACAGGGATCATGCCATGGATGAAAGCAACGGATGGATCGGTAAAACTAAAACTGCTAATCGCTTTTGGGTTATATTTGATATTTAGGTCTTCGTAGAGTACTTGGGCAAGCATCTCTGCTCGGTACTGAGCTTCACTGTTGCCGTAATGTTGAGCAAAAAGAGGGTCAGACACACGATAGAGATGACGGTCCGTTTCAATCGCAACTCGCTTTGCCCATTCATCTAGAGTTTTTAGAGCGTACTGAATGTCCAAGTTTTGAGTTGCTGGCAACTCGCTTGCGCAGAGCAGGTTCATGCGAGCAATGTCTACTTTGTCTAGTTCTTTTTTGGACAGACTGAGTAGTTCGTTTAGCGTTTTAGGCTGGATCTCAAAGCTGGTGTGGAGTTTGGTGTGGGAGGTGAGTGAAAATGATGTAGATTTTTCAACTTGCGAACGGTTCGTTTGCTTGGGGCCGTTTTCACTATCAATTCGTTCTGGTTGCATGGAGAGAACTGCCAACGAAATCATAGTGCCCAATGCTACTGCAAGTAGTGAATGATTCAGTATTCTTTTGCGGCGTATATGTGCAGGCACATTGACATACTCCGTTTGGCTAAGGTCTGGCGGTTTTTGCTTTGTATGGCGGATTTGCCCCATCTGAAGCCCCACGAATAGGAATTTAGTAAACTCATTGTCCATAGGACGTCACGGTTGTCAAGGTTTGTTGCCGACAGCCAAGCTTCTAAACTTGAAGCAGAATCTTAATTGTGAACAACATTGTGTTGTTGGCGACAAAAGTTTATTGCTCTTTACGCTTTATTTTGAGATCGAGTTCAACCATCAATGGCCGGTGATCTGAGGCTTTACCGCTATCAACTACCCATGCTTTGATTGGGGATACTGTTGAGGTGTTTCGAAGATACACATGGTCGATTGTTTTCTGTGGTTGCCCGGCAGGAAATGTTGCAAGATCATCTTGTTCGCCAACACGATTCCACATTTTGTCAAGCAAATTGATCGCTTGGTCGCCCGGCTCAGCATTGAAATCGCCTGAGAGAATGAATGCTTCATCATTCTTGACTAATCGCTCATTGATCCACTTTGCCTGCTTTACACGGCTTTCAAGGTGAGTATGTTGAAGATGAGTTGAGCCAAAGCGAACATAAGTCCCTTTTGCTAGTTTTACGCGAATCGTGAGTACCGCTCTTTGTTCTTTTTTGTTTGGGCGTGGCAGTTTGTAGTTTCGATGAGAATTGATTGGGAATCGTGATAGAATCGCGTTGCCATATTGTCCGTTATCATACGAAATCGCCGGCCCAAAGATGCCATGCATGCCAGTTAATTCCGCCAGAACGGCAACTTGGTCTTCGCCGCCACTACGTGTGGTGCGGCTGTCTACTTCCTGAAGCATGACTACATCAGGTTCGTTTGCTTTGATCACTTCTGCAATTCGATCCAAGTCAAGTTCGCCGTCTGTTCCTTCGCCATGATGGATGTTGAAACACATAATGCGCAGTTTAATACGGCCTATATGTTCATCTTCTGCCATAACGGGGTTGTCTAACATAAGGGAGCCAAGCATGGCGAAACCCATCAATAAAAAAACTATTCTGCGGGTTCTATTCAATACGTTCGTCATCAAATCTGCTCCTGCATTTTTTCGAGCGTCGATGGCTCATGATCCTTTGTCGTTATTTCAATGCTTACACGGTTTTGTTCCAATCGATATAAAACCAATCCCGCAACAAGTGCGATCATCGCGAGTACTAAACTGGAAAAAACCTCTCCGAAGATGAGCTGTCCGATTGAAAAACATAGTCCAAGCAGGAATGTGATCCCTAAAAGAACCGACATGAGGTTGCGGCCGAGTACACCGATATCTTTCGTTCGATCGATTCCCGCTAAATCATAAATTCGTCCCCATCCCATTCTTCCTGGACGTACACGTTTTGCAAATACAACCAATTGTTCGTCACTGGTAGGAGGTGTTAACAGCGTTACTATTAGCCACGTAAGCGTGCTGACGGCCACTGTTACAAGCAGGCGGCTTGTGTAATGCCAATCCGGAAATATCGCCTGTAAGGCGGTGGCGCATATGCCAGACGCGAGCATCCCTGAAAACTCTGTCCACGCATTTGCTCGCCACCAGAACCAACGAATGATCCACGTCGCACCTGCGCCACCAGCAAATGTTAGAAGAAATTTCCATGCGCCAACAACACTATCCATACTAATACTCAGGCCGATACTCATTATTAAAATGAGTCCCATTGCTACGCGCGATGCCGCGACGTAGTGCTTGTCATCCGCACCTTTCACAAGAAAACGCCTATAAATATCATTCACCAGATACGATGCACCTAAGTGTAGGTGGGTGTCGATTGTTGACATGAATGCGCCTACCAAACCTGTAACGCACAACCCAAGAAGCCCAATTGGCAGGACTTTTGTCATTGTTTTTGAATACACCTGCATTGAATCACTTTGTTCTGATGGATCAAGTAGTACCATTGAGCACAACGCGACCAAAATCCACGGCCAAATCTGTAATGTGTAATTCAATATGGCGTACAAAAAACTTCCGCCGACTGCATCACGCTCGCTGCGAGCTGACAGCATTCGTTGAATGTGTTTTCCTCCTCCGTCTGCATACTTATTCGCCCACCATTGCACCGTTAAGTATGTGCCTAGTACGACAAATGGCATGGTTCCATCTTCACCAAAGGTAGGCAAGAAGCTTGTGGTGTCTGTGGTTCCGGTGGTCCGTTCATTTAATTTAGTAACCAGTGTGGTGATGCCTCCCACTTCATACAAGGCTGCAGCCGCAAGAAAAATACTCCCAAGCAGCGCGATAACATACTGCATCATGTCTGTCACCAAGACACTGTAA
Source organism: Poriferisphaera sp. WC338 (assembly GCF_050931845.1). Classification (GTDB taxonomy): domain Bacteria; phylum Planctomycetota; class Phycisphaerae; order Phycisphaerales; family Phycisphaeraceae; genus Poriferisphaera. The sequence goes on from NZ_CP194516.1 coordinate 827,747, forward strand.
AAACCACCTGAAGCGGAATAGAAAAGAGCTACCGCGGCTAGGAATCCAAGTATCCAGATAGGATTGAATGGTGTGAGTCCTTGAATCATCTTGTACATTGCCAGGAAGACCCAGCCAACAATGAAGATGTTGAAGATCGCCCCAAAATATAGACCTTTAAGTACACGGAGCACAGCGGCAGATTGCCCGTCGTAACGCAATTCAGTCAGTTCAACATCCGTCATGACACCGCTTCGTCGCCAGAGGCGTGCAAATACAAACGACACCAACGACACCGAGATCAATCCTGCCCACACAAACCAGACACCCGCGATTCCTTCGCTGTAAACGGTTTCCACAATGGCAATCGGCGTGTCCACCGAAAAATTGGTGGCTGCCATTGACACACCAATCAACCACCACGGTGCTGAGCGTCCCGCAAGAAAGAAAGCGTCCTTGGATTGCCCCGCCTTTTTTGAAAACCAAATGCCGATGAGTATCGACGCGAGAATATATGCCGCGACAATCAAAATATCAACAAGCGTCATTTACGTGATCCATCTTTTCTTGAATAAAGAACTCACCAAGCAGCAATCACTATTGGATTACTCTTCAAACTCACCCGGGAGGTAATATTGATTGACGGGTAACTCGCTGTTCAGCCCACCATCACCCAGCAGCATCAAAACTCGTTCATCTGCAAAAAGCAGATGACCTAATCGAAATACAGATCCATCAGTGCGCAGATAATTGTTATCTACTTTGCCGCGTGTATTTCCGCGTTTGACATAATAGCTGCCGTGATAGTTGGGGTTGTTGTCGTAAAGTGCTTCTTCCATGCCGCCTTCTGTGTTATGCGAGGTATAGACGAAACCGCCAGCATTGGGACGATAGCGATCAAAATCCGCAGCAAGGATATCAAAGGTACGTTTGCCACTCGGGCTTTTTTGTACCCACTTCGTTTTGTCAATCGTATCCACACCTTGTTCAATCAAAACTGTGCCGGATTCAAAACGGCGGTCAAGGCCAAACCATAAAGAGTATGAAGATAAGATTTTGGGTGAGGTTGTTTCGAGATATGACCCGATTGGGCCGGGTGATAAAGGGCAGCTGAAGAATTCAAGATTCATGTAAGCTTCGTATTGTTTGCGTATATCAAAGCCACGGCCACGATCGCTTAGTGCGTGCGCTTCAAGCAAGCCGGATCTATCAATGTATTTCCCATTTTGGTCGGTTGCTGCTGAAAAAGTAGCAATTCCTACCTGTCTTAGATTTGACGAGCACTGTGTGAGCCGAGCTACATGTCGTGCAGAGTTTAGTGCTGGCAGAAGAATAGAAATTAACAATGCAATAATTGATATGACTACAAGGAGTTCAATCAGGGTAAAGGCATGTGCTTTTTTGTTGCTCATCTTTAGAATCCTGTTGCATTTATAAAGAATATTCCCGGATAGCCGCGAAACCATCTGGGAACAAAGGGTACATTAATGTTTGCGCCGCAAACCAAGAATAGTTCCAAAGCCAATTAGCAAGCTGGCGGCGCTTGCTTCCGGTACAGCTACAGGTGTCACATCGTCAAACGTTGTGCCAATGCGGATTTCGTCAAAATCTGTGCTATACCGCGACCAGACTGTAATGGAGTCAATTTTCAGATCATCTTCAAGATCAAAAGATAGATCACCGTTGCCGACAGGTGCATTTTCCAAGTCTGGATTAAACCAAACATCAATCTTATCTTTGCCGCCTGATGGGTTAAATGGATCGAAATCATTGAATTGAATGCGTGCCAGATACATGACTATAGATCCAGAATCAATCGTTCCTTCTGCAGATCCGTGACCTTCTTGTTGTACATTCCATTTGGTGCTGGCTGATGAATCCATACCCATTCGTAGGTTGCCACCAGGTGATCCCGCTTCGCCGTCGCCGCCTTTACCGAATGAGACGAATGAGTACCGCGATCCTCGATCACCGAATGCTTGGGCGATAAAACTGATCCATACTTCAGTACCGGCGGCACCAAGTTCTTCGTTTAGTGTTCTGTGGCTACGTGTATAGTTGGCGAACCCTGTGCGTAAGGCATTGCCTTGTTGCTCAAGTGTTTTTGACTGGCTGTCTGTGTAGCTGGCTGGCGATGTCCTGGCATCTGTTGGAAGGCCTGGGGTAGGGTAGTCGGTTCCTGCTGTTGCAATGCCGTTGTCCCATGTGCTGTCGGTTCGCCAAGCACCTGCGAAGCCTATGCCGCCATTCAATCCTGCAATACCGCCCATTTGCTCAGCTTCCGTACTTTTGGCTGTATCAGTTCGATACTGTACACGTTCGTAATCGAATCCTTCGTAAGCTAATAGATCAGCGTTTGCGGTGCCGACCCATATGCTATTGGCAGCGGCCAATACGGCTAATGCACTCAGACTAGTTGTAGCTGTTTTGATCATACTTTCTGTTCCTCTCATGGATGGCAAAATTAAGATGCAATCTTGTCTCAAACTTGATCATTATTGATATCATACTTTGGACGGGTGTTTCGTCTGCGATGCGATCTAGAACAAGTGAACAGGCCATAAATTAACCCTTATTTGATAATAATAAAGCATTAAACCATTAAATTCGAGTCAATTTTTGGGGGTTGGCAGTAAATACTTGTTTCAAATTTATATCAAACATATGATAGTGGCTGTAAAGCCATGCAGCTTGCATTACTTCGAGCATGATTTGGATATGAAATGGATTAAGACATGAATACCACGTTCGGTGCTGAATCCTCTTTTGCGAAGAAACTTTCTATCTGTAGTGAGCTTCGTCAGAAATTAGTTGATGGCACGATCGGGGCTGGAGCAAAGTTGCCTAGTGAGTATCAGCTCAGTAGGAACTTTGGCGTGTCGCGTTCAACTGTTGTTCGGGCGCTCAGTCAACTTCGTGATGAGGGACTCATTCAAAGTAAACGCGGGTCCGGACATTTTGCTGCAGAGAATCTTCATTCAGCCAATCGCCATCTCTTTGGTTTGTTGAGCGAGCTTACGGTTGAGACGGATGCGGATTGTCAGTTAGTACAGTTTCAGCTTAATCTTTCATTGCAGCTTCAAGCTGATCGTAAAGGGCTTATTGCTTATTCCACCGGAATCTCTGATGGGTGTGCAATTGAAGCTGCAGAGTCACTGATTTCCCAGGGTATTAAGGGGGCGCTTTTTGTTCCTATGGAATTGCAGCCGCCGCAGGACAGTATCAATCAGAAAATCATTGATACGTTTCGTAGAGCAGGCGTTTTCGTAGTGCTTGTTGACCGTGATATTGTCTCGCCACCATTGCGAAGTACATATGATTTGGTTACGCCGGATCACCGTGCGATGGGATATCTTGCCACGCAGCATGTTATTCAACGCGGCGCGAAACGTATCGCATTTATTGGCAATAGTGCGCAGGCACCGGGGGTTCTTGATCGGCATCTTGGTTTTCGTGAGGCGCACGCGCATAGAGGCATGAATGCTGAGCCCGCGCTTGCATGGATGCCGGATAATCATGAGTTTTCGGCAGATTGGGTGGCTGAGATGTTTCGTAAGCACAAGCCTGATGCGATTGTTTGTAAATCAGATAAATTTGCTCGTACTGCTATGATTGGTTTGCAATCGCTTGGTTTAAAGTTGCCGGAGGACTGTTTGCTTATGGGTATTGGTGGGGAGAATTTCTCTGCGTCGCTTACGCCGTCACTTTCAACGGTTGATACATGCATGAATGCACTTGCGGTGAGTGCTAAAAATATCCTGTTGCGGCGGTTGGAAGATCCGAGTATTTCGCCGATTCATGTTACTACTAATAGTCAGCTTGTTGTGCGGCAGTCTACGGGTTGTTGATTGTGGGTAGGTGATCTGGAGCTAGGTTTTGCGGCAGGGGATACGGGGTGACTCTTTTGCAAATTTTTGCAAAAATCCGGTTGTTTTGTATCTGTGTAGATGCTGAAGGTGGCTTTTGAGGTGATTTAAGATGATTTGCAAGCTCGTTGTGCAAAAATAATTTAAAATTTCAGAAAAAATTGCATAAAAATATTGACCGCTGTTGTTGGGTAGGTTAGTCTATGGCTATGCGTTTGAAAGATATTGCAAGTCATGCTGGTGTGTCGATTTCAACCGTTTCGCGGGTACTGAATGGTGAGCCAGGGCCAAGTGAGGAAACGGTGCTTCAGGTGCGCAAGGCGATTGAAAGCAGTGGCTATTTATCGAAGCGATTGGCGGTGCGGAAAAAACAGCCGAAGCGCGATGGGATCAAGACGGGTAATATTGGTCTTGTTCAATTGTATGAAGGTAATCGTTCGCATGCGGAGTTATATGTTGAGTTACTTCGCGGGGCTTGTGCTGCACTTTCGAGTGAAGGTATTAATGTCATTGTTGGTCAGGCGAATGCAATGAGCGATTTGCCGCCAGCAATATTGAATCGGAATGTGGATGGTTTGTTGTTGTTGGGTTCGCCGGTTAGGGGAGGGGAAATGGAAACATTTTTGGGGACATATACGAGCGTTTGGTTAACAAGCCATAATCCAAATGGTGAAGATGATGCGGTTCTTGCAGGCAATGAAAAGGTAGGGCGGGTTGCTGCAGAATATTTGGTTGAGGGTGGGCATAAAAATTTAGCATTTATCAATCCTGATGTAGATCATGCGGTATTCTGCCGACGAGGCGATGCGTTCATGTTTGCCGCGCAGCAAAAGAAAGTAAAAGTCGAGATGCATGGGGGTAAGTGCTATGAGCTTGATGAAAAGGGGTTGCCGAATTTTGGGCATTTAGAAGCAAAGTTGAAGCCTGTGTTCGAACGGATGATGAATAAGAAAAACAGGCCGACAGGTTTCTTCATACCGAATGATCTCATCACTGCCATTAGTTACCGTATTCTTCAGTCATTGGGTATTCAAATTGGCAAGGATATTGAGGTTATTTCTTTTGGTCATGAACTTACATACCTTGCAGGGTTGTCACCCAGGCCGGCAATGATTGATTCTGGTGCAGAGTTAATCGGAAGACGTGGGGTAGAGCAGTTGTTATGGCGGCTATGTAATCCAGACCAAGATCGAACAGTTGAAGTTGCGATTGATCCACATATTGTTCCAAGTGAGACGCGGCGAGAGGTTGGTATCAAGAACTATGTATAGATGAGTGATCGTATTCAGATAAATTGTCTTAACTAGCTAGCATAAACGTGAAGAGTGTGTTTCGTGAGTCACTATGGTGATGGTTTGATCATCGTATGTGATTGCTATCGGTGCGAGTGAAAGTTTTGCTTGTATCGCCAGTTGTAGCTATTCGTTGTTAAATCATATTGATTTATTTTCATGGTCTGATTTATTACGCAGGAGAAACACACATGTTTAAGAGAATGATTGCGCTTAGTATGACATTGGGTATGGCAAGTCAGTTATGTGCAGGGGTAATTGCGACGGAATCGTTTGATTATGAAGTGGGGAGCATCAGCACAAAGAATGGTGGGGCTGGTTGGAGCAATGCATGGTCGCAGCAGAGTGCTGCGGGTGGAAGTGGCACTTCATCGGTTAGTGGTAGTAGTTTGACATTCAGTAATTACGAAACATCCGGTGGTTCATTAGAAGTCAAATTAGATGATGCTATAGGTCGAGGGGCATTTCAGACACAGTATGCGATTAGGAATCTAGGTTCAGTACCAGCATCCGGCCAAGATCTGTGGGTTAGTTTTTTGTATAAGAATAGCGGAACGATTACCAATTCGATTGCATCACGTCAGATTGAGCTAAGGCATGGTGGTTTTCAATTCCGCATTCGGCCGAAGGATGGTGGGCATCGGGGCGTTGCCATTGGTTATGATGGTGGAAGCTTCCAAAGAAATAATGATGAGTATATACAGGATGGTGGGACATATCTTTTTATAGCACGGTTTGATATCGGTGATGGCGGTAGTAGTTCGCAGGGCGCAAACCTATGGGTGCTAAATGAGACAAGCTATGACCTGATCAAAAATGGTGGTATTACACTTTCAGAATTAAATAGTGGCGCATTCACAAGTGTTGAGAGTACGAAGAAAGATAAGGCACTCGGGTCAAATGCACAGCTTGCGATTGGCTTGAGTACGAGCACAGATGAAGGTTTGACGAGCCTCTTTGATGAATTCAAGTATGGAACCGCTCTTGAGGATGTGATTGGAAATCAGGTGCCTGAGCCTGCAAGTATGCTTTCAATCATGGCGGGTGTTGGCGTGTTGAGCTTGGTGCGACGACGCAAATAAGAAACACTCATCACGTTATGTGAGGGCCAGCCTGCTTAACGGTAGGCCGGTCTTTTAGGGTCAAGTTGTATTAATAAGGCCGAAGAACATTAATTGTAAGGATAGAACAATGAAGGTTAAGGGATTCACGCTCATCGAACTATTAGTAGTCATATCAATTATTGCACTTCTCATTAGTATTTTGCTCCCGGCATTGTCGAAAGCGAGAGAGTCAGGTCGGAGGATTTCCTGTTTGAGTAATGAACGTCAAATGATGATTGCAGCATTAGCGTACATGGCAGATAATGATGATACGTTCATGTTTCAGGCTGCTTGGGATGGTGCGGTTGGAAATGCACTTGCATCTACAACAACGGAAGAGAATTGGCTGCGATCGATGCAACGGTATTTCAGTGTAGATAGCATTGAAGATACACTAAATTGTCCGACAGTTTTGTCACAAACGTCAACTATAGATTTGAGTGATAAGACTAGTTATGCTTCGAATGGTATGTTAACTTGGTTTGGTGGAAAGCAGATTAAATCGCCTTCAAAAGTGACTTCATTCTCAGATGAACTACAAGTGACAGCTATTTCTGTCGTTCGTCCATTTGCTCCGGGGAATTTTGGAGGGTTTAACACGCCGCCAGGTCAGTTTCCGTTTGAGAGTTCCGCATGGGTTGGATGGATGCGATGGGGTAGTGGGTTCATGTTATCTGATAAGCCTCACGATGAAGGGCGTAATCATGCATTTTTTGACGGCCATGCGGAAGCACTATCACATAAAGAGATTACAAGTATGAAATATGGATTACTCATTGATGGGCAGGATGTGATTGAGCCTCAGGTTGGCGGGTATTTGAATACGCAGAGATTGGGGCGGCCATACTGGTTAAAACAAACGCCGTGATTGAGTTGATATAAGGTTAGCAGTTTATCTCTCTCGTCATGAGATATTGTATTTTAGAGGTATGTATGAGATTTGCAAAGAAAATCATTCCGTTGGTATTTGGCATATTCATTATGGGAAGTGTTGTGGTATCAGTAAAAGGTGAAGACACTCCATCAGTAAAGAAGGGTATGTTAGAGCCAATTGAGTATGGGGTGGATCATACAGTTGATTTAGCTGTTGGACTAGCAGCGTTTCCGTTGCCGATGGATTACGATCGTGATGGTGATATGGATATTGTCGTTGCGAGCACAGATACGAATTGGAAGGGTTTATACTTCTTTGAGAATCGAGGCGTTGCGGATGAAAGTGGGGATATTGTATTTGAGCATCCGGTAAAGGTCGGTGAGGGTAAAAGAGCGAAAATAACATACTACGATAATGATCAGTTTGTGATTATGTCGCCGAATCGTATTCATCACGATTTCTTTGAAAACGGTTTAAGTGGCGGTAAGGAAGTTAGATTTGACGGGACAATTGTTTCCGATCAAGATTCGCATTGGGGATTGATCGATTGGGATGCGGACGGTGATTTGGATTTATTTGTCGGCAATCATGATATGCGTGAGTATGGTTGGGATGCTGGCTACGATCGGTTTGGTCAATGGAAAGCAGGTGAACATAACGGGCATTTCTATGTGATGCGTAATGAAGGTAGTAGTAAGGATCCAGACTATGGTAAGCCAGAAAAGTTGCACTATGCACCCGGAAAATTGTTGCGGAGTTATGGCCTGGCAAATCCATCTTTCTCGGATTGGGATGGTGATGGCGATTTGGATATGGTGAGTGGTCAGTTTAATGATCACTTAGCCTATTTTGAGAATGTGGGTACACGATCGAAGCCAAAGTATGCGCCGATGCGAAAGATTGTCGATTGGGAGGGTGTGATTTCATTTGATAGTCAGATGCTTTGGCCGGCGGGTGTGGACTGGGATAACGATGGGGATATGGATTTGGTTGTTGGCCAAGAAGATGGACGCGTGATGTATGTCGAATGCCTTGGTGTTATTCATGGGATGCCACATTTTCGACATCCCAAGCCGTTAAAGATGAAATCAAAATGGGTGAAGATCGATGTGCTTGCAACGCCGGTCGGTGTCGATTGGGATGGCGATGGTGATCAAGATGTGATTTCAGGTGATTCTGCGGGGCATTTAGTTTTTCTGGAGAATATAGGTGGTACAGACAAGCCGCGGTGGGAAAAGCCTGTGTATTTGCAAGCTGATGATCGTGTGTTTCGAGTTCAAGCGGGTGAGAATGGAAGTATCCAAGGACCGGGTGAAGCGAATTGGGGTTACTGTGTGCCGAGCGTTAGCGACTGGGATAGTGACGGAGACTTAGATATTGTTCTAAACAATATTTGGGGCGAAATTATCTGGTTAGAGAATATTGGTAGTACGACATCTCCTGAGTTAACTTATCCAAAAGCGGTTCGAGTGAAATGGAAGAACAAGCCTAGAAAGCCAGCATGGATGTGGTGGCGTCCAAGTAAGGATCAGTTGGTGACGCAGTGGCGAACAACACCGTTTATCATTGATTTGAATAAAGACGGTTTGGCTGACTTGGTCATGCTTGACGCTGAAGGATATCTGGCATTTTGGGAACGCAAGGTAATTGATGGCGAGCGTTGGCTCCTTGAAGGTGCTCGTATTTTTAAGAGTGAAAGTGGTGTGATCGATGATGGCAACAGGGCCATACGTAAAGGTGAACCGGGGAGGCCGCTTCGGTTGAAGCCGAAGGATAGGGTGAGGGGTTGGTCGGGTCGTCGAAAGTTTGTCATGGTTGATTGGGATCTTGATGGTGATCTTGATCTATTGATCAACAATCGTAATACAGATTTTTTACGCAATGTATCTGACAAGCCGGGCGAGTACCTTTTCCGTGATGAGGGGAAGGTTTCGGATCGCATACTTGCAGGGCATACACTTTCGCCAACAATCGTGGATTGGGATCAGAATGGTGTGCCGGATTTATTGATTGGAGCGGAGGATGGGCGGTTGTATTTCATGCGTAATCCCCATGATGCGGATTAAACGGGGTTCGAAAATCAATCCCTATAAATATTGATTGGATAGAGTCATTACAGATTCAAGGATATTGGTATGTCTACATATGATTTGAGATATTCAGGAAAAAGATGGACGGTTGTTTATGGGGCGTATGAGGGTGTTGAAAAATTTGCGATCGAGGAAATTTATGATGCGGTTCAAAAATGTATGCCCTATACCGTTCGTTGTGTAGATGCACAGACATGTGAGGTTAGTGATCACGATCATTTAATCGTTGTTGGTACACCATCTAACAATTCATTGGTACATGATTTGATCGCACGTGGTTTTTTGGATGTTCCAGATCAGTCTCAGGGGTATATCGCTGTTTGCCAAGAGAATGTATGGAATTCTAACAATCGTATGATTGTGATTGCAGGTCATGATTCGCACGGTGTTCTGTATGGGGTACAGGATTTCTATACACAAGTTATCGCATTGCAGCTCAAAGATGTTATTGAACAGAGCGAATTACGTTCTTCATTTGATCAGTTGCCAGATGTAGCGATGAATGACTACCCAAGAATCGAGCATCGTGGTATATGGACGTGGGGCTATGTGATTTATGATTATGTCCGTTTCATAGACAATATGGCTCGAGCTAAAATGAACATGTTGACGATTTGGAATGATTGTCCGCCTGTGAATATTCAAGAAGTTATTGATTACGCGCACAGTCGAGGCATCAAGATCATTCTTGGATTTCCGTGGGGTTGGGGTAGCAAACTAGATCTAACTTCACAAGAGGATCGTGATCTCATACGACAAAGTGTATTAGATGAGTACAAATCGCATTATTATAAATTAGATATTGATGGGATATATTTTCAAACTTTGACTGAGCATAATCACGTGGAGATGGGAGGCAGTTCCGTTGCGCGTATCGTTTGTGATTTTGTGAACGATGTTGCTAACGATCTTTATGAGATAAATAATGATTTGCATATCCAATTTGGATTGCACGCAACATCTATCTTAGAGAAGTATGAGGATCTTAAGGATCTTGATGAGCGTGTAACGATTGTATGGGAGGATGCAGGCGTCATACCTTATTCATACGTTCCGAAAGATTGTTTGGCTGAAGGCCCAGAAGGGAATAAAGCGATTGGATTGAATTCATTCGACAAAACCATGCAATATACAAAGAAGCTGACAGGCTTTAGGAAAGATACAGGTTTTGCGATAGTTCCCAAGGGGTGGTGCTGTATTGATTGGCATCATGAATTTGAACATCATCGCGAGTTTATCCTTGGGCGATCTGATCTAAGTAGATGTGAAAATCAGTTAGATGTTCGTATGCGTCGAAATTGGGAAGCAAACAATACTCTGTGGGAAATGAATTACCCGTTTGCGATCCAATTCTATAGCGAGCTTATAAATTCTCGTAGCCATCCCTTGACTGTTACTGGATTAATTGAGGATGGCCTGTTTGAAGCAGTTATCCAGCCATCAGCTTCAATTTTCTCAGAAACTATATGGAATCCACTGCGGGATCCCGCTGATATTCGTCAAAGAGCAAAACAGGTTGAATACGCCATTAATTCACGAAATCCGTTATATCATGGGACCACCAATCGTTGTGAGTATGAGATGACTTCATGATGTGCGAGTATTCAATCATGTTTAGGTGCCGTTGCCTCATTGGCCTGTTGATTGTCCATGGAACTGCAACCGTTGTCAGATTAATCTTTCTTGCGATAGGCGCATTATCAAATCCGATGATAGTGAGGATTGGTTTGTTGTGATTGCGCATTTAGTAAGTTATGCTTTCTGCTAATCTGGTATATATAAAGAAACAATCCTCGCCAGAGCGCGGGGATTGTTACTTTCTTTAGCATGTGAGAATGATTACGCTTGCTATTTCGAAGGCGGCATGTGCTGGAGGCAATCTATTTCTTGCTTTCAAGCCATTCCATGTTGAAGCGAACGAGTGTGATGTTCTCAGCATAGATGTCTTCGCCACTTTCAAACACACAAAGAATAGTTCCATCGGGTGCGACGGCTATGTCCGAATAGCCGCTTTTCCCAGCGTGTAGTTGTTTGGAAATCGGCCAAGATTTGCAATCATTCAAGCTCATATGAACGGTCATGTTTTTGCGCCCTGCATGAGGAGCGATGCCGCTGCTTGGTTCCATGTAAACTGATGGATTGATGAAGAGGACGCGGCCTTTGATGCCTTTTTCCTTATCTGGAAAATTGTAGCGGATCATGGCGGCGTGGCATTTGGGTTCTTTAAGATCTTTCTCGACACCAAATTCAGTGAAGGTTTCGCCGCCGTCACGGCTGATTGCCCACGTGCGATATCCTGCGGTACGCGGATGATGGTTACGGTTACTCATATAGACTGCACCGTCAGAAAGCTCAACGATACATGCTTCGCCGCTGTAACCTTGTGAGCTGCCACCCCATAGCCAGGTCTTGCCGAAGTCATCGCTATAAGCGACGGTGTTGTGCGCGTTGGGGCCGACACGTTCCCATTGTTTACCGAAGTATCGTCCGGGGATGACAAGTCTGCCAGCATGTGGTCCACGGGTGAGTTGGATCCCATCACCAATAAACCATGCGAGGCCGCCAGTTTTGTAGAGGAACATCGAATCGGCAATGTCAATGCCTTTACCCCAGTTTTCACCATCGGTGCTTGAGAAAACTTTAAGCCCTCCACCAAGCTTAAAGCCCTCTTGCGGATGTTCGATCATCCAGTGTTCGGTGGTAGGTTTGCCGCTCGAATCTTTCATGGGCCATTTTCTAACGAAGCGGAACATACGTTTGTTGATGTCATCAACGACGGTTGCGGGGCGGAGGGATTTGGTTTCATGCCATGTTTTGCCGTTGTCATCACTGTATTTGTAGTAGTTTATGTCTTTCCCGCCGGCATCGCGCATGTGTCCAACCTTGAGTGTTCCTTTGGCGATGATGCGTCCGTTGGGAAGCACGGTCAAGGCAGGTGAGCGGTAGTGGTCCTTACTGGTTGGCCGTTTAAAAAGCGTTGTTTTTTCAAACATGGGCTCCGCACATGCAAAGGAAGGTATAAGCAGTGTGGAGGCAAGAAGTATGATCAGAAAGCGTCGAGTCATCATCCGATTATAACCTTTAAGAATATCTACAGAAGGTAAATCATTACGTTGTTAAACACAAAGGGTGTGTACTTCAATATGGTTGTGTTAGGGTGTTGAAGGAGGATTGTGGCCGGACGTGCGGTATTCGTCGTAGATCCAGTCGCCACCATCAAGTTGCTTGTTGCCGAGAAAGCTCACTTTCGGGATTTGGATGGTTGCGGCGTGGCTGTCTGCGAAAAGGACATTGAAACGCCCTTCTTCATGCCACGGTTGCTGAGGAATGTGCTCTCCCCACGCAGCGCCTTGGGCACTGTGTTCGCCAGCAATAACGAGCTTACTTGGATTAATAATTTCGGTCATGCGTGCTGAACCAATGTTGTCACCAAAATTGGTTAGGTCATCATGCTGTGTGTGGCTTGCTGTTGAATATGAGCTTCCTACTAGGTTGTAAAGATCTTCGCCCGGATCGGTGGGGCACATGGCGTAAGGCACTTCATCCTCATCCTGCAAGCGCGCATTGAACAGATATAAATTTAAATGACGAACTGAGGGGACCGCTCTGTGGTATCTAGCGATAGTTGAATCGCCACGTTTGCCAACCCAGTAGAAGGCGCTGGCGGTGATGGCGTTCGTGGGTAATTTGATACTTTTGGATGGCAAGAATTCATCGTAGTCATTGAGATATGTATATGTCGCGATGCCGAGTTGTCGCAGATTGCTAAGGCATTGAATCTTAATGCCAGCGGATCGAGCTTTGCTTAACGCCGGGAGAAGTATAGAGATTAGCAATGCAATAATTGATATGACCACAAGAAGTTCGATCAATGTAAATGCTTGTTTGCGTTTCATTAGAGGCACTTTCAAAAATTTATTTGTCGCATAACACGCGGTTGATGATTGATGCAATCGGTGAAAACCCACCCTGCTGGTTAAGGTAGAGTGGATTAGGCGGCTAGCCTGTTTAGTTGATACGCTTTCGCTTCATGAGCAGTCCGAGACCGACTAGACCGAGGGAGAGGGTCGCAGGTTCAGGGATCGGGGTTGCTTCCAAACTAACGGCATCAATGAACACACGGTTGAGTGAAGCGCCGGAGCTTGATGCGTTTTGGAATGCAATATATAGGTCATCGCCAGCATTGGCCGTGGTGGCGGTGAAGCTGACAGAGTGCTTAACCCATGCTGTGTGTGACAAGACATTGGTGGTTCCGTCAAAGTTATAAGTCGCTAGCACAGCCGTTCCGTCAGAGAAGCCGAAACTAATCGCACCGTCTTCAGGTTGCGAAGCGTTAATTCTGCGGAAATATGCAGAGAGGGTGTAAGTTGTGCCATTGACGATGCCGGCAGTCAGAACCTTCTGTGAGAAGTTGGTGTCGCCTGCGGGCGTGCTGCGGTTGCTAAGTGCGGCATATTGATCGCCATCAAACGCATTGAGTGGGTCTTGATCGTTGTGAAGCAGTAGAATACCGAAACCATGCCCTTCTGATTCGACCCAATCGCCGCCAAGAGTGCCATCAAAACTTGTGATGTCGTTGTCCTGGAAGCTGGCGTTATCGATCGCGATGGGGGCGGCAATGATTTGCTCACTGGTGATCAATAGTGCCCCGGCTGCAACGAACATACTCATTCCCATCCGGATGATACTTTCTCTTTTTCGCATACGAATTCTCCTTCATAAAAGTAAAAGTGTTGACAAAGTAATAGCCATTGCAATCCTGCCGGTGAATTGGCAGCTGCGATATATGGATTCTTTGATTTTGGAAAACAGTGTTACATGATGATCGATTTATGATTCGACAAATTGCATTTCCATGCGGTACGGTTCAGGTGTTGGGTTTGCGGGATTGATTTGTGCCTCAAGTATTCGGCCAACCAACTCACCTTGTTCTTCGGGTGAAATAACGGATTCTTCGTGTGGGATTTTTTGAATGATCTTGGGTCCTGTGGCGTAATATCCGCCGTAGGTCATGAACAGATCATGCTTGTTTTTAAGATTCAATCGCTTCATGGCATGGCAACAAACCTCGGCGATATGGCCACCAAATACGATGACGCCTGTGTTCTCGCTATTATTGGAAACATGGTCAATTAGGGTTTGTTGGGCGGCTACTTCATGGACTGGAATAAAGATCGGTGTAATGGCGCAATGTGGGAAGCCGATAGATTCGAATTTTGTTTGTAATGCTTGTTTAAAAAGGAAGCCACCAGCATACATGTGGTCATGCATCAAAAGAATGATGCGGCTGCAACCTTTACGTTGGAAATAGTCAACGTGAAGGTCGGCAGCTGCGATATAGTCACGGTCGATAGAGGGGATGCCTTTCACGCCGGGGTAGGGTGATCCGTGTATGACTGCGGGTAAGCCGGATTCTGCGATTGTGAGTTGTGATTCGATGGAAGAACGGACAAGGACGAAGCCAGCCATTTCATCTTTGGCGGTTGAGAGTGTAACGATGTCTTGAGTGAACTGTCCTTCGTTCTGAGCTGGAAAAAAATTCAAATGAATGTCTGCATCTGGCAGTGCTTTTTGCAGGCCAAGCAAACATCCGTCGGAATAGATGCCTTCAGTGGTCATGTCTGCTTTGGGGATGAAAATGTGAATCTTGCGAATGGAGACTTTGCCGTTTTGATCAGCGTATGGATCGAGGATAGTAGGTGCTGATCCGCGTGATCTGACAATCTGACGGCGAACGGAAAGTAGTTGCAAGGTACGGTTGGCGCGTTGTGTGCTGACGCCAAGTTTAAGTGCGGCTTCAGATGCTGTGAGGTAAGGTTCACCCGGTGTAAGTTTGCGCTCGCGGATATCCTCGCCAAGGCGATTGGCTAATTCGACAATGGATGGATTCTTGGTTGCGGGCATTGGAAAACATTCCGTAGTCAGGGGGCGATTCAATTGCGGTATGTGGACTATCTGTGATTTAACAATGTAGAGTGTACTTTAATATTTCTGTAAATCAAGAGATATTTCTAATTAAATAAAAATTTCAAATATCTGCTTTTGTACAGATGCCGAAATACCAGAAATCTTTGATAGGAGGCGATAAATGATGATTATTGGGTGAATAGTAGTGTGTTGGGGGCAATCATTGCCGGGAGATACCGGAAATATCTTTTGCTATTTCCGGCAAGATGGAAACGGTGTATGAATTTAATTTCATCCGTAAGCTGCTTGGTATGTGACAGCCAGTCCGTTGTGGACGGGTTCTGATCAGTAGGATCTGAATGTTAGGTGGCCTACGAAGATGATGGCTGGAGGGTCATGCTTTTGTTTAAAGCTAAGGTGCGCAGGTCGGGTTTGGCGAGTTGATTATTAACGATGACGCGATTCATTTTCGATGGGATGTGAAGCGTGATGGTGTCTGGTTGTAGTGGCCAGTTTGAATCTATTTCGGCTTGTACGTGCCATGTGTTGGCGTGATCTAATTTCGCAGTGATTGAAATTGGACCGAAGCGTGTGGGAGAGTTTTCAACGATGATGGGTTGGTTGGGTATGAGCCATGTGCTAGGAATGCCGGGCATAAGTTCGAGCTGGTTACCACGCTCAAAGATAAGCAGATTGCGTACCAGACGTATGAATTCGGCGGAAGCCCAGTTGTGCGGCATGTCACCCCAACACAAATCAAGATCGGATGACGCAAGACTTTGCTCTTCCCGCCAGATGCGCGTGGGGGCTGCGTGGTTGGCAAAAGCATAGAGGTATTGCGCGGCTTTTTCGCCTTGGCTAGCGTATAGCCAAACATGCGCGGCAAAGGAAGCATAGTAAGGCCAAAGTGCTTGATATGGAAGCCAACCTGTCTCTATGGGAATTCCTTGTTCTTGATCTTTATGCTCGAAGAGTCGTAGAAGATTTTGAACGATAGAGTCATCTTGATCGAAAATTTCGCCGGGGAAGATGCTTTGGCAGAGTGCCCATGTGCCGGTGAGTGGGCCGATGCGATGGTTGATAGAAACGCGATCGGTTTGGTTTTCGTTCCAATGGTGTTCGCTGCTGCTGTTCGGCATGGATTGGGGGAGGTAGGGGATACCGTTATCAAGATGCTGCATGTCTCGTGCCGCGCAGCGGCGAAAGTCTTCTAAAAGCCCTTGAAAATCAGCCTGAAATGTGTCGGCGTCTTGATGATTGCCGAGGTGGGCAGCGGCACGTGCTGCTTCTTTGAGGCCGATCATAATCCAGAGTGCGGTAGTGTATTCGGCTCGGAGGCCATTGATCCCACCATCGGGGAAGCTGCGTGGGAGCAGGCTGAATTCAGGTGCAGAAGGATCAAGTTGGCGTGCTTGATCTCGTAGCGATTGGATATAGTGTCGTGCTTTAATTACGGTGGGCCAAAGTTTTTTAAGACGGTCCCAGTTGCCGCTGAGTTCGGTTTGGCGAACGAGTGTGGCGAGGGCAATACCGGTTTCTTTGGTGTGTTCAGGAATGTCGGTGATTGAGCCGTCGTCATGGACGCGCTTGAGCATAGCATCAATACCGCGGTCAGCTTCCTGGTCGTGGCCGAGATAGCGGGCAGCTTCAAGCATGAAGTGGCCGTCGACCATCCAGAGTCCTCTGTAGCAGGTTGGGCCGACTTGAAATTCGGGGGAGCCATCCTTGATCTCGCGGGCTTGAAAAATGTTCCGTGCACAGGCGCGGAGCATGTCGTTGATTTGTGGATCGGGGACTTGTAGTGTGCGTGTTTGAAAATTGGCATGATCCCAGTGTTGTCGCATGCTATCTAGTGCGTGATCGATATCTGCGAGTTTATGAAAGGGTGCGTCATGGTGATCAAGTGTGATGATGATTGAGCCATGCAGTGTGTGGTCGGGTGATAATGCAATGGGTTCGGTGATGCAGCCGAAGCCTGGACCGAATGTGCGTGTAGGGTGGTGATGCAGGGGTTGTTCGATGCTGAACACGGATTGGTGTTGGATGATGACCGGGCGGTCTTTTTGGGGTTGCGTGGGGTGGTCGGTGTTTGGGGAAAATTGGATGTGGGAGAACGATGACAAATGGTGGTCACTTGTGTCGACGGCTTGCCATTGCCCCTGGTTTTGTAGGGCATTGAGGTGAAGAGCGACCTGATGAGGGGTGATTTGGTTTGGGTTTTGTGAGATGGACCACTGGACTATGTCGGATCGTTGATCGTTTTGTTGATAGGCGAAGGCGCGGAGTTGGAGTATGGCGTGGGAGTAGGTGAGTGTGGTGATGACGATAGGGCGTTTGGCGGTTTCGGTGACTTGCGTGATGGTTTGAGGTTCGCCAGAGCCGAGTAAGCGAAAGGATAGGATGCGATTGAATTGATGGGTAACAATGCGCTGATAATCATAGAGCAATGCGCCATCCTCACGAACGAGTGATTTGTGTTGATCATCAGCGAAGCCGATGCAGGTCCAGCTTGATGGCGGTGCAAAACGGAAATCAATGTTGGGATCATGATTCATGGGTTAAACTTCTACGGCCAGTTGGCATGGTTGATGGATGAATTATGGTATGAAACGTGTCCATGCATCGTGTACTGAATCAGGATTGGGCACGAAATCAAAGCGTGAAGGTGATTGTTCGTATTGCAAATAGATCGGTATATCAGGATCTATTTTAAGTTCAGTATACGGTCTTGGCGGCCTGCGAATCAGTTCAGTGTAATTTTGGTAGGTCGGGTTGTGTTCAAATTGTAATGTACGGCCAAGATTTAATTTCGGAAAGAATGCGAGACCGTTGTGGGCGCGGACGTCGTCATAATCAAACGCATAATCACGATCGCACCATGCGCCAAAGGTGAGCGGTTGACTTGGATCGGCGCTGATAGTGGCGTGGGCCCAGCCGGGTGGCACGATGACAACTTGGCCGGGGCCGGCTTCTATTGCGTAGCATTGTCCGGCGTCGGAGTCATTTGCGATGCATTTTTCCTGCATTAGGATCACGGCGCGGCCTTGCCAGATTTCATAAACTTCCGGTGTGCGGACGCCATTGCGGGGGTTTTTTGCGTGGGTGTGTCCTTGTGATCGGATGGGTTCCTGGCCGAGTTGGCCGGTGGCATAGGTGACTACGCCGAAAAGCAAGTGGCGATCCAGAAGGTCATTGTGATGTGACGGTTTGCCCACATCCATCATGATTGCGTAAACCTCATCGGGGCCGGTGCAGTTTGGATCTTGCAGGGAAGGGCGGATGGCATCGAGTGTTCTTATTTCAGGTTGGGGGCCAAAGGTGTTCTCGCCGAGTCGAAAACCAAGCGGCGTTGTAGTTGGGAAAATGTTCAGGCCGGGGTCAAACGAAGATTGGTTGGTGGAATTGAGGTTCATCTTGTTCTAGGTTGCTTGGTTTTGCATCATGATTGTGTACGGACAAATGCTTTGACGGTGGCACACTCGGTGCCTTCCGCTTCACCGTATGGGCGGATGGTATATGCGTCGACGGATGCGGGGACGATGAATGTTTCAGCATAGTGAACAATGAACGGTTCGAATGCATCGGTCGGTGATTCAACGATGGCTTCACGCCCTTGCACGAGGTTTAGCACATTCACGCTGCCATGTTCGATGCCACCGGTGTGATGCGGAACGGTTTTAGTGAACCAGTGCCGTCGGGTTTCGATAAACTCACGTTGGTGAAGGCCGGTGCGTTCTTCGCGCCAGCCATCGCCTTCACCGACAGGTTCAATTGTGTTGATAAGTTGTGTTTCGCAGAAAGTGGTGTCACGGTCCCATTGAATGTTCTGCATGCCGCGTTTGATGTTGATCGGGCGCGGGTTGCCGTCGAGTCCAAGGCGCCCCCAGTCCCAAAGCTTGAATGTGAAAATATAGGGGGTGGCGCTGATCTCCAGCACCATCGTATTCTTGCCGGAGCAATGAACCGTGCCCGCGGGGATGAGGAAGTGATCGTGCGCTTTAGCGGGAAAGCAATTGGCGAACCTGTCTGCATCGAATGGTTTGCCGCCGGCTTGTGCGTCTTCGAGCGCGGCTTGGAACGCGTCGGGGTCGACACCTGGCTTCAAGCCGAGGTAACACGTGCCGTCATCAGCAGCATCAAGCAGGTAGTAGCTTTCATCTTGCGTGTAGTGCATGCCGAAGTGCTGCTGGATGTACTCAGTGAGCGGGTGGACTTGGAAGGAGAGGTTGCCGCCGTCCATGGTGTCGAGGAAGTCGAAACGGATCGGGAACTCGTCACCAAAGCGCGCGTGTACTAGATCACCGAGCAATTCGCGCGGGTGGTTGTAGAGCGCGTTGACGCTGGGCAATTCAAATGCGCAATCATTGAAACCAAGCAGCAGGGAGTTTTCTTCCGGGACGCAATCAAAGCACCACGCATAGTTTTGTGGTTCAGGATCGTTGTAGCCTTTGAGGTCGCATACTTGGCGCATCCACTGACCACCCCACGGGCCAGGATCAAAAAATGGTACGACGCGGAAAGGTTGATGTGTTGCGGCCTGCAAGCCTTCGTGGATGTGATTGGCGTTTGCGAGTTTCGGTGAAGTGTGATGTGTGGTATCTAGGAAGTAGTCGGCTGTTTTCAGCAAAGGCTTTTTATGACGGTCGCACACACGCCAATCAATGAAGTAGGCGCGTTTGTATTGCAGGGAGGCTTTAAGGTTGTGGTTGTTCACGCCTAGGTTACTGGCTTGGTTGCGACGTTGGCGGAGTTGTCCTTCCCAGCGTGGCATGTCGGCGTAGATGAGTAGCCCTTGATTTTGGATGAGTGTGGCGCCAATGCCGAGAATCAGGATACGCTCGTTTGGCTTTGCGGTCTTGACTTGTGCTTTTGCTTTGGCAAGTTTCTGCGGGCAGAAGAATTGTTCAAGCTGTAATGGGCAGAGGAATCCGAAGATCGGATCATCACTACCCAGCCATGGAGCTACCAGTTTCTCGATCTCATCTTGCGGCTTAAACAGATCGATCATCTCGATGATGTAGTTCGGTTTAAGCTTCGAAACAAGGTATTTTTTGAGTTCTTGCGTGTCGACACCGAGATAACAATCAATCGCAAAAGTGGGATGATTGGAGGTGATCCATGCATCATTTATTGTGACGGCGATGTCATTCCAGCCTTGTATGCACGTGATATTTCGTCCGTTTATGGGGACGGGCACAACGGGCCGTTTGTCATAGTTGCTCGTGAACGGTGGTTCTACGACGGTGCTATTGCATTGCATGGTCATTTAGCTTTTCTCCTGCGAAGATGCGCTAAGTTCGGGCAGCCATGCCGCACCAATTAGCGCCGCATCATCACCGAGTTCACTGATTAATACGTCGACACGTCCCCACGGCGTCCATGCGTGATCATCTAAATATTTTTGAATGCCTGTACGGACTGCGGGCCAGCTTCGTCCGACGCCACCGGCAAGGATTAATCGCTCGGGATCATATGCATGCACAAGCCCGACCGCTGCGGCCCCCCATGTTTGGATGCTGTCACGTTCGATTGTTTGTGCCAGCACATCGTTCTGATTTGCCCATGTGTGGATGTCGAGATAGCTCGGTGATTTCAATTTGGCGATGGGGCTATCTAAATACGTGGGGTTCTGTTTGAGGATGCGTTGGATCAACTCGGGAAGATGTGCAGTGGAGGCGATCGCTTCGGCGCAGCCTTGGCTGCCGCAGGTACAATCGGGGCCATTAAGCATGACAGGTAGGTGTCCGCCGAGCACGCCGGCTTGTCCATGAATGCCGCGGAGAAGCTTACCTTCGATGATGGTGGAGGTGCCTATACCTGTGCCGAGTGTCATGATGGCTAGGTTGTTGCAGCCTCGTCCCGCGCCAGCTTTCCATTCACCTACGCAAGCAGCGCGTGCATCGTTTTCAATGACCAGTTTCGCGTGGCAGGTTGATTGTGCCCACGCGGCAAGATCAAGATCTGGTGCATCAAGATACTTTCCATTAGTTGAAAGGATACGATTGTTGGTGGTCTCAACAATGCCGGCAAAGGCAAGTGCGATCAGCGGTTTATGAGTTGCACATGCGGGGTGAGCTGTGGTCATGCTCTGCCAGTGCGAAACCATCTGTGCGAGCTGTGGTTCTAAACGAGTACGGTCATTAACGTCAATTTGGCGGCGTTCAAGTATTGTTTTGTGTTCATCAAGCAACGCGAGTTTGATCTGCGTTCCTCCAATATCTGCTGCCCAAGTTGTATGTTTGGTCGTATTCATGACGTGATCATTTGATTGCTAGGGTCGAGCTTGAGGCTGACGGTGTATTGAAATTGGCTGGCGCGGTAGTGATTGATCGCGTATTCAATAACTCGCTCTGCGCTGTCATAAACCGAACGTTCACGTAAAAGGATAGGCGTACCTCGTGTGATACGGAGCTGCTTCGCCACGGTTGTGGTCGCCGCCTTTGCGGAGATTGACTCGTCCGAGCGCGCCGGCGTAACACCTTTGAGTACTTGCAAACCCGCGTACATGCCGTGCTGTAGATCAATCGATGAAACATCCTCCAGGTCAGGCAAGAACCACGAACGGAACCAGACGGTTGGTTTGGGCGAACGCGCTTGTTTGGGGGTGTTTTCTCGTTTAACTATGCCACGCAGCCGTGAGAGTCGCCATATCGGTATGGATGGATTGATCTGAAAAATCTGCGCGACCGCTATGGGTGCAGGTAAATGCTCCCAGCGAGTTTCCAATTCAATTACATCCATCCCTCGATCACTCATCTCTCGGCGAAAGCTTGGCCAAGCTGTTGCTGAAGTTGTCACGCGCCGACGACAAATACGCGTGCCTATACCGGCGCGCCGTTCAAGTAATCCTTCACCGACGAGGCGTTTGATCGCATCACGTAGCGTGCCTCGGCTGATTCCCATCTGCTTCACTATATCCATTTCATTGGGAAGCAGGTCACCGTCCTTATATGAGTCGCTTTGTAATAATTGGCGCAGAGCGCGTTCTACTTGTGCATGTAGAGGCATCGGGGATGCGCGATCAACTTTGAGTAATGAAAGTTCAGCAGCGGTCATGTTCATTCTCTCTCTTGTCGATATCAACAAGCTGGGGTTTACCATTGACACAAAGTAATCGTGCGGAAAAGCCTTGTTTTGCAATGGTTTCGTAGTCATGCCCCGCATCGGCTGGCCAGCACGCGCCTAGTGTTAGTACGTGCTTGCCAATGTTAGCCACACGGTGTGCGGTACGTCCCGGAATGTAATGTAATGAACCTGGGGTCATGTATTCTGCTCGGCAGGATCGATCTTCATTCATCAGGATCAATGCGCCTTCGCCAGCAATACACCAGTAGTACTCTGCTGCGTCGCGATTTTTATGGAAGTGTCCTTTGGTCATGTTGTATTCGTTGCCGATCATCATGGGCATGACTTTGGTGTTGCCGAAGAACAATCCACCTTGCGTACCTTGCTTGACCGGGAGATAAAGGTTTGCTTCGTAGGCGAGTGTGCCTGGAGCAATTTCATTGTAGGCTTGTTGATCTGCGAATACGCCAATCAGATCACCGATAGTTCGACGGAGCTTCTGAAGCGGTGTGTTAAGGTTGCCGCCGCCTAGCTCTCCGGTGCATCCGTCAAAACATACGGCCGCGGGAAGCAGTGGTGAGGGGGTTGTGTTTTGGGTGGGCTCAAACGTCATATGTTTAAATGTATGAACAAATAAGCGAGAAGTCAATCATACAATTTGAGAAGCGCGTAGTTTGGTCGTGACATGGGCCACCACTCTCGGTGATTCAGGGACCATTTTTGCGATCAAACGCAGAAAAGCTCGGGGGGGATAGGCATCAAAAAACTTGCGATTCGGCAAAGGGGCATTGGTGGTCTATAGAAAAACCGCCCATCATGATGATGGGCGGTGATGAATGCAGGTTGATATAGATCGACTTTAGGTCGTTGGGGTTTGCTGCTTGGCGGCAGGGTGGTTCCGCGGAATGGCGGAACAAAGCTCGGTAAAGGTTTGGGTGATGCGGGGGATCTGATTGGGATCAAGTTTAAGGTAGACGCAATTGCCATTGGGGTCGGGTGTGAAGACGGTGACATGGTCTTCTCTGATGTCGACATTGCCGGGTTGCGAGAGTTGGAAGTACCCTTCGTGTGGTCGGATACTAAAGAGGGCGCTGGTGAGGTCCCAGGTGGGGCGGTTGTGGGGCATTTCACGGTAGAGGCGATAGCCATCAATGACGGGGTGGTGGTCGATCCAATTGTAGTCGCTTTCGATACTGGCCATGGGATAGGGGATGGCGAGTCCGATTTCAAAACCCGAATAGATGATGGGACGCGGCGATTCGTTAGCGAATCGTCTCGCCGATTCGGGGTCCATGTGGATGTTGTATTCACGGTACTTCAGGTCAGGGCTATGAACATTCTCTTCGCAGAAATTACCGGCCATGACGGAGAAGTAAGATACTTTCTGGTCGACCAGATCGTGGCCACTCAGTGGTGAGTATTGATCGGGTGGAGATTCAAAGAGGCGAATAATATTAGTTGAAAAACCGATCATCATGATGATAACTGAGTGATCATCATGTTCGGCAAGTTGTTTGCGGAGTAGGGTGACGGGGTCAGTGTATTGTTCTGGTGATTGGGAGCAAGGGTAGAGGGGTTTGCCTTGGTCGTTTTGTTTGTCGGTGAGGGCTTTGTTGAACAGGCCAACCTCAGGGGTGAAGCCACTCGTGATTTGACCGATGGGTATGCTGGGGCGGCCATAGAAAGTATTGAGCAGATCGATACAGGTGGCAGCGTTGGGGTGGTCTTTGCTGGAGATGACGCTGAGCAGTTCGCATTCGCCATGGTCTTGTAGTGTGTGGATGAGTGCGAGCGCGAGCGCGTCGTCGATGTCGTTGCCCATGTCGGTATCGAGGATGATTTTAACAGGCTGGTTGGGTTTGTTCAGGAAGCTGTCCATTGTGGATCTCATGTTGTTAGTTAAAGTAATGATCGTTTCATTAAAATTAATGTAAGCGGGTGCGGACGATTACTGGTGTATGATATTTTTGGGCGGCGTTGTGGGTTTGGTTTGTGACTAGTTGTTTGCAGGGGGGAGTTCGACAGTAACGAACCGGACTTGGCGGCGGTTGTGGTCGTAGGCAAAAACGAGCTTGCCAGATTGGATGATGATGGGGTGAGGGTAAGCGAGTTTGCCGCCGAAGATGATATCCTGTTTGATGGACCATGATTCGAGTTGGTCGTCGGAGATCCAGATGGCGATTGGGTCGCGTGGGCCGCGCTCACCGGGGATGCCGCCGGAAGGATTGTGGATGAGTGCGATGCGGCTGTCGGGAAGTTTAATGAGCGCGATGAGTGAGGAAGGATTGGGGATGTCGGTTTGGACAGCAGGCGACCATGTCTTACCGTTATCTTTGGAATCGGATCGCCAGAGGAAACCGCCCCATTCGGCGCGCATGAGCATGACGATGGTACCGTCATCGAGTTGGACAGCTGTCGGTTCAAGTAAACCTAGTGGCCTGTTGGCGACTTCGCCGTGTTCATTGAAAGTGGTGACGTCGTCGTTGGAGGTGAAGCCCTGGCAACCGTGCAGATGTGTGCCGAACTTGCCGGGTTTTTTGCCTTCGGCTTCTGGCATGGCTGCAGCTTGTGCTTCGGTTTTGGCGTAAGCGAGTTTAGTCACGGGTGCGATGAGCGGCTTGTCGCGAGCAGTGAATGTCGAACCGGGGTAAAAGTATTGGCCGTTCTGCAATTTGAAGCGGTGGCCGAGCGAAGCGCGATTGCTACGAAAGTTGAGTGGAGTCTTGGACGACCATGTTTTGCCATGATCATCAGAGGTCATGCGGAAATAATTCCAGATGGTGTAGAGGTCTTCAGATGGCCAGTAGGCGCCGAGGACGACGATCTGTCCGTTTTCAGTGGTAAACATGTTGGTGAGTGCGGAAGCTTGTTTGCCTGCAGGAATCAGAATTTTAGGTTTGGACCATGTTTTACCGAGGTCGGATGATCGAGCGATCAGGACGCAGTTGTCGGTGGCAGGTTCTTTGGCAGAGCCGGAAAGCCATGCGACGAGGAGATCGCCGTTTTGCGCTTGGGTGATGATGGGAGCGCATGCGAGGCGGTAGGTGATGTTGTTATGTGGCCAGCCGGTGTGTCCGTCGAAGGCAAGATGCTCTTTAATTTTGATGCGGTTTTCGGAGGTGGTGATTTGCGTGGGAGGTTGTGTATCAGGTGTGTAGCCGAAGGAAGTCAGACCGTTTTTGTGTAGGTCATCAATGTCATTTTGAGAAAGAGCGTGGTTGAAGATGGAGATGTCATCGAGTGAGCCGATGAAGTTTTTGCCAAGTGAGGCACGTTTGGTGGTGGGAGGTGTGGCGGTGGTGTTGGGATGATAAGTAGCTTGAGAGGATTGAAGTTTGCCATCAATGTAAAGTGAGAGTGTTTTGTTTTTAACAACAGCCGAGACAAAGTGCCATTGATCATCGTCGAGGCGCATATCAGAGAAGATGCCGACGTTGTGTTTGTTGGTGCCTTTGACTTCAAAAAGGACGTGCCCGCCTTTACCTGAATTAGCGCGGAAGAGGATGATGCCGGCACCGCCCTGATTATGCTGGGCATTATCAAAGATCATGCGGTGGGTTTTACCGGTGAGTTTGTTGTGTCTGAACCATCCAGTGATTGAGAAATCATCTTGGTTGAAGTTGAATAAGTCCATACGACCTAATGCGGCATGATCATCTTTACCTGTGAGATGGATGGCGTTGCCGTAGTTTGCGCCATGGCCGGCGGTGCTTGGTTGGTAGGATTGATCGGTTTGACCGATGAGTGTGGCGTTTGGGCCGGTGGTGTTGTAAATATTCTGCGAAGGTTGGCCGTTGAAAGGGTAATGGCTAACAAGTGCGGCGCGCGTGGCAGCGGTACATGCTAGAAGCACGAACGTGCAAAGAATAATGGTGGTGTGATGAATGATTCGCATAAAGTTGACCACGTTGTACTCCGTACTGATTTTACAAAACTTGTAGTGAGATGAAATCAAGATTGATTGTTTTCTGCTGTATTTACCAGAAATAAGGTCGCGTGCCGCTACTTGCATGAGAGTAATGTGCTGTATCGGCAGCACTGGTGGGGCGAGTGTCGTTAGCACCCATACTGTCTTGGGTGACCCATGTGCCGTGGCCGTCTGCATGCATGCGGTTTGAACCAACTAGGTGCCGGACAAAATCAGCACGTGTGATGCCGCCAACGAAGCCTTGCGTACCATGATTACTGCCGCCACCTGAGGAGAGCATGAAGTTATATTCCGCCATGATGAGCTTGTCGCTGTTTTCTTCGAGGATGTTGCGTGACGAGATCATGATGGGGTCATCGTAGAAGATGCCGCCATAGGCAGGTGCGACGGTTCGATTTTTATCATAGAGGCCAGGTAGCCATAGATATTTGGTGAGGTAGTAGTTTCCGGTGAAGCCCATCCACGATTCATTGGGGCGCATGTCTGATGGGTTGTCTTTGAATTCACTGTCGTCCCAAGTCGGGCAGTGGACAATATCCATATTGCCGAGATAAGGGAGAAGCTGATCGACGAATCCTTCATGTGGCCATGTGTAGGGTGTGCGTTGTACATTGGATGCAGGGTTCAAAGCGGTGTCGCCGTAACGATCTGGCATGACCCCCTTCGAGTCCACGAGTAATGCGATCGCAGATGTACCGACGGAGCGCATGTTGGCAAGACATTGTGTGCGTCTTGCTTGTTCACGCGCCGAGGCCAGAGCTGGAAGAAGAATCCCAATAAGAAGTGCAATGATGGAAATGACAACAAGAAGTTCAATGAGCGTGAAAGCTCTTCGGTAAAAGAGGATGTTCATGATGGTTACTCCGCTAGCATGTCATGGTAATCGCTGATGCCGCGGTTAAGCTACATCAGCGGATTGAATATTACGTATGTCGTTTACTTCTTTGATCTACGGCTAAGAAGTAGCGTACCTGCTGAGAGAAGCATCAGTGAAGCAGGCTCTGGAACTTTGTAGAGACCGTTCAGTTCACCAGCTGTCAGTGCGTGGTCGTAGATCTTGAACGTATCAAGTTCGCCATCAATCCCGACTGCCATACGTGTGCCTTTGCTGCCGGTGGGACGGGCTTTGGTGCCGAGACCGTAAGCGACTGACGAACCTTGTTGCACACCATCAATGGAAAGGGTCGCCACTTCATCATCGATGATCGCGGCAAAGAAGTGCCATTGACCATCATCGACACTGCTGTCGGAGACGATTGAGATGTTGTCGAAGGTTGTGCCGCCATCACTGGAAGTCCCTTTGACGGCGAATTCGAGCAGGCCGTTGCCGAAGACAGCGATGGATTGGCCGCCGAAGTTGTGGACGGCGTTGTCGTAGATGAATGTTGTGCCGCCAGTGCGCGCGTTGAGCTTGAACCAGCCAGCCATGGAGAAATCGTTTTTCTCGAAGTCGTGCGCGCCGATTTTGCCGAGAGCAACTTCGCCGCCGTTAGCGCTGGGCATAGAAAGTGCTGAGCCGTGGTTGCCGCTGAGAGCGTCGAGCGGTGTGCCGGCGCCAGAAGCAACAAATGCAGGTCCACCAGCAACAGGGTTATTCACGTCGTAAAACGCGCCGTTGTATCGCAGGTCACCGCTTGCGGCGCCTTGATCGTCGACGATGGTTGTTGCGACTTGGCTGGCAATGGTTTTGGTTTGTGAACTGTCATCAAACGAATACGAAGAAATGAGAGCTGCTTGCGTCTGTGTCGCAAACACGCAGCCACACGCTGCGGTGAGTAAGAAGCTCATTTTGCCGTTGGATCTCTTTTGCATGATTTCCTCCTGTACTTTTGGCATTGAAAAATGAGGCTTGACCTTGATGCATGAAAATGTCAATATACGATTGAAGTGTGATTTGTGTTTGGTCTTGATTAAATCTCACAACACATTAAAAAATATCATCTTATGTTTGTAATTCAATCGCAGGAATCAACGGACATATATCACTTTTCGATGCTAATGTGAGAGAAACGATGCATATTGAAGAATTGCCGAGTTTGCGTTTTGCGGGGTGGCACACTGATGACTGCAATGTCTCGATGCACCGGCATCATTGTGCGGAGTTGATTTTGGTGACTCGTGGGCAGTGTCGGGTGGTGATGGAGGGTGTGGATTATGTGGTAGGCCAAGGGGAGTTACTGGTGGTGTCGCCGGATGAGCCGCACAATCAAGTGCAGATTTCACATGAATCGGTTCGCACGATCTATGTTGGTTTTCGTTGTGCGAGCACAGTTTTTGAAATTCGACCGGAGGTGATCGAGGTTAGGCAGCATCAAGCCGTGCAGCAGTTGATGCAGATGTTGGCAGAGAATCGAAATGACATGCAGGGGTGTGATCTGTTGTCGGCAAGTGGTTTGTTATTGGGGTTGTTGCGGATGATTGATCAGATCCGGATGCCAAAGCGTATGCCGATGCCAGCACACCCGAAACTGGCGCATGCACTGGAGATTGTTCATGCACATATCAGCGATCCACTGTGTGTATCTGACCTTGCGGTACAAGTTGCGATTAGTGCGAGTCATCTGACAGCTCTTTTTCGCGAATCGTTTGGTTGTGGGCCAGCTCAGTATTTGTTGCAGCTAAGAATGGAAGTGGCGTGCCAGCATTTAGCGGAGCCGTATTTAACGGTGAAGGAGATTGCTGCTATGTGCGGTTACGAGAACGTCAATTTGTTTATTCGACACTTTAAAAATAGGCATGGCATGTCGCCGGGCAAATGGCGTAGCGATCCGGATCGTCTCGACAGTGCGATCAGTCAAGTGATCACTAACCGTGCTTGAATGGCAAGATACGGTTTGATGTCGCATTGAGCCGGTACATTTTTCTAAAGGTATTGATCATGAAATTGATTGTTGTGGGCGTGATCCATCTTATGGTTGCGATAACGGTATTTGCGCAAATGCCAGTACGGTGGGAGGAGCCGAAGGGTTATCATCCGGATGTGATTGGATTAGGTTTGCCGCAGCTTCAGGGTGTGGTGCATGAATTGCTATATGATCCGTTGCCGATGACGATCGGATCAGGAGAGG
The DNA here is from genome assembly GCF_050931845.1 of Poriferisphaera sp. WC338. Taxonomy (GTDB): domain Bacteria; phylum Planctomycetota; class Phycisphaerae; order Phycisphaerales; family Phycisphaeraceae; genus Poriferisphaera. The sequence continues at coordinate 856,919 of NZ_CP194516.1, forward strand.
GTGTTGGCTATCCTTCAACTGGCCACGGATTGTACAATCACCATCCGCATCTGCTGGTTGCAGATGATTATCTCATTGCGTATTGGACCAATCATGCGATTGATGAGAACGGGGCGGGGCAGCGGTTGCTTGGGCGGCTCGGCAAGATTCATCAGGATAAGTCTATTCAGTGGTTAGACGGCGTGTTTGAAATTGCGCCGCCAGCGACGGACGTGTGGCGGCGCGCCGAGAAAGAGAATGTTCTTGCGCAGGAAAAACGCTTTATTTCAGGGGAAATTAAGCAGATTGGGGGGCGATTGTATGTGGTGGCTCGTTTAAGAATGTATTTGGGGTGGACGGACGATATGAATGAACGGTTTCGTCAGTCTAATTCGATCAACACAGCTCGGTTCTCGCTTATGGACGGGCGTGAGAAGGGCTTCCCATACGATATTCGATGGGATATTGGTCCTACGTTCTATCAACAACTGAAGATTGAAGGTGGAGAGATTCGATATGTTAGCGAGATGTTTGTGGATGGTGCGGTGTATGAACGTTTGGCGGTGACCGGCGATAAGGTGATGTTGTTCAATCCGCTTCAAGATTTGTATCGTGATGTGAAGGATGTCAGCAAGTGTGATGAGCAAATGCGAAGAAATATACGCGCAATGTCTGAGCGGAGAGATCGTGGTCGGCCGCGATTCAACCCGGGCACAAGGCATCTAACGGTTAATGGGAAGCATGGCCTTGCACATCTGACGCAGTACCAGATAAGCGATGGTCAGTGGATGGCGGTTCGCGATAATTTGGCAGACCCCGGTTGTCTCTATGTATCTACGACGGATGAAAGCGGTGCGTACCAGCTTGCAGTTAAAACCAATCTGCCGGGGTATGCGCTCTCGTTTTCGGGGCGCCTAGATGATGGACGTGTGTGGCTTATCACCAATAGTAAAGATCGACGTGATCTTGTGTTGATGTTGTCGCAAGACGGGGTAGTGTTTGATCAAACGGCTGTGCTTGTTTCGGTGTGGAAGCCGTGGACGCAAGGGGTGGGTAAGTCACGCTGGGGCGGGCCGCAGTATCCACATGTGGTGCAGCATGGTAATCAATTGTATGTGATCTATAGTATTGGTAAGCAGCAGATCGGGTTTACGCGTGTGCCAATCGAATCGCTTGCTGATGGTCTGGCGCGATGATGATGTTTAGAGTTTCATGGGGCTCATCTCTTGTGCTTCAATGGGTTGTTGTTGCAGGTTTTGAAGGTGTTTGCGTAGTGGTATGATGCGAGTAGAAAGGTATTCGTTTATCCAGATGGGGTCGATCAGGTCTTTGAATGCTGCGTGGATCTGTTGCTGCACGTCTGGGAGCCGTTGAAGCAGTTTGGTGCTTTGTTTTCCAAGGTATTCGGTCGAAAGGCCAGGATCGCGGGAGGGGTCCTGTTCGCTGAATATCTGTTGCTCATCCGCGTATCGGACAAGCCGCCACCCTTGAGCAATGATGTCCTCAAATGTTTTGGCAGCGAAATAGCAAGCATCAAACGGTTTCGCTGCGGGGATTGATTTCAGCCATGTACGACATGTTTGGATTCCCCCTTCCGGTGCTTTACCGTCATACATGATGGATGCGATCAAAGCCATGCAGTCGAGAGCTGCGTCATTGGGATCGCACTGCAAACGTGAATAGGAATAGCGTGACCAGCCTGTTGCGACCATGCTGTGCATATGATGTTGTTTTGCTTGCTTGATCCATGCTAGGGCGTTTTCTTCTCTTTGTATGGGGCATGGTAAGCTGCTATCCATGATGTTGTCTGCACCTTTGTATGCGGTTCCCGCCCATAGTGAGAAGCCAGCGTTGGCGAGGGTTTGAATATGCTTGGCGTTGTAATGGTGGTCCGCGGTTTCTGGATTACCTTGATAGCCCCACGTAATGAGGTCCGCTTGTGTGCTAAGTTTACGGAGTGTGTCTGTGTCCCAGTCAATCATCATGTCGTGCCAGAGGATTGGGCGGATCTGTTGTCGGTTTAATTGGGTGAGCATTGGTTGAATGTGCTGAAGATAGAGCGCGCCTTTTCCGTGTTGATGAATGTAGGTTTGTGTTTCGGTGTTGCTGCCGAAATGCCAGGCTTCATCGCCACCAAGGTGAAAGTATTGAACGTTCGGCATGAGTTCTAGTACGTCATTGATCATGCTTTGAATGAGTGGCGTTGCTCCGTTTGCGAGTGGATTAAGTAGGTCAATGGTATCAGGGCGTTCGCGTAGGTGGGCATAGTCGTCATGGCGAAGGACCATTTCGAGGTGGCCGAGGCATTGCACGAGTGGAATGAGTTGGATGTTGCGACGATCAGCTTCACTTGTCAGAGTACGGATTTCGCTCGGTGTGTAGTAGGTTGCATTGCGGAAACGCGTATCGATGGTCCAGGGGAATTGATCCTCGAGCTCGAGGAGAATGGCGTTGAATTTGCAGGCTTGAACGAAGTCAAGCCATTCGGTGAGTCGTTTGGGTGTGGGTGGAAGGCCTTTTAGGTCTAGGTGAACGGCACGTGTTGTGATGAAAGGATGCTCGTTTTGGAACAGTGTCATACGTTTTTCCTGAAATAATCTTGCAGTATTCTTTCTGCTATCTTAGGGCTGTGGCGGGTGTTTTAGCGGATATTCAATAACATACCATGTATTTAGACGTGTTTGAAGGTATATACGTAAGTTTTAATGCCACGTTCTCGAAATAATAGAGAAAGAAAATTTCTAAAATCTTACGTATTCTCTTGCGTAGTGTTGGTGTGTCGTGTAATCTTTACGTATGTCGAATACAAAAGTAGCACAAGCGCTTGGGGTTTCAGAGGCCACAGTCTCACGGGTGATGAATAATCAGCCGGGGGTATCAAAATCAACCGCGCAACGGGTACGTGAAATGGCGGCGAAATTAGGTGTGGGGTCACGCGCACACCATAGTTCGCTTGAAGGGATTCGATATAACACGGTTGGGCTTGTGGTCTTGAGTGCTGATGCTTTTCAGCGATTTTCGCAGGCATACCATCAGACGATTGCGGGGGTGGAGGATGCGCTTCGTTCAAAGGGTGTGGAGATGATCTATGCTCGAGCAAGTGAACCATCGCAATTACCGCCGCGGATTTCGGCGGGTGAAGTTGATGGTTTGATTTTGGCCGGGACGCATCCAGATCCTGCGACTTTGCGCGTGATTGAAAAGTTACCACAGGTATGGGTCTGTTCACATCGTGAAGACGATTGTGACATGGCATTGGAAGGAAATCATGCGGTCGCGCAATTGGCGGCTGATTATTTGCTTGGTCGGGGTCATATTTCTTTAGCTGCAATTAGTCCTCTTGCATCACACCCCGCGATGCGTGCACGTCTGGAATATTTCGAGTATCTCGTAACACGCCAAAATGCTTCTGTGAAGATTATCAGTTGCGATGTTGATGAAACGCTACTGGAGCAGACTGATGTAGAAGACGATCCATTACGCAGATTGGCTGAAGTTGTTGACGGTCAAGTTGAGGAGATGCTTGCCTGTGAGCCACGGCCAACAGGTATTATGGCTGCAAATGATATGGTGAGTGGGATGATTTATGCGGCTTTGCAGAAGCGTGGTATTCGTCCGGGTATAGATATTGAAATTATTGGCAGCGAGCATGATGGGCCTGCATTGAGTGGCTTATATCCTCGGCCGGCAACCATTGATATTGCTGCTTTTACGATGGGGCGTCGTTCTGTAGAGCAGTTGCTTTGGCGAATTGCGCATCCAAATGAGCCGCACGCTTATCAGGTTGTGGTAAAACCATGGCTGGTGCACGGCGATGACATTAATGAATCATTGTCATAGTTTCATTTAGTATCGTTTTATTATTTATCATGTTTTTTTGTTTAATCACTTCGAAAGGAGAAGAGCGATGTTGGTACGTCAATATAGTAAGCCGCTCGCGGGAGTTGTAGTCGCTACGGCGTTGTTCGCGGGTAGTTCAGTTGCTTCTGCAGCAACGATTGCGCATTGGGAATTCAGTGAGGGGTCGGGGCAAACCGCTGCAAGTGTTGGTGATCCAGGCAGTCTCTATAAGATGACACTTGGTGCAAGTGGTAGTACAGCATCAGATCCAATCTGGACGATAGGCCGAGCAGGGGCAGGCGGTGCATTGAAGTTTGTTAATGAAAAAACAAACAGTGAGGGTGATCGAGATTTCCTTATTAATCACACCGGCGTTGTGCCGACATCAAATGTGAATGGATTGCAATTAACAAACTTCACTGTTGAAGCATGGATTAATCTATCGTCACTATCCTCCGGTTTTAGCAATGAGGATCCGTACACGATCATGCATCTGACCGGCAAGAGTGGCGCTACATCACGCACAAACTTTGCACTCAGAGCCAATGGCAACAAACTAGAAGGCTTTTACTCGGATACTGGCGGCACAACTCGTGTTATTACTCATACTCTTGCGGACTTGAAGGCAGATGAGTGGATGCATGTGGCATTTGGTCGTGATTCAACAACCAACCAAAGCAAACTTTGGATTAACGGTATTGAGCGGGTTAGTACCGAAACCAATGATCCTATTTCCGGCTTGTCGGATCTTAAATTTGCTATCGGTGCTGATATTACGTCCTCTGGTGCAAGACGCCGATCATTCGACGGTTTGATCGATGATGTTCGTATTAGTGATCAATTGTTGACGACGGGTGAGCTGCTCATTCCAGAGCCAGCATCCCTAGGTCTGTTAGGGCTAAGTATGCTTATGCTGCCGCGTCGTCGGAAATAGGCCCTATACGGATCATAAAGAAATTTAGGAATGATTAGGAAGCGAAGCATTATGCATAAACATCATGCATTCACCTTAATTGAGTTACTTGTTGTAATAAGTATTATTGCTCTACTAATTTCAATTTTACTGCCCGCCTTGGCAAAAGCCAGAGAGGCGGCGCAGCAAATACAATGTCAAAGCAATCTCCATCAGATATCAGTTGGTGTTGCTGCGTATGATACGGATTTTAAACGTGTGCCGCTAACAATGTACCAGAACGGAACCCGTAGCCGAGTGTGGTACAACATGCTCATTAAGGGTGGATACAATCAAAAGGAAGGTCTGATCTGCCCATTGGTTGATACTGATCCCGCTGATTTGTATCCGCCGTTCACGGGTACCGAAGAAATACGAGGTTACACGAGACACTATGCGGTCAATGATTGGCTATGCGGGTTTATTCGTCCGTCAGGCACACCGATTGTTCGTGAATCGGTTGAAATGGCATTGGTAAAGTACCCGGCGAACTCCATTATGGCGGGCGATATCAATAGTGATTTTACCGTGGCGGGTTACAATTCTCGGAATCGTTTCTTTGAGCGTCATGCTGAACGTCATGATGGTGGCGCTAACTATGTTTTCTTTGACTTGAGTGTTCGTTATTCAAAAGATTGGCAGGAGTATGATCAAGATGCCTATTGGCATGATCTGCCGTTGCCGTAACTCACGATAGATTATAGAGCTGATTGTAGGATTCTGAATAATGGTTAAAACATGCTGTTCCTTTGTTTACCTAGTCGTCGTATGGATGCTTTTGGGGCATGGAGTTGAATCAGCCATTTATGCTTCTCCCGATTATACCTGCAGGCAGTTTAACCATCTGGGTGAAGTTATTGCTTCGTATGACACCAATGATTTTCATCCGCGATCACCATCGAATTTACAGTTTGATGGTGATCGCTTTTATACGTGGAAGATAGATGATGGGCTTCAGGATCGTTTAGAAATTCAGATGGTATGCCGGGTTGAAACGTTTTCAAAAAGTATCGGCGGCAATCTGCTAAGCGCGTTTCAATCAAACCAGCCTGCGAAACTGTTATGGGCGGTTCGGACGAACGGTGAGTATCTTGAATTAGTACGTTGGGATTCACATCGTCAGCGTTATCGATCTGCAAAATCCCGCTACCCTGTCAAACGCGGTCAATGGATGACGGTTAAAGTTGAGCTTGATGATCAGAGAATGTTATTGTCTGTTGATGAAGTTGTGTATTGGCGGAGTACATGGTTTGGCTCGGTGATGGGTGACCGTATAACCGTTGGCGCCCAAGGTGATGGGAGGAGCAAGGATAGGCGCTTTCGTGGTGGGATTAAATCACTCAGTATTCAATCTTTCCAATCGCACACAATGCGGCAGGGGCGATGGAAGAATCAGAATGTTGTATTCGTTGATACTGCGCAAAAGGATTCACGGTTCAGTGATTCGCCAATTCAGCTACGCTCGAATCTAAGGTATTTTCAGAGGATTTGGCCTCAGGTAGATGTTGCCACATTGCAGAATAACTTGAAGATTTACCGTTGGGACGATACTCGCAATCAACCAATTAGCGGGCCTGTGCCATACCGTTTTAATTGTGATCATCCGTTATTGGGGTCGATCGATATTGGTTGGTTAGATCAGGACGCTGCTGCAGAGCAGACAGCAGTATATGCTCTTGTTATTGATGATGAATCGTCGCAATTGGCAGTGAACGATCAATTACAGAAACCGACTGCGATTCCCATGATTGGTGGCGGTGAAACTTTATCCGTTGGGCGAAGCGATTTACTCACAGAAGTTGGGCAGCATCTTGCAGGATATCCATCAGCAATTGATTGGGATTTAGATGGTGACCTAGATCTGCTTGTGGCGAGTGTGTATCCAAGAAATGTGGTGATGTATGAGAATATTGCGAAAACGTCAGAGGATCGGCCGGTATTGGTGGCACCGCGCATTGTGAATGGTGGGCGGCGTCTAAAGACACACGATTTCATTCAACGACCGGATGGTCAAATTATTATTTATCAAGCGTCACGTGACGGTCGAAGAATTGTTGTTGCCAAAGAAGAACATGATGGAAAAGATCGTTTATTCAAGAGCGGGCCAGCGATTAACCTGAAAGGTTTGCCTGAGGGAGCAAAACTTTTTGATGTACATGCGCAGGATGTGAATGGTGATGGTGTGGTGGACGTGTTGTTGTCGGTGTTGGAGGGTGTGTGGTGGTGGCCAGATGGTAAAGATCCGTGGCATGAAGGCAAGGGGAATCCTAGGCTGGGATATGGAAAGGGATATGACACACATGGAAAGTGGTTAGGGAAGGCGCCGACTGGGAGCTTCTGGGTTGCAGTTAACAAGGGGAGTTCAGAGGAACCGGTTTTTGATGGGGTTAAACCGATCACAATGTATGGTGAACCGATACGTGTGCCGACGACGCAGCTTACATCCGCGATGTTTGATGTTGATGCGGATGGCGATCTTGATTTACTTGCGGCTGTGGGTGTAGATCAAATACTGGTGTATGAAAAGCAGTCGGACGATAGAGGGGCATTTGATTTTTGCTCATCTCGTAATGCACTGAAAAACAGTACTGTTTCTCAGTACAGTTATTTTGATACGCGCTTTGAATTAGTAGATTGGAATCGTGATGGGGAAATAGATGTACTTATGGGTTCTAATCCGGGATTGGTTGTATTGTGTACATTTGAAAACGGAAAGCTTATTGAGGAGGGTGTATTGCAGGTGCGGGGCGCCAATGTTTGGGCCGAGCCATTATTAGTACCGTGGGTTGGTGATGTAACCGGTGATGGAAAATGGGATGTGGTGACAGGCGATTGCTCAGGGTATTTGAGTTTGTTTGAGAATATTGGTGAGAAGCGAAAGCCATTGTTTGATAAGCGAGAACAATTGAGAGCGGGGGGCGAGCAGTTTCGGCCGATTGCGGGATATAGTGGTTCGATTCAAGGGCCAAACGAAGCGCGGTGGGGTTATCTAGTTCCAGCAGTTGCAGATTGGGATGGGGATGGCATGCTGGATATTGTGAGCAGTGATATCACCGGCAAGGTTTACTGGCTGCGTAATGAGGCAGAGCAGGGTAGTCGAATTAAGCTACAAAAACCGGAAGATTTAGTGATTGATACGTGGCCAATGAAAGTACGTTGGCGAACGCGGCCCGCTATTGTTTCACTTGAAGCGGATAAATTGCCGGCATTAGTTACGAATGATGAGCAGGGATATTTAGCTTTATATAGGCGTGATGAAATGGTTGGGCCGAATGCGCTTTTACCAGGTGAGCGATTGATGCATGTTGATGGTTCGCCGATCAAGATTGATGGGCCAAGTGGATTTAATGGACGCGCGAAACTTGTTGCAACCGATTGGGATCGTGATGGTGATTGGGATTTACTTGTTGGTCAGCATCCACGTATTCATATGGTGAGTGAGATCAAGATGTCATTGCCGCGGCATCATAGTGCGTCAATTGTGTTGTTACGGAATGAAGGTACGTCCATCAAACCGAAATTCGCCAAGGGAGAATTGATGCAATTGGCGAATGGGCAGGTGCTTGGTTTCGGCAATCACTCTTGTGCGCCAGCGGTTTATGATGTGGATGGTGACGGCTGGGAAGATTTATTTGTGGGGACAGAGGTCGGATTTGTACACTACTTCCATCGATCAATGCTTGAGGATCGCTCGCGGTTTATGCATGTCCGTTAAGCATTTCTTAAGATTCGATGATAGCCATGGTTTATGCGCGAGGTCATCGGTATATGTTTAAAGAGAGGTTTGCGTCGCGTTCTTTGCTGCGTCTTGGATTAATTCGGCGGCATGTGACATCGCGTATTCAATAGGATGATTTTCGCCGATGGCTGTGGCACCTGCGACGCCGAGCGATGTAAGTGTTGCATGATCTGCATGTAGTAGACCAACGATGGCATGAACGGGAATGTTATATTTTTTGGCCATTTCAGCGATACCAGCCACAGCTTTTCCGGAAGCAGTTTGGCTGTCCAATTTACCTTCGCCGGTCAGAATCAAATCTGTATTTTTAATACGGTCTTCAAACGTAACTGCCTCCAGCACAAGATGTATTCCTGTTTTTAATTGACCGCCTAGCATAGCGACGATGCCATATGCCAAGCCGCCTGCTGCACCGGCTCCAGGTAACAGTGCATCTGTATTCGTTAGTGTCGCGAGGTGTTTCAAGCCATCATCAAGTGTTTGAATATCATCTGAACTCGCACCTTTCTGAGCGGCATACACATGAGCTGCTCCCGAAGGGCCATATAGGGGGTTGTTTACATCACATGCAATAGCGAGGTCAATTTGATGTAGCCGCGGATCTAGCGATGTGATATCGACACGGCTGATATTTTTGAGCATGCCGCCTGAAATCGGTTCACGTATTTCTTCATCTTGCAGGTTGAAAAAACGTACACCAAGTGCTTGGGCTGCACCGCATCCACCATCATTGGTTGAACTTCCGCCAACACAAATAATCAGTTGTTTGATCTGAGCATCTATCGCGTGTTTGACCATCTCCCCGACACCAAAAGTGGATGCTTGCATCGGGTTGCGGTTTTCAGGTGTGATCTTGCTAAGTCCGATGGCTTCAGCTGCTTCAATATAGGCGGTGCGCCCATCGGATGAGAATCCAATCTTTGCGTATGTTGGTTTGCCAAGTGCGCCTTGAACAGTTAATGTTTCGAATCGTCCGCCAACGGCTGCGACGATCGCTTCGATCGTACCTTCGCCACCATCACCGATTGGGCAGCAATCCACTTCGATTGTGTTATCAACCTCGTGGATGCCGCGGCGCATCGCGGAGGCTGCATCTTCAGCAGAAATCGATTCTTTGAAACTGTCTGGTGCACAGATGATCTTCATGTTGTATGATCCTTTAGTCGGCATTCAAAGCGTCATTCAATGGTCAAATAGCATCATAACGAGTCGTACAAGAATGACATGGCGAGGGCTTGGTGGTGGGCCGAATTCGAGCCAGTGGCATGGTTTACTCGCACAAGGTGGGACATTTGGGGTGTGAATTAAGGTAGATCAATAGGATTAACCTTGACTGGGTCTGGCACGCGGGGCAGTCTTCCAATACATATTCGAAGCCAGCCAATACGTATTTGCAATCTATCAAGATCATCCCATGGGTAAACGCATCAGGCAAGTCGACATCGCTTATGAGGCAAACGTGCATCAAAGTACTGTTTCTACCGTGCTGAATAGTCGAGACTCTGCACCTCGTGGCGTATCAGCGGAAACGGTTTAGCATATCTGCGAAGTGGCTGATCGCATGGGCTACCGTCCGAATCTCAGTGCACGTCAGCTTAAAGGAGCACGTAGCCATATCATTGGCATGCATGTCAGTACCAAATGATGTGGCAGTGATTGGCTATGATAATTCAGATCGGTCGGTATGCATATCACCGCAGCTGACAACGATTGATCATTGTGACGAAGTGATTGGGCGCGAAATGCTTTCACTGCTTATGAATTTAGTAGATAGCGATTTAAATCAATCTGAGGCGCGACAAGTCACGGTGTCTCCCAAATTAATCGTACGGAATTCATCACCAGAATTATCATGTTGAACGAATCATTATTGATGTAAATTTTAGGCGATTACTTGCCCTCAAGAATATATTCAGAATTGGAGAAGCCATCCGAAATTAAGGTGGTAAAGGTTTTGCATTGATAGAATTATTGATGGTCACTAGTATTATTATACTATTGATATAAATATTGCTTCCGGCACTTTCGGCAGCACATCCATCGTGCCAACACCGGAAACATTACCTGTATTTGCTTCTATAGCCTTATGGGGTGTGATGTACAGGCGTTAACTGTGGTTCATATTGAAGTTTATATATTACGTTTGTAAAAGTATTAATTATAATGATATTTATAGATATGATTTTGTTCGCAGATACCACAAAAAAACACCTTCAAGTGAAGGCGTTTTTTAAGCGGTTGTATTTTGGCCGTTTAGTACTTGCGCCCACCGATAAGTTCCTTGGCGACAGATTGATCGAACACTTTGTCTTCAATCATAATGCGCTTTTCAACAGTTTCGCCAGCAACGGCTCGTTCTACTGCATCGAATGCGACAGGTCCGAGTAGTGGATTACATTCCACAGTACAATTCAATTTGCCTGCGACCATCGCTTCAAAGGCACCTTTCACTCCATCAATAGAAATGATAATGATGTCTTCGCCGGGCTTCTGGCCAGCCTCTTCGATGGCTTGGATCGCGCCGAGTGCCATATCATCATTGTGTGCGAAGACAAGATCAATTTTATTGGTGCTGCTTTTTAGAAAAGCTTCCATGACTTCCTTACCCTTGGCTCGTGTGAATTCGCCGGTTTGGCTCTGGATTACTTTTAGATTTGGGTGTTTGGCAATGATTTCTGAGAAACCTTTCTGCCGATCAATGGCGGCAGACGAACCGGGCGTTCCTTCTAATTCAACGATATTGGCTTTGCCACCGGTTTTTTCAACGACCCATTCAGCGGCCAATCGGCCTTCAAGAACGAAGTCCGTGCCGACAAGCGTGGTGTAAAGAGACTCGTCTGAAACCTTTACGCCGCGGTCAACAAGGATGACGGGAATATTGCGTTTCTTAGCATTACGGAGTACCGGCTCCCATCCGGTTTCAACAACCGGTGCGAGAATGATTGCATCAACACCTTGAGCAATGAACGCGTTAAGAGCTTTAATCTGATTCTCTTGCTTCTGTTGTGCGTCAGAAAACTTTAATTCGATATTACGTGCTTTGGCTTCAGAGCGGATCGATTCTGTTTCAGCGGTACGCCAACTTGACTCGGCGCCAATCTGGCTGAAGCCGACAATCAGTTGTTTTTTTCCGTCTTTGCCTTTGATGGCGGGTTCTTCAGAGCATCCGAACATAACCAGTGTGAAAGCTGCGAGTATTAAACATAAGTGCTTGATCATTGGATTTCCTCATTCCCAGAGTATGTAAAAGCAACAATGATGATTGTTTGATTAAAACGCCTGTTGCACAAATGACGTCATAGATTCTTTCCAATATACAAGTTGCATTGGAAGGATGCTTGTGTTTATCAGGATAAATGGTTGCTGTGATATTCAAAGTTGGATTGTGGGTATGGGCTTGGAGGCATGAACTGTCAGAGGTGACTATGCCAAAAAGGTGTCATTGATATGGCTGCTGGCATCATTAAAAGGGTGTTTGGGTGGCTCAATAGATTGTGCGTAAAAATGACATTTAATTGCGCAATTAACTATTGGGTGGATTGTGAGATTAAGAATAATACTATCATAGACGTAAGTTTCTGCATTTGAATATGGGTGTACGAGAACCTTGCGCTCTGGCGGATCAACACTCCGAGATTTACATATTGATCAGCCTATGGAACTGCAACTATGTGCGGATGATTTTAGGGAGGTCAAGCTGTTTGAATAGTTGCAATTATGTGATTCGGATCTTAAAGCGGCGAATGCCGCTGACGATCCTGATCGGGTGAAGCCGATTGAAGTTGATGTGGCATCTGCCAATATTGTTTCGTCGATTTCAGGAGCAAGCAAGCCGTTGACGCTGGAGCTTCAGCCTGCATCGTGGAATATGATTCGCTTGCATGTTAATGTGGATAGTCAGCTAGCAAAGACATTGGGTAAGGATTCATCTATAGGTGCCTGACGTTTAAGCATTTTTAGATAGTACGAGTATTTTCTGTCATGGGATGGTCGTATAGATTGGCATACGATCGGTGGAGATGTTTCATGTCTTAATTTCCTTCTGTTGAATATCTCTTCATGTATATGTATAGGTTGGGAAGTGTGTCGCTTCATCGAGCGAAAAGCTTCATGTGTGCATGTTTATGGAATTTAGAGCATGCTAGTATGTCTTGATATACTAATGATTCATAGGTTACAAGAAATTGGATTTTTGCTAAGAGGGATGAGGTTAAGCCCATCTATTGGCGGGAATCGAATGGCGATCGTATTGTTGGTGCGATCGTTTGAGACATGCTCTTTTTTACAAACGAGATAAAGGAATCACATAATGGAGAATACAATCGATCACCGTACCATGCTCGAGCTTAAAAGATGGAACACACCGACGATTTGCAATGGGCTTGAGCAAATATTGACGACAGGCGATGTCTCTTGCTGCGTCAATATTGAGGAGACTCGAGATTTTATGCCGCAGATGGGACCAATGATCGGGCGCGCGGTGACAGTGGTGATTGAACCAAGTAATGCAGCTCATAAAGAACGAGGACCTTGTATTTGGAAAGAGTACCGTGAGTACATCGCATCGCAGCCGGGGCCCAAAATTGTTGTGATACAGGATCTAGATAAGCCTCATGTTTATGGGAGTTTTTGGGGTGAGGTGAATGCAAATGTTCATCGCGCTCTTGGATGTGTTGGGACGATTACGGATGGAGCTGTTAGAGATATTGACGAGATGATCGATGCTGGTTTTAAAGCGATTGCGAAGCGGTTATGTGTCAGTCATGCGCATGCGTGTCCGGTTCGGTGGGGTGATCCGGTTGAAGTGTTTGGTACGAAGGTTCATCCGGGCGAGCTTGTGCATGCAGATAAGCACGGTCTGATTACCATTCCACGTGAAGATGAAGGCGGCATTCTTGAGGCGGCCCGTTTTATGGACAGCAACGAATGTCAAACAGTGATTGAAGCCGCTCGCTCGGGGCAGGGGGTATCGACCGAACAATTGTTGACACAAATGGCAGAAGCCGATGTTGCTTTTGCCCAGCGGACACGAGAGAAGTTTCAGCGAGCCGGTGAGTTTGGCTGATATATTATTGCGTTAACGCGGGGGTACATTACCACAAATAAAAAAATGATCTTCCGGCTATGCAATGCTGGTTTTCAGACATGGTTCGTTGCGCGGTATCTGCGACAATCACTGGTCTATCAGTTTAGCGGGTGAGTTCCGCCAAGTGCGAGTAGTGAAGTTATTTACGGCGTGACGTGAGTAGCTATCCACGCAGAAAGAAAGACGTTTCAATCATGGCAGATGCTTGTCTGTTAGAAATGCACGGAATCGTGAAGACCTTTCCCGGCGTGCGGGCGCTGGACAATGTTGACTTCAAATTACGACGGGGCGAAGTCCACTCCCTTATGGGAGAAAACGGTGCGGGCAAAAGCACGCTGATCAAAGTTTTGACCGGCGTGTATCAACACAGCGGGGGCAACATTCAACTCGACGGGCAGGAAGTGCATCCGTATTCGCCACTCGATGCGCAGAAGCTCGGCATTTCCACAGTCTATCAGGAAGTGAATCTGATTCCTGAACTGTCTGTTGCAGAGAACCTGTACATTGGTCGCGAACCCAAGCGTTTCGGTTTGATCAACTGGAAAGAGATTCGTCGCCGTGCCCGGGAAGCGATGCTCAAGATCGATCTTGATATTGATGTGACGTTGCCGGTGCGAAGTTATTCTATCGCGATTCAGCAGATGGTCGCTATCGCACGTGCAATTGATTATGACGCCAAGGTGCTTGTGCTTGACGAGCCGACTTCGTCATTGGATACCGCAGAGGTTGCGCAACTTTTCACCGTGATGCGTCGTCTGCGTGATCAGGGAATGGGTATCATTTTCGTCAGTCACTTCCTTGATCAGATTTATGAAATCAGCGACCGCATTACCGTCTTGCGAAATGGTGGTTTTATTGGTGAGTATCCGATTGAGGACCTGCCACGCATGAAGTTGATTAGCAAGATGATCGGCAAGAATCTTGATCAGGTTGCTGCAATGGAACAGCAACATCAGCCTCGTCAGCAAACAGATGATCAGCGGCTTGTTTTAAGTGGTGATAAGATTGGCAAGCGTCACTTGGTTGCAGAGATCGACATCGATATCCATAGCGGCGAAGTGGTTGGGCTTGCGGGTTTATTGGGGTCGGGACGTACTGAAGTTGCACGGTTGCTCTTTGGTGTAGACGTGCCGGATAGTGGGAGTATTACCGTTGATGGGCAAGCGGTGGCGAAGCATTCGCCACGAGCTGCGATTAGGAACAGCATTGCGTTCACGCCGGAAAGTCGAAAAGATGCAGGTATTGTTCCCGAACTGAGTATCCGCGAGAACATCATTCTTGCGCTTCAGGCTCGCAGGGGGTGGCTCCGTCCTATTCGTCGTGCGGAACAACAGAAACTGGCAGATCATTTTATCAAAGCACTCAATGTTGCTACGCCCGATGCCAACAAACCTATTGGCCAACTCTCTGGTGGCAATCAGCAAAAAATTATTCTTGCACGCTGGCTTGCTATGCAACCCAAACTGCTCATGCTCGATGAGCCGACGCGCGGTATCGATGTTGGCGCTAAAGCCGAAATCGAAAAACTTATCTCAGACCTGTGTTCAGAAGGCATGGCATTACTATTTATCTCAAGCGAACTCGAAGAGGTGGTGCGTGACAGTCATCGTGTGATTGTGATGCGTGACCGTAAGAAGGTTGGCGAATTACAAGGTGACGAGATTCAACTCGATCGCATTATGCAAATCATCGCATCCGATCCACAAACACAATCAACGAAGGAGCCCGCACATGCCTGACTCCTTACGAAAACTAGTTTGGCCACTTGTCGCACTCGCGATGTTGCTTGTTTTCAACGCAATCGTGAATCCGGCATTGTTTACATTTCAAATCGTTGATGGCAGGCTCACTGGTTCGCTTATTGACGTGCTAGATCGCACTGCACCAGTACTTCTGATCTCCCTCGGCATGACGTTGGTTATTGCCACTGCAGGTGTCGACCTTTCAGTGGGTGCCGTCATGGCCATGGCAGGGTCGATTGCGGCTGTGCTTCTTGTACAGTACGAATACTCGTTGCCAATGGTTATTGCGATTACGTTACTTATCTGTATCTTCGCTGGCTCATGGAATGGTTTCCTTGTTTCAGTGATGGGCATTCAGCCGATTGTTGCGACGCTGATTCTTATGGTCGCCGGCCGTGGCATTGCACAATTGGTGAGCGGCGGGCAAATCATCACGATCCCGGAAGGCAGTGCTTTTGCCTTTATTGGCGGCGGCAATTTCCTTGGCTTGCCAATCACGATTACGATCGGATTCGTTGCCATTCTTATTACTATTGTGCTTGTCCGTTTTACCGCGTTGGGGCTTTTTATTGAATCCATTGGCGGTAATGAAAAAGCCAGCTATTACGCTGGGCTTAATGTCCGTACGGTCCGTATTTTTGTCTATGCATTCACCGCGTTTTGTGCCGGTATTTCAGGACTGATTTACACTGCAGACATCACTGCTGCTGATGCTAATAACGCCGGCCTTTATCTTGAACTGGATGCCATTCTTGCGGTTGTCATTGGCGGTACTTCACTCATGGGTGGACGGTTCTTTATTGCTGGCACGATCGTGGGTGTGCTCATCATTCAAACACTTAACACCACCATCCTCATGACACAGTTTGGCGGGCATAATATTCCCGCTGAATGGAACCTTATCGTCAAGTCTGTCGTTGTCCTTGTGGTTTGTTTGTTGCAGGCCAACGTCCTTGATTATATTAAGATCAAAAGGAGGGCCGTCGCATGATCACGGCACTCAAACCCAAGCCACAACATCTACCTTTATTTGCCACGATCTCCGTATTGGTTTTGCTTTACGCTGTCGCAGCGATGCGTTATCACGGCTTCACATCGTGGTATCAAACCACGTCTCTGATTGCAGACAGCGCCCCACTCGGACTTGCTGCGATTGGCATGACCTTTGTCATCCTCTCCGGCGGGATCGATCTTTCCGTTGGGGCCGTCATCGCATTCTCCAGTATCTTTCTCGCTCGCTGTATGGTTGGCACAGAGATGGGCGGTTTTAACATGCCATCTTTTGTTGCGATTCCGCTTGTGCTGGCTGTGGGAACGCTCTTCGGCGGATCAATGGGCGCGCTCATCCGATACTTCAAGCTCCCGCCATTCCTCGTCACACTTGCGGGGATGTTCCTTGCACGTGGTCTTGCCTTGAACATGACCGATGATAAGCGGCTTACCATTGTTAATGAGCCTACCTTCGATCCACTGGTGGATTTTTTGTTCCTCGGATTTAATCTCCCGGCGATTGCATTTCTGGCGATTTTGCTGCTTGCTATGTTTGTTTCTCAGTACACACGCTTTGGTCGTGTTGTCTATGCAATTGGTGGTAATGAACAATCCGCAATGCTCGCCGGTCTACCCATCGGCAAAACTACGATCAAAATCTATGCACTCAGTGGTTTGTGTGCTTCTATCGGCGGTGTACTTTATGCTATCGGATCTCAGTCCGGTGATGCTTCGGTTGGCTATCTTCTTGAGCTTGATGCGATCGCGACTGTCGTCATCGGTGGAACGCTACTTACAGGTGGCGTTGGCTATGTTTTCGGCACACTGCTTGGTGTCCTTATCCTCGGCATCATCACGATTATCCCGACCTATGAAGGCGATCTGAATTCATGGTGGACACGCATCGCCATCGGTGGCTTGCTCTTTCTCTTCATCGGTGCTCAGCGATTGCTACAATCACGTATCGAGTGATGCCGATTGTCTTTGTTATTACGAACACAAAAAATCCCGCTGAAAAGCGGGCTTTTTATTTCGCTGAAAAAGTAGAGATCAAAAGAGCAGGGTGAGTTACCAACCAACTGCTGGCTTTGATCCTTGCTTTGTAATCATGCGTTCGTCTTCCCAAACGGCCAGGCCACTTTTGATATCTGTTAGTGACATCTGGAAGCTGAAGGTTGTTTGGCGAATCTTACCAGCGCGCACCTTGTTCTCCAAGATCTTCAAGGTCATGGTGTAGTCAGGTTTCGGTGGCGCAGGCTTCTCGGATGATAGGAATGCATCAACCTTCTGCTGATTCGCAGCAAAAGCATCCTCTGCACCTGCGGATCCACCAGTCGCATTCAGCGTTGTGAATGTTTGTGCTGCTCCAGCTCTGTTGAGTGTTACGCGGATCTTCTTGATGATC
The DNA here is from genome assembly GCF_050931845.1 of Poriferisphaera sp. WC338. Classification (GTDB taxonomy): domain Bacteria; phylum Planctomycetota; class Phycisphaerae; order Phycisphaerales; family Phycisphaeraceae; genus Poriferisphaera. The sequence goes on from NZ_CP194516.1 coordinate 874,652, forward strand.
CGGTCGCGGTCGATGTGCTGCGATGTTGAGTTTACGTAGTTTGAGATCGCAATTTTGGAGGGCGTGCCGCTTGAGCCGAGGATGCCCGCTTCGAGGAGTGATTCGGAAAGCTCGCCCGCAGCATCCAATGCATCTTGAATATCTAGTCCGGAGACGGTTGCGATGGTTTCAGTGCCGCCTGGATCGATGCGTCGGACTTCAGTTGATTGACATGCTGTCATCGCGCCTAAAGCCATCAGCAGGCATGAGGTGGTGAGCAATTTCTTCACAGTTATTCCTTTCAGATGCATATGCATGGTTTGTTTCGTGCGATTGTAAACCAAGCGGCTGGTCAATGACATAGCCATCCGGGTTACTTGGTTTCAACGAGTTGCAGACGGAAGTCTGCAGCTTTTGAAGTTGGTGCGACCGCAGTGACAAATGCGGTTTCTTTGCCCGCAATGGATTTGGTTTTCCACTTGGTCATGAGTGACGGGATCGACATGCCATCTGCATTCAGCCAATCAATGCGGTAGTTGAATGACTTACGGGAACTTGTCGTATTCAAAATTTCAGCTTGGATCTTTAAGTGATCATTCCCAACACGCGATTCGCGGATGTCGACCACGCGTGCTTTGGATCGTAACGAGCCGTCGGTAATGATTTTTCGTGTGGGAACAGAATTGTAACCGGGTTCGCCAGAATCAGACGCGACAGTATTAACCGTGGTACATCCGACCAATGTTATTGAGCCAGCCATTAAGATTGCCATACATGCATGTTTCATCATCGTCTCCACAATAAGTGTGTTGATGTTCTTATTTCAGTTTAAATTGCGATACGATTGGTGGCAATCCTGCTGCAATCGACTTCACATAAACAACATTGATCTTGCCTTCGTCCAGTTGGACTCGTTGGAATACGCCACCACCCAGTGACAGTTGGATTGAACGATTGGCTGGTGTTTTGACGCGGGCATATTGGAACTGTTTTGGCAGGCCAGCCCAGGTTCTCAGGTCTGCTTCATTGGTTGCGACCTGATAAGCGGTGGTAGAGATGATCGCGATCAGTTGCGCAGCATTGTCACCTTTTGCGGCCTGCTTGATTCCCCATGCTGCTGCGGCCTTGGCGGCAGAACTCATTACTGTTTTGGTAATGACCAGTGGTAGCTCGTTCATGAACTCTTGTGCGACAATACTGTCCATGTCAGAAATCAAGCTTGTCGCGGCACGTCGCCCATTCGCTGAGACATTGATCACATTCGTGTAGTTTTCGTGCATCTCCAGCATCGGGAACGCCATCCCAACATAATCCACTTCCCTATTCACGAGGAATAGCGGCAAGTCGATACGGATTGTTTTGCGTGAAGGGGCAACACCTGTTTCAAAGAAGATATAGGTTAGTGGTTCGCCAGTAGAACCTGCTTTGAGTTGGCTAATGGTATTGAGGTCTTCTTTCACGTATGGATTGTTCGGGAGCATGCCTGCCACGCGTTGCAATGAAAGTTCTGCGCGGGTTAAGTCCGCAGTGTCCGCTGCGGCGTGCATGAAGTAAACGCCTTGCAGCAATTCTGAGAAAGGATTCACGTAATCTGCAAACGCTTTGTATTTCTTGAGCTTGGCGAAGTTTTCTGCGATCTTCCCTTGGACTTCATTGGATTCAATGGTTTTTTGTGTGTTCGCGCCTTGCTTATTTTTTTTATCCGCTTCAGATTGTGCTTGGGCTGCTTCACTCGCTTTTTCAAGACGTTTGGCGTTACGTTCGACCGCTTCCTGTTGGCGGTTGTAGGCGCGGATCAGCTCAACGCGGGCGGCACTAAGATCGCCAAGCTGCATGAAGTTTAGCGCTCGATACGTGTTTAGCATGATGCGGTCATAGTTGTAGCCGCGATAGGGGAGCATGTTCAGATTGGTTAAGAGTGCCGCACCTTCCTGGCCGGCTTTGAACTCGGGTTGTTCGTCCCAATGTTCAAGTTGTTCATCCGCATTGGCGAACGCTTCGTTACTTGCTTCAACATCACCGAGTGCGCGATAGATGGTTCCTTTTTCCATCCACGCAATTACAGCATTGCGGCCTTTTTCATTGGACTTTGAATAACCATCAATTTTGTTGCGTGCAGAAACCAAGTCACCAGCGCGGTAGGCATCCTGCGCCTGACGCAATGCCGTGTTGCTACAACCCACACTACTAATCACCATCATGATGAGCAGTAAGAATGGTGTGATTCTCAATTGATTCATCTTTGTTTTGCCTTTTAACGGATTGGTTGCGTTCCCAGAAAGTGAGATTGTTATGGGGAAGGGTGTGTTTTAGTTTTTGGTTGCTTTGCTTTCATCAAGTCGTGCAACATGAAGTTTGGCTACCCCGAAATCTTCGATGATTGTGCCGCGCGAAAATTTGGGTGTGACCTGAGCGATTTTCATTTTGCCAACAGGGATTTCTTCTGCGCCAAGTGATTCGCCTGTGTCCGGGTCGATCATCTCTTCACCTGTGGCATAGATCGTCCAGACTTGGTCTTTGGCAATACCAGTGCCGTCGCCACGGTTGAGTGTGGCCATCTTACCGGTCAGGCCAATAATCTTAGCGGGGTAAAGCACATCCATGACGCGGTTCGCAGATTTGTGGGCAAGCTCGCGGGCAAGGATTGTGATCAATCGATCAGACAGTTCTGCGTCGGCATACGCACCGTCAAGTTTCTGCGCGCCTTCGGTATTGGTCACCTGAATGTTTGAAGTTTCGCGCAGTAATCCTGTGGCGTTGTCATATAGCTTGGAGATGGCGGAGAGACGGAAGGTGCGTTTGGTGGCAAGGATCTGCCCGCCGTCACCGCGGAGTTGTTCTTTCATGTCCTGATAATCATCGATGGTGACGATCAGTGAGTACTGGCAGCCAGCGATCTTAAAAGCTTGTGCGGTTTTCGCATCGCTTGGATCTGTGAATACTTCCTGCAATTCTTGATCTTTTAGGATCGTCTTTAAATCCGCGCGTGAGACAATATTGAACTTGCGTGTGTTATGGAAGCGGTCGATCAATTGCTGATCCATTGACTGCGAGATCCGTTTGAGCGTTAGGTATTTTGATGAGCCATTTTTGGAGGCGGTTTCTTTGATTGCGTCGTTGATCTGCGTGGCTTGGATGCCGATTGTGGTTTTGGTCGGCTTCTTGGCCTGAGCAGTTGCAGTTTGGATCGGCAGGCTGATGGCAAGCAAGAGCATACAAATTGCGGCATGGAAAGTAGTAAAGCGTTTCATGGTGAATATTCCTGATTGAGTTCGTTTTGATCGGTGTGTTCACGCGGTTGTGATCGTGATGTTTACTCCGGCCATGCTGATTGAGCCGTGTTCTGACGCTCAATGTTGTTCTGTATCACGGTTAGCGCCTGATCGGTATCGACCTTCACGTCTGCCTTTTTATCGATTTTCTTTTCGATGTCGACCTTCCGGTCAACCGTTACATCGGATTTGTGATCTGATTTATGGTCGGCTTTGGCATCAACACGATGATCGACGCGGAAGCCGGATTGTCGCAGCATCTGAGCATGTCCACGCAAGACTTCGACTTGTGCGTCGGTGAGTTGTTGCGTGTTTTTCAGCGATGCAATGAACGCGGTCATTCCTGTAAACTTTGAGCGTGCATCGTCGGTCATCACCATCGGGATTTTCAGCTTCATGCCGTCACGGACATTGATCATCCGCTCCCACGGCTCGAAGTTTGGATGCGAAACGGAAATTGTGTGTAAGCCTGGCGATGCTTGAAGCTCACCCGGTGCAGTGCCAATGACCACACCATCAAGCTCAACGTCAACATCAATCGCCTGCAATGGAAGGATTTTCTGGCCCACGTTGTATTGGCCGTTCGCATCTACTGTAATCTCTGGCACGTTAAACCCTTGAATACTTGGATTGATCGCGATCATTGCAAGGCCAGAGTTTTTCTTCACAGTTTCGACTGATGCGGCTGCACCCTTGTCATTCAGCTTTGCTGCCAGTGCGACTACCGCATCATCCATCAGTACATTGAGCATATCTGATGTTTCTGTTTGAAGCTCCGCGGTTTGTTGCAAGCGTTTACTCGATTTCATGTTGCCTGCTGATAGCGATTTACCATCGTTACCGTCAAGAATCTTATACATGATCCGAAGTGTATAATCGGTCACGTTGCTTGAGATGCCAAGGTCTGGCCGATTGATCTTCTTTGTCGTATGGCCATACGAAAGAATTGAAGCAGTAAACAAATAATCTGCATTCAATGTCTGAGCCAAACGAAGTGCGTTTGATTTTTCCGTCAGGTGCTTATCCAACATCGTTGGCTCGATGGGCTTGCCATCTTTCGTGCCCGGGTAGGTCTTCATCATCTTTGCCGTGTCTTCCGGCGAGATGATCTTGAATCCCAAATCAGCGATCTCACCGACCAGCAAATCTTCAAACATACCAATTTTGGATTCAAAACTTTTGCCTGCACGGTTTTTAATAAAGATGGCCACTATGCGCGCCGGCGCTTTTTTCTCTTCGACCGTCTCTGTAATAGTTGTAGTTGTCTCACGGATGGTGGTTGTTTTTTCGCGGACTTGTTTCTGTGTGGCTTGCGGTTCTGCTGAAACCATATTTGGCATCACAAGAAGCACCGCCGTCAGAACCATGATGAATGTTAATACACCTGATCGATTTTTCATGAGAAATCACTTCCGGGGTTTGTATGTCCGAGGGTGAGTAGTGAGATTCAAAGATGAGTATAAATGAATGTTAGAAAACTAACAATGAATAGATCATTGATATGGATCACGTGATGGATCGTATATTGCAAACAGAAGCTAAGATCATTGATTGTGAGGAGTTACTGGAAGCAGGAAGCAGTCAGTGATTTGTTAACCGCATCATCTTCGTGGAGCCAGAGAACATCGTGTGTTTCCTCGCCACTAAATTGAGAGATTGGTGTTAACAAAAGTTGCGGTTTTGCCCAACGCTTATGATGTGTGTCAATGAGGTAGCCTTCGTATCCATGGCTGTGCATCAACGCAAATAATTCACCTGCATCTGTCCCTGCTCGTTGCAAGCAATAGGGGTTAACTTCCGTAACCACGGCAGGTTTATCCTTTACTAATGTTCTACCTAATCCGTGCAGCGCGTTCACTTCAAAACCTTCGATATCCATCTTAATTAAACTTACCGGTATCGCGGCTTGTGCTGTAGGTGATGAAAGCAAACAATCACCTGTGATCGTTTGGATATTTTCTGTTTCTGCATATTCATGTGGCGTGTCATCATTCAACTCACTTAACGTGCTGAACCCGCTATGCCGCGGTACGATCTTCAGTGTTGCCTCGCCTTCTGAATCCGCTAAGGCGATGTGATGCAACTGGATGTTTTTGATTTTGTTCTTTGCGATTTGTTTTTCAATCCGCTTACAGCAATCGTTATTCGGCTCGACTGACTGAACAACACCTTGTTCACCCACCAATTTTGATGCAAGCAAGGACAACATTCCCGTGTTCGCACCTACATCCAGAATATGATCACCTTCACGAACAAGTTTCTGGAAAAGAAGTTGTACTCCGACCTCATAAAACTGTCCGTAGAAATAGGTATACCGATCCATCCAGTCGCTGAGATTTAGCTGCATGAGGTAGCCGTGATGTTTTCCGGTTGCCCACCGTGTTCCAGCTTTTTGCCATCGTTCTTCCTTGCTACATCCTTGGCCTACGATCAATGAATAAAGATGATCTGCGCCAGGAAGATCGTGGCGTGTTATCGGAAGAATTACAGGGGCAAGCATGGCTAAGGACATCGTGTTTGCATCTCCACAGTTCCAGATACATTGCGGGCAGCAAATACCCGCAGCATCCTTAAAATCGGCACAATCCGACCGCCGTTCAAGTCCCGCTGCCAAACAGTTTTATCAGACCTTCTTCATGCCGATGAGGATTTTGATGTGACTATTCTTCCCATGGTCAAATGTTGATTTATCTCGCAAAATCCCAAACACCGCAAAAAAGATCAAGACACCCATGCAGCGGTCGGATATCGTTTGCGAATCATGAATGACAAGATCAAGCAAAGCCGAAACCATGACGATTACCATGAGCGCATTCTGGATGTACTGCTCTATGTGCCGCAGCATCTGGATGAGGAATTGAGCACAGAAGCAATGGCCGAACGGGCTTGCTTCTCCATGTATCATTTCCATCGCATTTTCAAAGGCATGACCGGTATTACACTTCAGGCTTATGTTCGCCGCTGTCGATTGCAGCGTGCATCACTCCGACTCAAATACACGCTGCGCCCCGTATTGGAGATCGCGCTGGAGTCGCACTATAGCACGCACGAAGCCTTCACACGTGCTTTTACCAGTGAGTTTGGTCATTCACCTTCGATCTTTCGTGACAAGTACGGGCTTCGTCGGGATGAAACCGCAAGCACATCAAGTACAGATCTGGCAATACCCCTGCACATGGACACAAAACTCTATTCAAGTAAGGAGATAGCAATGAAGATTCGGATTGAAGATTGTAACCCGCTGAACGTCGCTTTCATGCGGCATGTTGGTCCTTATGACCAATGTGGAGAACTTTGGCAAAAATTTATGGGCATTATGGGTAGCAAAGGCATGCTCAATCATCCGCTTGAAACGATCGGTATGGGACATGATGATCCAGAGGTCACGCCGCCAGAGAAACTCAGATATGATGCATGCTTGGTTGTGCCGGAAGATTTTCAAGCCGAGGGAGAAGTAGGCGTGCAAACCATCCCCGGCGGTCGTTACGCCATCGCTACTCACCACGGCGCATACGAGGGATTACGTCAGGCCTACGGAGATTTCTATGGCAAGTGGCTTCCCGGAAGTGGTGAAGCACCACGTGAACTACCACCCTTTGAGAAATACATCAATTCTCCGATGAACACTAAGCCTGAGGATCTTATTACCGAGATCTATATGCCCCTTGTCTAATCATTGAATAGGCAGCAACATGCTCAATCAGCAAGTCAAGACGGCTTGCTGGTTTTGCGTTGCGATTATGATCGAGGCTATTTCATATGATTTTTTTCAAGATCAATGAGATATTTTTTACGGGGCAGGCCACCCGCATAGCCGCCAAGCTCACCGTTGAGATTAATAATGCGGTGGCAAGGTACGATGATGGCCAACTGGTTAGTCCCATTGGCTCGTGCGACCGCGCGTGCCGCAGTTGGTCGGCCGATTGATTCTGCAAGCTGTTTATATGACCACGTCTCACCGAAGGGTATACCGCGAAGCGTTTCCCAAACATGTTGTTGAAATGATGAACCGAGATATGTGATCGGCGTTCGAAATACGCTGCGCGCACCTGCAAAGTACTGTTTGAGTTCTTTCGCGATTGATTTTGTGATTGTTGTCTGACCGGGGATGATTGCAGCATTGCGCTTTTGTCGCAGACGTTCGACCTCTCTTTCCAACCCACGCCGATCAACAAACTCAAGCAAATGAAGATGTGCATCATCTACCATCGCCACCATCGGGCCGAGTGGTGTGTCGAGCCATTCTGCTTTCAAGACAGCTTGCGCTTTATTTTTACTTGGCGGAGTACCCATGATTCTTGTAAACGCATCACGAAAGCCAGATCCTGATTCATAGCCTGTCGCTAGCTGGGATTGAATTACCGATCCGCCCGTGCGGATTTTGCTCAGCGCCAAGCCCATGCGTCTTGCTCGCGCGTATGCCACAAACGTCATCCCAAATCGTTTTTTAAATTGACGTCGCACGGTCGACGGATCTACGGAAAGTTCACGAAAATCACGATCTGTCCAGCGTTTTTCAGGTTCTGCTTCAACTGCTTCGATGAGTGTTTTAATCAGCGTCGATGCTTCGGCAGGTAACGCCATCGGGTGGCATCGTTTGCAAGGACGATATCCAGCAAGCAATGCATCTTGAGGAGATTTATAGAATTCGCAATTCTCAAGTTTAGGTTTACGAGCTGGGCATGTTGGTCGGCAAAAAATTCCGGTGGTCTTGATCGCTGCATAGAAGACGCCTTCATAGGCAGAATCTTTCTTTACTAACGCTTGATAAAACTCAGATTGTTTGGTTTTTGAAAACATATGATCATCAATCAATGGGGATTAGGACGTAGCCATCTCAAGGACCGATTGTTCAAGATCACGATAGTTATTCCGCCAGAGATCAAACATACTTTGGCTTGTAGGGTCAGGAAAAATATCCGATACATCGTCACGCAGTGCGCTAAGTATAGCGTCAGCGGTATCCTTTGGGCTTGTTTTCTCCATCTCAATAGATGCGGTCATGTCAGTGTCGATTGGGCCAGGGTTAACTGTGTGAACAGAGATGCCGCTGTCGGCAAGCTGAATGCGCAAGCCTTGTGAGATAGAGAAAAGTGCCGCTTTAGTTGCGCAGTATCCACCTAGAAATGGAAAGTTTACAAAGGCAGCAATGGATGCGATATTCACAATTGCCGCAGGGGCGTTCTGTTGAAGGATCGGTACGAAGGCACGTGCCATATTGAGTGTGCCAAAGTAATTCGTCTCCATATCGCGGCGGATGAGATCAAGATCTCCATCGACGAGGTTTTCATAGGCTGCCACCCCTGCATTGTTGATAAGGATTTGTGTATCGCTTGCCGCTTCTGCAGCCGCGCGGATTTGTTCTTGGCTGGTGATGTCGAGTGATAGCGGTTTGACCTTCGGGAGATTGATCGCGTTAAGTTTGCTGACATCTCGGCTGCAAGCATAAATTTTCTTCACGCCCTCTGCGAGAAGTGATTCGACAAGTGCTCGGCCGATCCCTCGATTTGCACCTGTGACAAGAACTGTTTTGTTTATAAATTGCATGAATGACTCTCCTAGGTTTCATATTCAGGAGATATCTTAAATGCACACGTATGCTGCGCCGCCGAAAAACGGGCATGGAATTTTATTTTACCGTTTGTTCGAGAATTAGCTTTATGTAGCTGATGATGGTCTGCCAAACACAAGTTGTCCCACTGACGGGCCGCATGGTTTACAGAAGTATTTTCGGCCTTTCAATGGTCTGCGATACCGATGATGAATTTTCTGGCAACCCGGACATGTCGCGCTGTAATTCCCCTTTGGCATGGTTGCTGTTGTATCCAATCGTTGTGGATTCGCGCCGATTTCTTGGCATTTTTTGATCCACTTTGGCCCGTGCCCTGCTTCATGACCTGCAAGCGCGTGAGCGATTTCATGCAGGATCGTATCCTTAATTGCGTCATGTTCATTGCGTTTGATGTAGTGCAGCGACAACTCGATTTGCTTTTCACGGTACCGGCATAGCCCAAGTGATCGCTTGCGATGATTAAACGTAAACGACCAATCGGATAAGTCGTGCGCTTTCAGCAATTCAAGGGCAAGTTGTCGAGCATCCCAAGGATTCATGTTGCATCACATCTCAAAAAACAATCTTATCGCCACAGATTGAGTATATGAAAAAAGCCTGCATGAAGCAGGCTTGAAAATCAATCTTGAATTTCCGAGGGGTTATTTATAGATCGCGGGCGTGCCGGCAGGCTTGGCTGCAGGAGCCGGAGCAGGTGCTGGCTTTGTTGGCGCTGGTGCGACGACTGCTGGGGTGGGAGGTACGTTGGCAGGCATGGCCACGAGGAAGATCTCCACACGGCGGTTAGCTTGAGCACCACCGACGCCGTTAGCGACGATTGGACGGAACTCACCGTAGCCACCAATGCCGATGCGTGTTGGGGCGATGCCAGATTTCTGCAGGACAGATTTTACCGCAATCGCACGGCCAGCTGAGAGGCCCCAGTTGTCGCCAAACTTTGCGCGGTTGGCGGCATTCTTCACAGGCACATTGTCGGTGTGGCCTACGACGCGGACTTCGTAAGCTTGCGCTTCAGGAGTGTTCAGCACACGGGCGAGCTTGCCAAGTGTGGCAGCAGCCTGTGAGGAGACTTCAGTTTTGCCGAGGGCGAAGGTGAGATCGGATTGAAGACGGACCATGCCGGACTTGGCATCGTAGCTCATGAGCTGCGGGTTGGCCGCGGCGAGTGCTTCGAGCTTACTAGAGAGCACGACTGGCAAGGGTGATGAAGGTGCGCTGGCAAGATCGATCAGACGCTGCTTGGCTTCATCCAAAGCGGCCTGAAGACGGGCTCGCTCTGCCAGTGCAGCCTGAAGATCGGCACGCAGTTGTGCATCTTCACGTGGCTCGGCCTGGAGGGCGTCGATACGGGCCTGAGATTCTTCCAGGCGGGCCTGAAGATCCATAACTTGTGACTGGCTCTGGCGATACAGATTTCTGTATTTGTCAGCCTGACTTTGAGCGACACACCCCAAAGAGGTGATTGTGATTGCCGTGAGCAGTAACCATGCGTAAGACTTCATCGCGTCCGTTCCTTTCGTTGCCGATCCCTTGGTTTGATTCAGTTGAGGTGGGGCGAATTGGATAAACAGGGTAAGTCGCCGCCAAGTGCGGATTGTACAATTTCAGTGAGCATGTGGAAAATGAAATCCGACCTCTTTCCAAGACAATATCGGACATTGTGGGAATCCGGCATGAATGTAGATGCGGTTAAATGTTGTTGTGGCTGCAGTTGCGGCACGTGGACCATATCATATGAGCTGCGAGCTGAAGCATGATTCAGGTTATGCTTTTGAGATGAGCATCCACCGCAACCGGGCAAGACGGAAAGCGAGGCAATGATGAAAGAGCAAGATGGCAAGATTGTGCTGGTGCGGGCGGCGGCTTTGCGGGATGCGGCAGGTGTGGATGTGCGCGGGCCAATAGGGTTGGATGATGGTTGCGTGGTGGCGGTGCGTGGAGGGAAGGTGGCGTATGCAGGATTATGGGAGGATTTGCCGGGCGATTTGCAGAAGGGCAAGGCGCGGGAGATTGATGCGCGTGGGAAGCTAATTACACCGGCGCATGTGAACGGGCATGTGCATTTGGATTTGACATCGGTGGGGCCGCAGCCGTTTAGCGGGCGGTTTGGTGAATGGCTGATGGGGATTCGGGATATTCGGATAGAGCAGGCGGTGCCGATTGCGGTGAGTGTTGAGCAGGGCGTGCGATTGTCGCGAGAAGCGGGTGTGGGTTACGCAGCCGACATCGCGGGGAGTATCGAGGCTTTGGATGCGCGGCGGAAGTTGGGGGATAAGCAACCGTTGCCGGGGGTGAGTTATGTGGAGTGGTACGGTGCGGGTGAGGATGATGAGGTGGCGGCGCGGATGAAGTCGCAGGAAAGTTGGACGCGCGAGCTTGAATATGAGACGCCGGTGAGCGGTGCGGGCAGGGGGATCTTAGTGGGGGTGCAGCCGCACGCACCGTATTCAGCAAGGCGAGAAGTGTTTGATCGGGCGGTGCATTATTCGCAGGAGTATGCGTACCGTTTATGCACGCACTTGGCGGAGTCGTTGCAGGAGTTGGAATTGTTGCGCGAAGGGACGGGCGAGTTTGCGGAGCTGCTAAAGGGGCTATCGCAGTATGATGCGACGTTTACAAATCAGGGTGCGCATCCTGTGGATTATTTTGCGGAGCAGTTAGAGAACGGCCGATGGCTGCTGGCACATTGTAATTATTTGAATGATCGACATATTGACTTATTGGCAAAGACGGGGAGCTCGGTGGCGTATTGTCCAGTTGCGAGTGAGTATTTTGAGCATGGTGTGGATACGAATGAGGAAGATGAATATCGCGGTGGACGGCATCGCTATCGTGAGATGATTGATGCGGGTGTGAATGTGTGTTTGGGAGTGGATTCGATGATCTGTCAGCCGGTAGATGAGAAGCAGCCGATGGGGATCTTGCCACAGATGAGAAAGTTATGGCAGCGCGATGGGTTAAGTGGCAGCACGGCTGCGGAGATGCTGCTCAAGATGGCGACAGTGAACGGGATGCTTGGGATGGAGTTGCCGGAGGGCGAGGTTACACTTGGTGAGGGCGGAAATGGATTGTTCTGCGCAGTAGAGATTGATGTGAATGATGATCGTGATGCGCTGGTGCAGGTGTTGGAGCATGAGCAGGTGGCAGAGCTCATTGAAGCTTTGCCTGATTGAAGCAGAAAGGGATAGTGATGTCCGCAGAAAATAAGATTGAGCATGTCGGGTTTGTGGGGATGGGGATCATGGGTGAGCCGATGGCACGGAATTTATTGCGAGCCGGCTTTCAGGTGAGTGTGTGGAACCGGACGCGATCCAAGTGTGACGCGATTGAAAAAGACGGTGCGAAAGTTTGTGACAGTGTGGCGGATGTCGCCCGGTCAGGAGCACAAGTTGTCTGTCTGTGTGTGACCAACACCAAGGATGTTGAAGCGGTGCTGTTTGGGGAGGAGGGTTTGGCCGTGGGAGCCGATGAAGGGTTGGTTATAAGCGATCATTCGACGATCGATGCGCTGGCGGCCAAGGACTTTGCAGAGCGGCTAAAGGAGATGGGGGTAAGTTATCTGGATGCGCCGGTGAGCGGGGGTGATGTAGGAGCGAAAGCGGGAACGCTGGCTGTAATGGTAGGAGGAGATGAAGGCGCCTATTGCACGGTTAGACAGGTCTTGGAAGCAATGGGCAAGAGCATCATGCATGTGGGCGAAAGTGGGATGGGGCAGGTGTGCAAGAGCTGCAATCAGATCATGGTGTCGTGCAATCTAATGGGTTTATGTGAGGCGATTTCGCTTGCGGAGAAGAGTGGGCTTGATGTTCTGCAGATGATGGAAGCGGTGGGCGGCGGCGCGGCAGGAAGTTGGCAGCTTGCGAATCTGGGTGGGAAGATCGCAGCTTGCGATGATTCGCCGGGCTTTATGGTGAAGGACATGCTGAAGGATTTGGGGATCGCGGGGGTGCTGGCCGCGAAGATGGAGTCGCGGGTGGAGGGTATGACGGTGGCAGAGGATAAGCTGAAAGATGTTGCGGATAGCGGCGGGGAACGGCTTGGGACACAGTCTATGCGGCGGGTTTATGGGATCGGATCATGATTTCATGACACGGATGTGCGACTCATGTGGCAAATCTTGGTAGGCGTGTGGCGGCATGGTATAGTGGGCGGTGGGGCGTGGGGATTTTCAATCATTCAGTGGGTCAAACTTTTACGCCTGTTTTATGACAGTAAAAGGATGACGCATGGGTCAGATAAATCGTGATGTAACATTGGACGAACCTGTGCTTGAGCAGGCTAATATTAGTGCGCGGGTAAATGAGAAGGCTGCGCTTCCGGATGTGGGGGGGCGGGTGGTTTCGATTGATGTACTTAGGGGCTTCATTATCATCATGATGTTGTTTGTGAACACGGTGGTGAGTGTAAGTGGGAGTAAGTGGTGGATGGGGCACTTGCCGGCAGGTCACATGGGGATGGCGCTTGCGGATTTTGTGTTTGGTTCATTCTTGTTCATCACAGGGACATCAATCCCGTTTGCGTTTAAGAAGCGATTGGCCCATGAGCCGGCAGGAAAATTGCTTTGGCATATCGGGTTGCGCGTGGTGAGTTTGATCATCATTGGGCATTTCATGTCGATCGCAAGTTTGAGTCATTTGCGTTATTTCAGTTCGATTGAGAATGGCGGGTTCGGATGGCATCGTGGGTGGTGGTTGCTTATTGTGTTTGGTTCGATCTTCATGATTTGGCATTCAGTGAAGGTTAAACGTAATTGGGCCAAGATGGTTTCGGTTGGGGTACGACTTGTAGGTGTGGGGGGATTAGCGTTTGCGTGGTGGTGTTACACGGTGAAGGATTGGCAGGGGAATGTGGGGGTTTACTTTGGTACAAGCTGGTATGGGATTGTGGGGTTGATTGGCTGGGCGTATTTGATTGCTGCGATTTGCTACTTGCTTTATCGAGATAATCGTGTCGCGCTGATTAGCGCGATATTGATGCTGTTCAATGTATTCATCGTGATGAAAGCGGGCAAGGCGGGGGTGCGGCCACTAACAGCGGTGTATATTTCCGTGGTGGCATTGATCGTGATGGGATATACGCTTCGAGCGTTGCGTGATGCGTGGGTAGATGGAAAGAAGAAGCAAGCAGGATGGTTGTTGCCGAGTATGTTTGGATTGATGGGGGCGTTGGTCGTGGTGTTTGTTGTATACGTGGTTTTGATGGCGTGGAAGGTTTGCGGAGCGGGGAATGACGGTGTTTATGCGGGGGTCTTTCGGATGCCGTGGATTGTGTATCCGTTGGTGATGGTGACAGTCGGGTTGGGCGCAGTTGGTTTCTTTTTGAAGATTGGCCTGCAAGAAAAAGAAGATGTGTTGAAGAAAGGCTTCATGTTCTTGATGGCTGCAGGAGTGATTGGTTTTGAGATCTGGTCCGTGATGAAGTTGTATGAAACAGGTTGGATGGGTACTTGGTTTAGCATGCAAGATGGCAAGGTATGGGGATTGACGCCGATGTTTAGTGAGCATGGTGGGAAATTGATGTTGGCAAGCTTCAGCACGCATACGACGTCGACGATGATGGGGTTGCTCTTGGGTTTGGTGATCATGGATCATAAAAAGTATCCAAACCCGACGGATAAGGTCACGACGGTGATGACGTATGCGCTTGTGTTTGTGATCGCAGCATTTTTAAGCGCACAGTTTTATGGGATACATAAGAACGGCGCGATGCCCGCGTATTCGCTGATTTGTGCGGCGTTCTGTATGGTTATGTGGGTGGTCTTTTATTTGTGGGTTGATGTGAAGGGCTGTAAGAAGTGGACGGTATTGTTCAAGCCTGCGGGTGCGAATCCTTTGACAGTGTATTTGATCGTTGTGCCGATTGGTGCAGCGATGTCGATCGTGGATAGCTGGACATTGCCGGAGGGATACTTGGCGACCTTGAATGCGTTTAATCGTGGTACGTTTTATTGGTTTGGCACAGTATATGATTGGAGCGGATACCAACCATGGATTGGTGTGGTGAAGTGCTTGGTGTGGGCGTTTGGGATTAGTGCATTTGTAGGGTTGTTAGCGCGCTGTAACTTCAGATTGAAGCTGTAGCCTCTGAATGTATCTCCCCCCGAAGCTGTTGTCTATAGGATTGCATATAACCAAGTGATGATGACGCATACGTGCGAAACGCAAAGTGAATAAGTGCATCTCTGCGAACATGGCTGAAAAGAGCTATTCATGCGCGAGTGAGGCGGTATGATGGTGTGCGGTAACGCTTGAGTAAAACGACTTTTTTAGGGGTTCTGAGATGGTGGCATTGAGATGGATGTATATAGTAGCTGCGAGTTTCTTTGTGGCGATGGTTGGGAGGGTGCATGGCGAGGGGTTGCGCTATGACGTGAGGGCGGGCGGTGAATTAGGGTGGCGGCGAGTGGCGGTACAGGTGAGCTTGGATGGCGAGGGGGAGGTGGCGTTGGAGATGAGCCGACGATTGGAGCCGGGGCATGGCGTGCGTGGCGGTTATAGTTTTTTTCTGGATGCGATTCGTGTGTTTGATGAGGATGGAACGCTAAGGCGGAAGGTAGTGCATACAGAGCAAAAGCGATTGAAGCTGGTGGTGAAGCAGCCGGCGGTGGTTGCGTATGAGGTGTTGTTGTTACATGACAGGTTGTATGCGCAGTATGGGAATGATGAGTGGCCGTATGTTTGTGGTGGAGAGAAAGGAGGTGCATTTTGGAATACAGCGGCGATGTTTTTAGCGCCGATGGATTATGAGGGGGATGTGCAGGTGGTGTTTGATGTTTCTGGGGATGAAGATGGGACACGGCTTAAAGGGGATGATTATTCGATGGTAAGTACGTCATGGAAGCAACAGGATCAAATGGGAGATGGCGAGGCGGGTGCGGTATATTTTGTGGATGGTGCGAAGAAGCTGGTGGACAGTTATGTGCTTTTAGGACCACAGCGAAAACGAGAAGTCGTGATTAAGACAGGCGAAGGGAAGGGTGAGGAGATGGCGGTGCGGCTGGCAAGCGCGAATCTGCCAGCGGAGGGGTTCGAGGGGATCGAAGAGGCGATGCGGCGGTTTTCGTCTGGTTTTCTAGAGATGTTTGGTGATGCGGGGCAAGGGCGATTGTTAGTGGTGGCGAATCGTCATGCGAAGGTGGGGCAATACGATGGGGGGATGACAGGGAATGCGATCAGTTTACTGGTGGGTGATTCACAGGAAGAGGACACGCGGAAGCAGATGTACAAGTTCGTGGGGCATGAGATTTTTCATTTGTGGAATGGTGGGAAGTTCAAGAGTTTGCCACGAGAGAATTGGTTTAAAGAGGGGGTGACCGAGTATATGGCTTGGGTTGTGGGGGTGCATGAAGGTATTGTCACACGATCAGATTTTGATGAACGTGTGAAACGTGCAGCAACAGGTTACAAACGACAAGCAGGGCGCATTTCGATCAGTGATGCGGGGATGAACAAAAGCCAGAACCATGGACTCATTTATGATGGTGGGTTGTTGTTTGGGTTGAAGCTGGATTTATGGATTATGGAACGGACGGATGGCGATGCAGGACTAAATCTCGTGATGCGGCGAATGTTTACACGTTATGGTGGTGAGGGATTGCAATGGCAGCGAAGCGATTTGATGGATGTGATTGAAGATGTTGCCGGGGAGCGGCCACAGCGATTGATGCGGCGGTGGTTGGATTCAGACATGGAAATGCCAATACATGAGGTATTGGAGGTGGTGGGTATAAAGATTGGTGCTAAGACCGGAGAAGTGGAGAAGGATGTTGATGAGGCTGGTGATCGTGTTGTGGCGTGGCGGTATGCATTAGGTGAGATGTTGGGCGTGAGCAAGTGTGTGCGGAGTGAGATAGGATTGATAATTCATGATTCGAAAATGCGGGGCTATGAAGATGGTGATGTGTTGGTAGAGGTGAATGGTCGTGCGGTTCATTCGGGGTTGGATGTTGGGCGAGCGTTGGTAGGCTTCGAACCGGGACAGCGAGTAGAGATTGTGTTGTTACGCGCGGGCGAGCAGGTCGTGAAGCGGAAGCGGTTGGGTGGTCGGAAGCCGGTGTCGTATGAAGTGGTGAGTGAGTTGGGAGAGGCGAAGAAGTATTTAGAGAAGATACTTGGCGTTGAAGATTAATTAGAAAAGATTGTTGGCATGAAACAACCCCGTGAATGATCGCGGGGTTGTTTTGTAGATGTTGTCTACTCGCAGATTAGGCGTTGGTTGTTTCGGGCGAAACTGAAGCACGTCCGACGGAGTGGTAGACGAAGCCATGCTCACGCATAAGAGAGCGTCGGTAGATGTTGCGGCCGTCGAAGATGACGGGGGTCTTGAGTTTGTGACGCATGGTGTCAAAATCTGGATGTTTGAATTCGTCCCAGTCAGTGCAGACGATAAGCGCATCGGCATCTTCTAAGGCAGAGATAGCATCATCGGCATAGGTGATCTTATCACTGAGGATTTCCTGTGAAGTTTCGTGAGCGACAGGATCGAAGGCGGTGACCGTGACGCCTTTATCCAACAACTTTTGCATGAGCGTGATAGATGGCGCTTCACGGATATCGTCAGTGCCAGGTTTAAATGCGATGCCCCAGACTGCAACTTTTAGTGAGGACCAGTCAGCACCATCAAAGTGGCTGTTGATCTTAGTCATGAATGCATCACGCTGATCTTGGTTGACCTTGTGGACGGATTCGAGAAGTTGCGCTGGATGGCCGGAGTCTTGTCCCATGGAGATCATGGCAAGCACGTCTTTGGGGAAACACGATCCACCATAACCGAGGCCAGGGTAGAGGAACTGGTTGCCGATGCGTTTGTCGGAGCACATGCCGCGACGGACTTCATTGATATCAGCACCGTATCGCTCGCAAAGGTTAGCTACCTCATTGATGAATGAGATTTTTGTGGCGAGCATACAGTTTGCAGCATACTTAACCATCTCTGCCGATGGAATGTCCATGATAAAGATGGGATTGCCTTGGCGAACGAACGGATCATAGAGATCTCTCATGCGGTCGCCGGTGGATTTGTCATGACAGCCGACAACAACACGGTCAGGTTTATTGAAGTCGTTGATGGCAGCACCTTCTTTGAGAAACTCCGGGTTGGAAGCCATGTGGAACGTTTTAGAGGTGCAAGATTTGATTGCGTCTTCAACTTTTTTGTTGGTACCGACAGGGACCGTCGATTTGACGACGACAATTTTTTCTTTGGTTGAGCTGGAGGATTCAATGGCGTTGCCGATATCTTTTGCCGCAGCGAGAACATATTTGAGATCTGCGCGGCCATCATCGCCAGAGGGTGTGCCGACGGCAATGAAGATGATTTCTGCATCCACATAAGCAGCGGTTTTATCAGTCGTGAAATCAAGACGGCCTGCCTTGGCGTTGCGTGCGATCAACTCGTCGAGGCCCGGTTCATAGATGGGCGAAATGCCCTGGTGGAGCTTCTCGATTTTTTTCTGATCAACGTCGAGACAGATAACGTGGTTGCCGGTATTGGCAAAGCATGTGCCAGTAACAAGTCCAACGTATCCGGTGCCGACCATGGTGATTTGCATGATGAGAAATCCTCTTCTTCGTCTGCCGGGAAGCTAAAATAGTGTACGTTCGGCAAGACCTTGGTGTCAGAAGCAGGGAAAAGAGCGTCCAGTCTTTAAATCCCGGTTTTTGAGGTATTTGGGCGTGATGCTGAGGCGGCTTGTGGCCGAATGGACCATACTATGATCATTGTGGGGCTGCTTGGCAACCTGAGGTGGGTGTTTGAGGCTACCGTTTAGGCTTATCGGGCAGATTTGAGGAGTGATTGAGTGACTTTGGAGCTTGGGAATATTCGGAATCTGGCGGTAATGTTGCTAAGATACTGGCTTGGCTAGAGTTTTGGCTGCGTGTTTTGATACGGGAGCACGCCCTCCCATCTGGCCAGTCTACAGAGAAACAGAGCGATCATAAGAAAGTCGAGATGAAGCATTATGAGTGATGGACGTAAAGTGCCTGAGCCTTATCTGCACACGCCAGATGAGGAGATTAATAAGGTTGAGAAGTTCAAGCTGGAGAGTGATGGGGTGCGTGGTGTACTTGGACCGGACTTCCGGAACCTGAGTGGCCCCGGTGATATCGAGGAAGCAAGCGAGCAGCTCGCTAAGTCGCACGGGATTTATCTTGAGTACAACCGTGCAAAGACTGGCCGCGAGAAAGATTGGATGTACATGATCCGTGCGACCATCCCGGGAGGCGGCGCATTTACTGGTGAGCAGTGGCAAGTCTTTGACGGACTCGCAGACAAATATTGTGATAACAATCCATTCGGTGGTGCATCACTGCGTTTGACGACGCGACAGAATGTTCAGTATCACTGGTTGAAGAAGCCAGATGTAATTTCGTTGGTCGGTGAGATGGCTTCGACGGGTTTCTATGCCCTGAATGGTTGTGGCGATAACGTTCGCAATGTCATGGGTTGTCCATTATCGAAGTACAGCACAGTGTACGACGCAAATGCGAAGGCACATGAATACGGCGAATATTTCCGTTTGCCTGCCGCACCACACATTCAGGTGTTCGCGATTGATCCTAATTTCATCCGTGATCCTGAAGTACAGTATTCGTATGGCGAAAAACTGCTGAACCGTAAGTTTAAGATCGGTTTTAGTGCCGTGGATCGCAACAGCGAAACGGGTGAGCTTGAATACGACAACTGTGTTGAGATCCGCACGAATGACATGGGCGTGATGCCGATCCTCGAAGGCGAGAAGGTCGTAGCCTATCAGGTTTATATTGGTGGCGGACAGGGCGAGAAGAACGGAAAGCCTACATTTGCAGGGCTTGGCGAACCGCTCGCGATTGTGACTGAAGAGCAGCTCATGCCGATGATGGAAGGCGTGGTCAAGGTGCATGAGGAATGGGGCGACCGTAAGAACCGTCACTGGGCACGTCTGAAGTATGTCGTGAACAAGCAAGGTATCGGCTGGTATCAAGATCAACTTCGTGAGAAGGGGCTTGGTTTTGAATCGCCTAATCCTGAGTTAGATCCTGGCGCACGCATGATGCACCACGGTTGGCATAAGCAGGAAAGCAACGGCAAGTGGGCGTTTGGCGCCTATGTTGAAAATGGCCGCTTGATTGATGGCGAAAACGGTAAGCTCAAGAGCATGGTACGCGACACGATGCAGAAGTTTGCCGGTGTCGAACTGATGATTACGCCAAATCAGGACCTACTCTTCACGAATATCGAAGAAGATGCCGTTGAAGATTTTGAAGGATACCTTCAGGGTTTCGGCTTCGGCACACGTAATGGTAAAGCATACTCATCGCTCCGTGTTTTGTCGGGTGCATGTGTTGGCTTGCCGACCTGCCGCTTGAGTTACACAGAGAGTGAACGTTTTGAGCCCGAGCTGATCGATCAGCTTGAAGAAATGGGCTACGGCGATCTAACCGAATCCATCGGTATTACCGGTTGTGAGCGTCAATGTTTCCGTCCCGCGACGAAGACGATTGGTTTGGTTGGACAAGGGCCAAACATGTACATGCTTAAACTTGGTGGTTCCGAAGATGCCCGATACCAAGGCACGGTGTTGGTGGAAGATGAGAAGCTGTACTTCCGCCAGGTGCCACGAGACAAGGTTGCAACGTTGTGTGCTGCATTATTTGATCTTGCTAAAGAGCATGCGAATGAAGATGAAGTCGACGATAGTGGCAAAGTCTTCCGACGATTGGGCAGCAAATTTATCTTGGATGCACTAAGGGCCAACGACTCGATTGCACCTCTGATGGAGAAGACGGCTAAAGCACCGTACCTGCCAAAAGGTTGTGCGGTAGATCATTATGCCGCAGCAGCGACAAGCTGAATCAGAGCATAAAAGTCAAGAAAATTGCCTCGCAATTTGCGGGGCTTTTTTTGTGGAAATTGAGCGTTTAAAGCTGATGAAATAAAGACGTGGTGTCATGTGTGGTATTTATGTGGGCGAGGGCGCAATGATGTGATTGCGCTGCAAAAAAATACTCGTGATTGGTGAGTTGACTGCTTAAAATGGTGGCATGGCCATGAACCCGAGTCAAGATGACTATCAAGCGGTGGAGAGTGAGCAGGAAGCAGGATTTCTCGGGCAGCAGGAGATGCTGCTCGGAGGATACTATGTCTGGTTAGTGTTTGTGAGCACGTTGGACATCATGGTGACATGGATTATTTTGCATCATGAAGGTGGATCGGAAGCAAACCCGATTGCAGAAGCGGTATTGTTCAAGTGGGGTTTGCCGGGCATGATCGCGTTCAAGTTCGCGCTGGTGACTTTTTTCATTGTGCTGTGTGAAGTTGTGGCGCGGAAGAAGTTGGATACGGGTCGATGGCTAGCGGTGGTGGGTGTGGCGATTAGTGCGTTTCCGAGTATTTACGGAATGATTTTGTTGGCCAAAGCGGGCGCGTTTACCTTCAGTTAATTTGATATCCGCGATCAATAAGACGAGGCCATCATCAGATAGATGGTGTCAGTAGAAAAAGCTCAGCAATAGATCTTGCTGAGCTTTGTTGTTGTGTAATGAGGTGGCGGGTTATTGAGGAAGGGTAATAGTGAGGGGTTGGCCGTCAATACCAGAACGTGTGACGAAGTTGTAATGATCCGTGAGGACTTTAATAACCAAAGAACGTTTAGGACGGGGACGATTGCCTTCTGTGTTTGAGACGGCGACGGTGACGATGTTGCCATCACGTGTTGCAGTATAGGTGGTGCGGAGATAGTCGTCGGCTTGGTAGTCGAAGCCATCGTCCGCATCTTCGTAAAGCGTGCCTGTCGCGGAGCCATTTTCGTCAAGATTGATCACCAACATTAACGGTTTGAGTGAGGCTTGTGTCGTGTTTTGAATAACGCGGCCAAGAGGGAGGATCGCACCGGGGCGCAGGCGTGTCTGCACTTTGTAGGGTGTTTCTTTGAGGCTTGTTTTTTCTGGTTTTTTGGAGATGTTCTTGCGTTCGAGGATTTCGAAGGCGAGCCAGTTACCTTGTGGGAGCGCGGGGGAGTCGGCCCATTCGGGGATGACTAATAGATCTGAGCCGAGCGTGAAGACGCGATCTTCATCGCGGAGATATGATGCAGCGGGATCATTCATGAAGAGTGGCCGCATGACCGGGAGGCCGGTACGTGATGCTTCTTCAAAAAGTGTGTAGAGGTATGGCATGAGGCGGTAGCGACGATTGAGTGCGTCACGAGCGATGGCTTCGACTTCAGGGCCGAAGACCCAAGGTTCTTTGTCGTTAGTATCTTTGGCAGCGTGACCACGGGCGAAGGGGAAGTAAACACCAAGCGAAACCCACTGGGCATAAAGTTCAGGTTCGAGTTTGCCTGCGAAGCCGCCCAAATCCGGTCCGTTGAAGGGTTGGCCGGAGAGTGAGAGGGTAAGGGTCATGGGGATGGAGAGCTTGAGGTGATCGAAATTGGATGCGTTGTCGCCAGTCCATGTGGCAGCGTAGCGCTGCCCACCGAGGAAGTTGGAACGTGTGAGTAGGAAGGGGCGTTTGCTGGGGTTGGCTGCGAGAATGCCGTCACGGGAAGCTTTGGTCATGAGCATGCCGTAGAGATTGTGATAGATTTCGTGCGTCCCGGGTGGCAGTGTGATGTCTTCAAAAGTGCCGCCCTTGTGCTTGTTGGAAACGGGCATGGTGAAGTCAGGGCCGTTGAACACCGCGGGTTCGTTCATGTCGTTCCAAACACCATCAATACCAGTGGCCATGAAATCTTTGTAGAGATCTGCCCACCATGTACGTGTTTTGGGTTGCGTGAAGTCGGGGAAGACACACGGGCCGGGCCAGACGTCGCCTATGAAGGTTTTATCGTTTTTGGTTTTGACCCAGACATCTTCTTGGGTGCCGGTTTGATAAACGAAGTAGTTGGGGTCTTGCTTGATGCCAGGATCGATCATCCAAACAGCCTTGAAGCCGCGGGCATGCAGATAGTTGTTGAGCCTTTTGGGTGAAGGGAACGCTTTGTTGTCGAATGTAAAGACGCGAAAGCCATCCATGTAGTCGATGTCCATCCAGATCACATCACAAGGCAAGCGACGCTTACGGAGGTTTTGCGCGATCTCCTTAACGCGTTCTTCGGTTTCATAGCCCCAACGGCATTGTTGGTAGCCAAGCGACCATTTCGGTGGAAGAGGCATATGGCCGGTAAGATCCGCGAGTTTTTGAAGGATTTTCTGCGGGGTTTCAGCTTCGAAAACGATGATGCGGAAGGGCTTTCTCGCGAAGGTAAATTGGACTTGATCCGTGATAGTAAGCGAGCCTTTATAAGTCGAGTCGGCGATGATCCCGATGGCGGAGCCGTCAGGTTTGAGAGCGAGGACGAAAGGATGGGATTGATAGAGACGTGAGCCAGTGTCACGTATATAGGTGTAGTTGTCGGTATTCCAGAATTTGATAGCGGTGTTGTTGCGAAGGAGTGGGCCGGTGACTTCGCCGCCGCCGTAGATGGAAACAGGGTAGGGGAAATTAATCGTAGCACGGACGGAACGTTCGGATTGTTCGAAGGTCGGGGCGAGGGGATGTGGTTTATCTAATTGCGCATTAGATTGGAGTTGCTTAGTGAAGATGATGCTGTTGTTTGATTGATCGGATGTGAGACCTTTTGGATAGAAGGCAGTGGTTGCGCGATCAATAACATCTGCGTGACTGAGTTTTAAGGGGGAGAATTCTTCAACGTATTCGTACTTAGTGAGTTCCGCATCGTTGCTAGGTGTAAGTGTAATCTGGTGCAGATCCATGAAAATCTGCGGCTTGATGAAGGTAGTGGGTTGGATGCGGATGGTGACGATTTTGTTAGCGGGCAGGTTGAATGAGCCTGCCGGGAAGGGTTGAAAGTCATTCCAACCTTTAGTGCCTTGGGTTTTGCCGCTGTAGGATTGATCGGCTGCGGTAATGGTAAATGTGCTGCCGGCAAGATCGACAGGAACGCCTTGCCAGATTGAGAGGTTGATGGTGGTGGGTTTGTTGGTTTGGACTTGCCAGACCAGGACGGAATCGAGATTGTTCCAGTGAGAGGTGTGGGATTTCTCGTGGGTGAGTTTGATTTGAGGAGGTGCGCCTTCAAAGGCTGCATCAGCGGCGGTCAGGGTTAGCGGCTTAGCATGCAGCGAAACAGCTAGAGATAGTGAAAAGAAGGCTAGGATTAAGAAAAAGAATTGGCGACAAGTGCGCATAGAACAGCTCCGCGAGTCCAAGGGGTTAGGTTGAAGGGGGAGCGAGAACGCAGTATAGCAGAAAGTGCTGCAGGATTGAATGTTGCTGCGGATCAGTGTGGAGTGGGCATGAGAAAAGCCTCACAACGTGCGTTATGAGGCTTGTTGATTGTTGTGACTATGAAGACTTAATCTTCGTCAGCTTCTGAGGAAGGGGCGACAGGCTGTGGGGACTTTGAATCGCCCCCGTCACCGCCATCGTTGTCATCGCCGCCATCGTTGTTCTCGTCATCGTCATCGGTGCGTTTATTTTCTTCCTTTGGTGGTAGCTTTTCTGCATGGAAGGTGAGGTGTTCGAGTTCATCTTCCTTGTTCCAGTGAACTTTGATGAGTTGGCCGGAGGTAAACTCACCACGGAGAATAGACTCGGAAAGCGGGTCTTCAATATGCTGCTCAATCGCTCGGCGGAGTGGACGTGCACCGAAGTCGGGGTTGTAGCCCTTGTCGATGAGGAAGTCCTTTGCGGTCTGATCAACTTGAAGGGCAATGTCGCGTTCTTCGAGTCGTTGGAAGACCTTGCGGATTTCGTATTCGACGATGCCGTTAAGGTCGTTACGGTTGAGCGGACGGAAGACGATAATGTCGTCAAGTCGGTTGATGAATTCGGGACGGAAGTAGCGCTCAATCTCATTGTTGAGCGTTTGCTTCATCTTCTGATAGTCAGCTTCTTGTGTTTGGATGGCGAAGCCGAAGCCAGCTTTGTTCTTGATGAGGTCTGCGCCGATGTTGGACGTCATGATGAGGATGACGTTACGGAAGGAGATGTGTCGGCCGAATGAATCGGTCAGTTCGCCTTCTTCCATGATCTGGAGCAACATGTTGAACACGTCGGGGTGCGCCTTTTCGATCTCGTCGAGCAGGACGACGGCGTATGGACGACGACGGATTTGCTCGGTGAGTTGGCCACCTTCTTCATAGCCGACGTAGCCGGGAGGCGCTCCAATTAGTCGAGAGACATTGTGTTTCTCCATGTATTCTGACATGTCGATACGGATGAGCGATTCGGGATCGCCGAACATGAACTCTGCGATTGCTTTGGAGAGCAGTGTTTTACCGACGCCGGATGGCCCGACGAAGATGAAGGAGCCCATGGGGCGGCGCGGATCTTTAAGGCCAGAGCGTGAGCGGCGGACCGCTTTGGCAATAGCCTTGATGGCGTCGTCTTGTGAGACAACGGTTTTGTGCAGTTCTTCTTCGAGCTTGAGCAGTCGTTCTGACTCCGCTTTTTCAAGGCGAGTCAGTGGCACGCCGGTCATCTTGGAGACGACTTCAGCGATGACTTCCTCGTCAACGATGCCATCGATTTCTTTGGACTTGGCTCGCCAGTCGCGCTGGATTTGCTCTTTGTTGCGACGGAGAGATTCGGCTTGATCACGCAGCTCGGCGGCTTTTTCGTAGTCCGCCGCTTTGACGGCTTCATCTTTCTCGATGGCAAGACGTTCGATTTGTTCTTCGATGTCTGCGAGGTTTGGCGGTTTGCTCATGCTCTTAAGGCGGATGCGAGCGCCAGCTTCGTCGATGACATCAATGGATTTGTCCGGCTGCACACGTGCGGTGATGTAGCGATCGGACAATTCAACAGCAGCATCAATCGCGGAGTCAGTGATCTGCACACGGTGGTGCGCTTCATAACGATCGCGCAGGCCGGTGAGAATCTTGACCGCATCTTTCTTGTTTGGTGGTTCGACGAGGATCGTCTGGAAGCGGCGCTCAAGCGCGCCATCCTTCTCGATGTACTTGCGGTACTCATCAAGTGTGGTTGCACCGATGCACTGGATCTCGCCGCGAGAGAGAGCAGGCTTGAGCACGTTGGAGGCATCGATCGCGCCTTCCGCGCCACCAGCACCAACAAGCGTATGCAATTCATCGATGAACAGCAGCACGTTCTTCGCACGACGCACTTCGTTCATGACTGCTTTGATGCGTTCTTCAAACTGGCCGCGGTATTTTGTGCCGGCCACCATCATGGCGAGGTCCAGCACGACAATGCGGCGGTCATGCAAAATTTCCGGGACATCATTGCCAACGATGAGTTGTGCGAGGCCTTCAACGATGGCGGTTTTGCCAACGCCTGCTTCGCCGAGCAGCACGGGGTTGTTCTTGGTACGACGGCAGAGGATCTGCACCAGACGTTCGATCTCATTGGATCGCCCAATAACGGGATCAAGTTGATCCTGCCGTGCGAGTTCAGTGAGGTCGCGGCCAAAAGAATCCAAAGCCGGGGTCTTGGACTTGCCGCCCTTGCTGGATGAAGATGATGACGATGAGGAAGAAGGCTCACCTTTGGTGGGGGTGGTTGTTTCTTCCGGGTCAACGCCTGCGCCGAGGAGGTTAAGTACTTCCTCGCGGACTTCTTCGAGTTTGAGATTGAGGTTCATAAGAACCTGGGCTGCCACGCCTTCATGTTCACGAAGCAGGCCGAGGAGTAGGTGTTCGGTGCCGACGTAATTGTGATTGAGGTTACGCGCTTCTTCGATGGCATATTCGATGACCTTCTTAGCACGCGGAGTTTGCGGAAGCTTACCCATGGTGACCATGTCCGGGCCAGACTTCACGAGCTTCTCAACTTCAAGGCGAACCTTGCGGAGATCAACATCCATGTTTTTGAGAACATTGGCACCGACGCCTGAACCTTCTTTGACAAGGCCGAGCAGGATATGTTCGGTGCCGATGTATTCGTGGTTAAAGCGCTGTGCTTCTTGGTTAGCCAACGCCATGACTTTGCGAGCCCGATCTGTGAATCTTTCAAACATGCTTATGCCTTTAGCGTGTGTTTGTGGGTGTCCATGCTGAGTCGGCGAATGTAGCCGCCATATGCATAACTTCGGGAACCGGCCGGTTTATTCTGCATAGTTGCATTTCCGGGGGTTCGCCCCTGTTTCGTTGGACCTCATGTCCAATCTACTGGGGCCGGGTGTTATTATTCAGTTGTGCAAGTGGGGTGCCAGAGTGAAAGGTCCGCGTCCCTCTTTGATCCCACTGTGTAAGTCAATTATCGGCTATTTCGATGCGGATGAATACCGAGTTTATGCCTTAGTTTGATTCTCGGTCGTTTGTGGCTGCGGATTTGGCACGCTGGACCACGACGTTGCTCTATCCATTCTACGCATGATTGGGGTCGCGGGTTGCGACTTTCATTCCCATAATTGAGAGGCGTGAACGATGTTCGTGATGATCAGAGCAGATGGAGCGAAGGCTTGAGACGTGGATTGCAGGATAGGAGCAAGGAAAGAGGCGACAGGGGAGGGTGAAGGCTTTTGACAGAGGAAGCGAATGTTAGGCGCGAAATGCCTTGAGACACCATTATCTGGCTAGTAAAAAGTCGCAAGAAGCAGGCTGTTGCTCTGAAGGCTGAGATGGAATTCGCTACAATCCCGATCATGAGTAGCGAACCAAATAAGAAAGTTGTGACAAGATTTGCCCCAAGCCCGACCGGATTTTTGCACGTTGGCGGTGCGCGGACAGCCCTTTTCAACTGGGCCTACGCCCGTGCCAACGGCGGCGAATTCATCTTGCGCATCGAAGATACGGATAAAGCAAGATCGACCCCCGAGGCCACCAAGGCGATTATTAAAGATATGCAATGGCTGGGATTAGATTGGGATCAGGGGCCGGATCCGGATGCAGATGATCCTTATGCGAATCAGATTGGTGATCGTGGCCCGTATTTTCAGAGTCAACGGAGCGGGTTGTATGACGATGCAGTGAAGAAGCTGTTTGAGAAGGGGCGGGCATACTACTGCTTCAAGACGGCGGAGGAGTTAGATGCACTGCGGAAGGCGGCACGTGCTGCGAAGAAGCCGTACCAATATGATCCGGCGGATATGCTTGCGCTAAATGCGGATAAAGATGCGCTGCAGGCGCGGTTGGATGCGGGTGATGAGCACGTGGTGCGGTTTAAGATGCCAGACCACGATGTGGCGGTGAATGATGAAATTTTGGGTGAGGTGGTGGTACAGCAGGCGGAGCTTGAAGACTTCATCATTGTGAAGAAGGATGGCGGGCCGACGTTTCATCTGGCAAACGTGGTGGATGATGCCGCGATGGGCGTGACACTGGTCATGCGGGCGCAGGAGCATCTGAACAACACACCGAAGCACGTGGCCTTGTTTGAAGCATTGGGTTTGGAGAAGCCGCGGTTTGCGCATATCCCACTGATCTTTAATAGCGATGGCTCGAAGATGAGTAAGCGCGACAAAGCCAAAGTTGCGCGACAGGCAGCTAAGGATGCAAAGCTTGAATCGGTCGATGGGATTGATGGTCAACTGTTTGCAGATTTCTTGGCGAAGAAGAATGATGAATTGCCGGTGGCGTTAGTGATTGCGAAACAACTGGATCTTGTTTTGCCTGAGATTGATGTGGCGGACTTTAGAGACTCAGGTTACTTGCCAGAGGTGTTGGATAATTATTTGTCGCTCTTGGGCTGGTCACCGGGCAATGATGTTGAGCGGTTTGGGCCAAACCCGCTGTCGTTTTTGAAAGAGAACTTCACGCTTGATCGTATTGGTAAGAGCGCCGCGAAGTTTGACCGTGATAAGCTAGCCAAGTTCAACACCGAAGCGGTGGTGATGTTGCCTGTGGATGATTTTGCAGCGAGATTGAAGGCGCATCTTGCAGCACACTATCCGGAATATGATGATCTTGTTGCGAATGATGCTCACTTCAAGGCGTTTTGTGAAGGGTATCAGGAACGAAGCCGATCGTTGGATGAGCCGGCCAAGGGCGGACGATTCTTTGTGTGCAGCGATGATGAGATTGTGTATGACTTCACACCGAAGGGGATTAAGAAGGCGATGATGAAGAATGACGGGGAGGGGTTTGTGATGCTGGAGCGATTGGTCGAAGCGTTTGGTGATTTGCCGGAAGAAGGTTTTGGTAATGCAGCTCATGATTGGATGGCGAAAACTGCGGAAGCGGAATCGCTCAACATGGGTAAGATCGCGCAGCCGATCCGTGTGGCGGTGAGTAGCGGAACGGTGACGCCGCCGATTGATGCGACGCTGAACATCCTCGGTAAAGCGAGGACACTTACGCGGTTTAAGAACTGTATCGCGGTGAAGCCTGCCTAATCATGAGATAGAAGTTGTCACATCGGGAGCATTAAGCGATGAATTATTGGTTGATTAAGAGTGAGCCGGGCACGTGGTCGTGGGAAGATCATTGCAAGAAAGGTGTAGAGCATTGGGATGGCGTTCGCAATTATCAGGCGAATAACAATATGAAAGCGATGAAGAAGGGGGATCGCGCGTTTTTTTATCATTCGGTGAAGGAGAAGCGGGTTGTAGGGATTGTCGAAGTAGTGAAGGAGCATTATCCGGATCACACAGACAAGACTGGCAAGTTTGGGATGGTTGATTTTAAGGCAGTAGAAACTGTGACCGAGCCCGTGACACTTGAAACGATCAAAAGTACGAAGGCGCTGGAAGAAATGGTGCTAGTCAAGAACTCGCGGCTGTCGGTACAGCCGGTGACAAAGAAAGAGTGGGATACGGTTTACAAGATGTGCAAGGCGAAGAAACTGTGATCGTTTTGCATGACAACTTTTTTGAGAAGAAATAAACAAGCGAAAGCTGGAGAGTTGATATGAGTTTGATTGTGACGGGCAGTATTGGGATCGATACGATTGAGACACCGGACGGCCAAAAGGCAGACAGTGTATTAGGCGGATCGAGTATTTATTTTGCAGCGGCTGCTTCGTACTTTGGTGATGTGCGATTGGTTGGTGCGGTAGGCGAAGACTTTCCGGAAGCGTTTGTCGGGGATTTCAAACACTTTGATGTGGATACCACTGGGCTTGAGGTTCGTAAGGGGAGCAAAACGTTCCGCTGGCATGGGAAGTATTTGGAGAACATGAATGATCGCGAGACGATCAGTGTGGATTTGAATGTGTTGGCTGAGGATTTGCCACCGGTACCAGATGGGTACAAAGATTCGCAGTATATTTTCCTAGCCAATACGCATCCTGCGGGACAGATGGCCCTTCTGGAAAACTTTCCAAATCGTAAACTGGTTGTTGCGGACACGATGGATCTTTGGATCAATACGGAGAAAGCAGTACTGACGGATTTGCTTCGGCAGATTGATGGTTTGGTGCTAAATGATTCTGAGGCAGAGTTACTGACCGGCGAGAGCAATGTGATAGTTGCAGCAGACAAGATTGTAGCGATGGGGCCGAAGTTTGTGGTGGTGAAGAAGGGAGCACATGGTGCGATCTTGCGGCACGATGATGGTGTGTGCGCTTTGCCAGCGTATCCAGCACGGAAGGTGATTGATCCGACAGGCGCAGGCGATAGTTTTGCGGGCGGGATGATGGGTTATCTTGCGAGTGCAGATGACATCAGTTATGCGACATTGTGCAAAGCGATGGCATACGGGACAGTTGTTGCGAGCTTCAATATTGAGGATTTCTCGCTTGGTCGATTGAAAACACTCGAGAAAGCCGAGCTTGATCAGCGGTATGCAGAGTTTACTGCGATGCTGAATGTTTAGGTTTGAGGTAACACAGGAAATTTGAGATGATTTTGAAACCCCCTGTTCTAGCAGGGGTTTTCTTATGTTTATGGTGCGAGATTTAAAATAGAGTTGCTGGTTCTATCATACGTGTGAGCATATTGGTTTTGGTTATACAGACGTTTGATTGGTTGGGTTTGTGACTTAGATGTCAGAACGTTTTATGAAATATGGTTATCGGGCGAATGTATGAGTTGAATTTGCTACGGACATCTTCCCAATAGGTTACTCGATCAAGTGCATAGCTATAGATGTCGATGCAACTTATAGAGACGTAGACGATATTCGTACGATTTTCATGGCTTTTCCGGATTGAGGGGGAAAGACTGCGTGAGGAAAGACTTGCTGGATCAGATACTAGACTCGCCACAATTGCCAACGCTGCCGCGCATTGCAGTACGCGTGATTGAATTGTGCAAGCAGGACGGCGGTGATCTGGATGAACTTGTCGAAGTGATCAGTGTTGATCCGGGATTGGTTGTGAAGTTACTGGCAAGTGTAAACAGTAGTTACTACGGTTTATCACGTCAGGTTGTGACAGTGCGCGAAGCAACCAAATTGCTCGGTGTACGTGCGGTGAAGACGTTAACGATTGCGTTTTGCCTAAGTCAGGTTATTAGTGAGCAGTGCCCGATTGATTTTGATCTGGATGGTTTTTGGCGACGGTGTGTATACAGCGCGGTGGCGGCGAAAACAATCGCAGAAAATCTTGGCAGCGAATTGACTGAAGAAGCTTTTACCGCAGCGCTTTTGCAAGACATCGGCTTAGTTGCGATGGTGCAGGTCATTGGCAGGGATTACCAGGAATTAATCAAGTCAACGGGTAGCACACACTCAGTATTGGCGCGGATTGAGCAGAATCAACTTTCTACGGATCATGCGGAAGTTGGAGCGGGATTAGCGCGGCAATGGGGCTTGCCTGATATGTTGGTATATGCAATTGAGCACCATCATGCGCCGGACTATGCACCAGCGGAATACCTAGTACTTGTAAAAATGGTGGCAGCGAGCAGTCTAGTTGCCGATGCACTTTCACCACAGCAGCTTTCGATCTCGGCAGTTTCCAGCTATGCGGCACAGCTTGAGGAATGGATGGGGATGGATGAGCAGATGGCACACGATCTGCTGGCTGAGGTTGAAGAAAAGAGTAAGCTGATTTCTGATGCGTTTAAAATCAAGAGCCGTGGGCACCGCGATGTGAATCGTTTGCTTTTGGAAGCGAACGAAAAATTGATTGCAACGACGCTTGAGAATGAGCGAACGATCGATCAATTAGATAAAGATCGGTCGCGACTTGAAAGCATCTCACAGCACGATTCGCTGACAAATCTTGCGAACAGACGTGTATTTGACCGTGCATTGAAAACAGCATTTGAGAACAGTCAACAAGGCGATTTCCCATTGAGTTTGGTACTCTTTGATATTGATCATTTTAAGAAAATCAATGATGAACACGGTCATTTAGCAGGGGATCGCGTACTTGTGATGATTGCGAATTTATTGAAGGAACATGAGCCTGAGGACGGTTGTGTGGCGCGATTTGGTGGTGAAGAATTTACGCTTCTATTGCCACGATTGGGTGTGGCAAGTGCGGCCCAGATTGGTGAGCACATGCGCGAGCGGATTGAAAAGATGCGGTTTGATGTGGGTGATGGCAAGCGTATTGGTGTAACGGTGAGTGCGGGCGTTGCGGGACGAGATCATTTGCGCCAATTGGGAAATGAGATCGAATTGTTGGATTGTGCGGATAAGGCACTTTATGCCGCGAAGCGGTCTGGTCGTAACTGTATACGAGTTTTGCGTCCCATGTCAGTCCCGCATGAATCAGTTGATCAACAATAACAACGATTGATGAACTTAAAATACCAGTATTAATGTTTCTAAGTTTATTCGTGGAGGTTTAAGTCTGCGCTCAGTCCTTCCGATAGTCTCAGGCATAGGGGCAGGAGAATTTTCAGCCGTGATTGATTCTCCTCGTAAATATGTTTTGTTGATGACCAGCGCGCACAGCTTGTGTGCGTACGAGGGGATGAGTACATGAATCAGGCGTTGTTAGATCGCATATTACGATCACCGAGATTGCCCAGCCTGCCGGCGATTGCGCTAGAGGTGATTGATCTTGTTCAGCAGCAAGATGTCGATATCACCGAAATTGCTGAGACGATTCAGAACGATCCGGCCCTTTCGAGCAAGATTCTCAAAACAGTTAATTCCAGCTTTTACGGCCAGGCCTATACGGTGGGCACGATTAGTCATGCACTGGTGGTGTTGGGTCTGAACAGTGTTAAAACATTGGCATTAGGTTTTAGTCTCGTCAACAATCTGCAGGGTGCAGGGGGAGATGGATTTAATCATCTTCGCTATTGGAAGCGCAGCATTTATGCAGCTGCGGCAGCGAAGCACTTTACGAAATTGAAGGGATTGGTTCAGCAGGAAGAAGCATTTTTAGGCGGTTTGTTGCAAGACCTTGGTATGCTCGCATTGAATCAAACTTTGGGTAGTGAGTATACAGCAATCATGACAGAAGCTGGCGATTCACACTGCAAACTGTTTGAGCTAGAACGTGATACATTGAAACTGACGCACGCTGAAGTGGGTGAAGCGCTTGCAGCTTCGTGGAAGTTGCCACCACTTTTGGTTGCACCAATCAAATACCATGAGAATCCGGATGAAGCTGTCGGAGATGTTAAGTTATTCGTACAGTGTGTCGCGCTCGGTTCGATTGTGGCTGAAATCTATATCAATGATGGTGATGGACATGCCTTAGAGAAATATTACCGTCTTGCTAAAGCATGGCTTGACTTATCGCAAGAGGATGCAGAACCACAGCTGAAAGAGATTCACACGCAAACCAATGAACTGAAACGCTTGTTTGATTTGCAGACAGATGATCTCGGTAATCCAGATGAGATTCTTGCAAAGGCGAATGATGCGCTGATGAACATTACACTTGCGGCACAGCAGCAGCATGATCAACTGCAGCAACAGAATAAAAAGTTGGTGAATCAGGTGAATACTGATTCTCTGACCGGCGTTGCAAATCGTCGACATTTTAATGAATATATTTCAGATGAATACGATAAAACAACACAGGGCGCAAGTGGTCCGTTGAGTGTGCTGTTCTTAGATACGGATCATTTCAAGCAGTTTAACGATACGTATGGTCATCCTGTTGGCGACAAGGTTTTGGTGGCGTTGTCACGGACACTTGAAGCTGTCGTCGGTGAACGTGGGCTTGTATCGCGCTATGGCGGTGAAGAATTTGCGGTAGTGTTGCCGAATACGGATCGGATTGGAGCGGCGCAAATTGCAGAAGACATGCGGCAGGCAATTGAGAAAACCACGGTAAAGTCGGACGAAGGAAAAAATCTTCATATTACGGCCAGTATTGGTGTCGCGGCATATGACGGGACATTTTTTGATAAAGTCGACAAGCTGGTGAAAGCAGCAGATCAAGGTGTGTATGCCGCAAAGGCGTCGGGTCGTAACTGTGTACGGATATTCACGCCACGGGTTAAATCGCCGAACGCGGCATAGCAGCATAAACATAAAACTTGGCTTAAATAAAAACACACGCAC